>JANPFJ010000221.1:0-7940 GCA_031423355.1 Gemmatimonadaceae bacterium | reverse complement strand
CACGGCAAGGATCCGATGCGGCGGAACGTGTTCCGCCTCGATCAGCCGCGCGATGCGTGTGGTCAGCACTCGCGTCTTGCCGGAGCCGGCTCCAGCGAGCACCAGCAGCGGGCCGTGCGTGTGCATGACCGCGTCGTACTGGGCGCGGTTCAGCCCGGCGAGCGGGGAAACGATCGAGTCGGTCATCGCTCCAACATAATCTCGAAGGCGGCCCCTCGATCACTCGGCAGCAGTGTCAGCCGGCCGCCGTGATTGTCCGCGATGATTCGCCGGGTGAGCGCAAGCCCGATGCCCCAGCCGCGTGGCTTGGTCGTGAACCCGGCCTTGAAGATCTCCTTGCGGAGTTCGCGCGGCACACCTGGGCCGTCGTCGGCGACCACCACGCGCGCGCCCCCTTCCGGCAGCGGCTCCACCGTCAGGCTGACGTTGCCGCCGCGACCCGCCAGTGCGTCAATGGCGTTGCGCACCAATGATTCGAGCGCCCACTCGAGCAGCACCGAGTCGCCCTCGACGCGGAGCGGGTCATCCGGCAGCGACGTCGTGATCGTGACTTTATGTGCCTTCGTCGGCACGCGAGCGCGAAAGTACGCCGCCACGCGAAACACAATTTCGCGCACATCGACACCGTCCTTCTGTGCCGGGCGTCCGATGCGCTCGAAGCGGTGGGCCACCCGTTCGAGGCGATCAAGGTCACCGCGCATATGGCCGACGGCCGTCTGTGCCGTCGTCTCGGTGCCCCCGCCGCGTTCGGCCAGCAACTCGACCCACCCCGCGAGCGCCGTCAGTGGTGTGCCGAGCTGGTGGGCCGCTTCGCGCGCCATGCCAGCGAACACGCGCTCGCGCTCCGCGCGGCCGCGTGTCACCAGACCGTAGACGCCGGCCAGCAGGAACAGCCCGAGCGTCACGACAGTGATGATAGGCACCACACGCAGGCCATTGACCAACGGCGTATCACCGTAATGCACGTTGCCGACCCCTGGCTGGCTGATCGGCACGTTCGCCCGATCGAGCACCTTCACGTAGTCGCGAACCTGCGGCGAGTCGATCTGCGAATCAACTGCGAACGGCAGATTTACAAATGCAGTGGGCGTTCCGGCGGCGTTGGTCACAACGATCGGAACGCCGGCCTGACCGATGTATCGCGAGAGATCAAGCAAGGCAGCGGTGCCGTCATCGCCTTCCTGACTCAACGCCTGGTACACGCGCGCGTACATCTGGCTCGACCTGGCAGCCTCGCGTCGCAGTTCGGTGACGACTCGCTGCGTATAGACGAGCCACCAGACGAGCAGTGCGACGACGCCGCTCACAAGGAAGATCACCGGCGCGAAGCGCCGTGCGCCCATCAACCCAGCCGGGCCGTGCCCAGATATGGCTGCAGCGCCGCCGGGATTGCGATGCTGCCATCGGCCTGCTGGCCATGCTCGAGAAGCGCCGCGATGATCCTCGGGAGCGCGAGGCCTGATCCGTTGAGGGTGTGCACGAATCGCGGCTTCTCACCCGCCATGGGCCTGTAGCGGATATTCATGCGTCGCGCCTGGAAGTCTCCAAAGTTGGAGCAACTCGAGACTTCGAGCCACTTGCCCACTCCCGGCGCCCAGACTTCGAGATCGTAGGTCTGGCTGCTCGCGAATCCGGTGTCGCCCGCCGCCAGGAGGAGCACGCGGTACGGCAGCTCGAGCTTTCGCAGAATGGCTTCCGCGTGGCCGGTGAGCAGTTCCAGCTCAGAGTCCGAGTGCTCAGGCAGCGCATAGCGCACCAATTCGACCTTGTCGAACTCGTGTACCCGCAGCAGACCGCGCGTGTCCTTGCCCGCCGCGCCCGCTTCCTTGCGGAAACATGCACTGAAGGCCGTCAGCGCTTTCGGCAGTTCCCCGAGGTCAAGGATCTCGTCGCGATAGAGATTGGTGACCGGAACTTCCGCGGTCGGAATGAGAAACGCGTCTTCACCATGTATGGCGTACATGTCATCCTCGAACTTCGGCAGCTGCCCCGTGCCGGTCATCGAGGCGCGGTTCACGAGGAGCGGAACCCACGTCTCCTCGTAGCCGTGGTCCGCCGTATGTGTGTCGAGCATGAGGTTGATCAACGCGCGGACCAGCTTCGCCCCGTATCCACGGTACACGATGAAGCCCGATCCGCTGATCTTCGCGCCACGCGCCAGATCCACGATCCCCAGGTCGCCAGCGATCTCCCAATGGGGACGCACCCCAGCCTCCTCGCGCGGCGATCCCCAGCTCCGAACGACAGCGTTCTGGGTCTCGTCGCCCGACGGGACCCCGTCGCGCGTGATGTTCGGCAACTCGAGCATGAGGCCATCCATGGTCAGCTCAGTGGCGGACAGATCCGCCTCGAGCCGCGCAATTTCTGCGCCGATACCACGACTCTCGGCCATCAGCTCGGTCGCATCCTCGCCGCCCCGCTTCTTCTCTGCGACCTGCTGCGTCATCACGTTCCGGCGTGCTTTCCGGTCTTCAGTGGCCGTGATCAGCGCACGACGCTCCTTCTCGAGGGACTCGATCCGATCGAGAATCGGGCCGAGCGTGTCGAGCTTGCCGCGTCGCGCGAAACCATCGCGCAGGAGATGCATCTGCTCGCGCACGAGCCGGAGATCGTGCATGACTCAGAATGTCGGAGTTCCGGGCGCGAACGACCGGAAGTTGCAGCTGGGCTGGACCGTGCTGCGCACGATCAGCTCGCGGGTGACACGATTGATGCTGTCGACGATGAATTTCGCATAGAGCAGCGTGCCGCCGGTCTGCTGTTGCTGCGGCAGGCAGAAATCCGACGCACTCCGGATGTAGACGGTCTGCCCTCGGGTGACGACGAGTGCCGTGTCGACCTTGTAGCCGGCCTCTGGGGCCCTGTCGGCAGCGCTGTACGTCTCCGTCGTGGCCAGGAAAGCCACCGACGGCGGTGCCGCAAGCGTGCCCGGCGGTGGCACTGTGATGCTGCGCGCCGGATAGACGATGACGCGGCCGGTCGCGTCGATATCGAAGCCGAGGTCAAACTGCCCCCCGATCGAGTCAAGGCGATAGCGCCGGAATTCGCCAATCCGCCAGAGCGCGCGTGCATTGCCCGGCGTGCCGGTGAGGGCACGAATGGCGAAACTGTCGGTTGCGACCGAAAAGGGTGCTCGAATGGCGAACGGGTCGCCGCCGCAGGCAGCAGCGACGAAGGCGCAGAGCGTCAGCACCAGGAACGACGTCGCGCGGAAGACACGGGGCATGCAGCGGTGGATGCGGGGTGACACGGCTAAGTGCAAAGGGTAGAATACCGGACCGAGCACGGCTCTTCAAGCGATTGCGGCACCGATAGTTGGGCCAATTCACCTCTCTCTACACCGCCCCCATGGCAAGTATCCGTGATCTGGTCGACGCCGTGCGTCGCCGCGACGGCGTCGAAGCTGCGATCGTTCTCGGTCGCGACGGCCTTCTGGTTGATGGTGACGCCGTCTCCTATCTGGACGGCGAACAGGTGGCGGCTCACTCGCCGGCGGTCTTCGCTGCCGCCGATGCGCTCGGCAAGGCGGCGCGTGCCGGCCAGCTGCAGACCGCGATTCTCGAGTTCCCGGGGACAATCGCGATCATCACCGCCATGAGCGAAGATGCGTTGCTGGTGGTCCTTGCCCGCCCGACCGCTGCCCTCCCACCACTCCTCGGCGAACTCCGCCGGTTGCGCCAGCACATCGCGTCACTGGCCTGATACCTCTCGACCACGGGGAGCGTCTCATCAGAACCTGACTCCCACCCCACTCTATGTCGCTCTGGACTGTCATACTCGCCGGCGGCGTCGGCTCCCGCTTCTGGCCGATCAGTACCCCCACGCTTCCGAAGCAGTTGCTTCCACTGGTCACTGGCCAGCCAATGCTGCGCGACGCCGTCGATCGCCTCCTGCCGCTGGTTCCCGGTGACCGGATGCTGATCCTGACCAATGCTGCGCTGCAACCCGCGATCGCGGCAATGCTCCCCGAGGTTCCGAAGAGCAACATCGTCTGCGAGCCGCGACCCGCGGGGACAGCCGCAGCGCTGGCATGGGCGGCGCGGATCATCCGCGACCGAGACCCGGAAGCGATCATGCTCTCGGTTCACGCCGACTGGGCAATCAGCGACGCGGGCGGTTTTCGTGCCGCTCTGCTCCTGGCGGCCAACGTCGCGGAGGCGAATGATGCGCTCGTCACGGTCGGGGTCACGCCGACCCGCCCGGATCCGGGCTTCGGGTACATCGAGCCAGGCGAGCCGATGGGACAGGTCACGTTTCGCGTCTCGCGATTCCTCGAGAAGCCGGATCGCGTGCGGGCGCGCGAACTGATCTCGGCGGGTTGTCTGTGGAACTCCGGCATCTTTGTCTGGCGCGCCTCCCGATTTCTGCAGGAGGTCGAGGCGCACTGCCCGGAGGTGTCGCGGGCCAATGCCGAGACAACACTGGCAGGGTTTTTCGGCGCCGTGCAATCGATCAGTGTTGACGTCGGCGTGCTTGAACGGAGTGATCGCGTGTTCGTGGTGCCCGGGGCATTCGGCTGGGATGACGTCGGCACCTGGGCCGCCTTGCGCCGGGTGCGGCCAGGTGACGCCGCCGGGAACGCGCTGCACGGCGACGTCACAGCCGTGATGGCCACGGGGAACGTGGCCCACGCGGATGGACAGAGCATCGTGCTATACGGTGTGTCCGACCTGGTCGTCGTCGCCGTCAACGGGCTCACCGTGGTCACGACGCAGGAGCACGCGGCAGACCTGAAAACGCTCATCGATGCGCTCCCGGCGCGATTGAAGGATCGCGGGTGACTGCCCTTGTTCTGCTCGATCATCCGCGCGGTTCGCCTGACGCGGATGAGCTGCAGCCGATCACGACGGCGCGCCCATTGGCTGAGGTTCGCGTCGGCGCGAAACTGGTGCGCGAGCGATGGTCCGCCCTGTTCGGCATGCCGGTGGCGGGCGTCATCGCGGCGCGACGCCTGACGGGGTTCGAGGAACCTGGGTCGGCACCCATTCTGACGGATGACGTCATGCTCGACCCCGGCACCATCGTCGCGACGAGTTCCTGCGCGCCGGTGCTGCAGCCGATTGCGATGGGTGGCAATGACACGTGGACGCACGAGGGCGCTGTGGTTGCGGCCGCGCTGTCGCGCCGGTCATCTGTCCGCGAAATTCGCGCGGCGGGGATCGTCGCCGGCGAGCGCTCAGGCCCGCTGGACGGTTGGCGCCTCCGATCGCCATGGGATGTGATCGGTCACCTGCCCGCGATGCTGTTCGCCGACGCCCTGCACATTGCGCGGGCGGCGATGCCGCCCCGCGCCGTACCAGCGGATGTGCGCGTTCTCGGTGATTTCCCGGTGCGGATCGCCGACACGGCAACGATCGAATCGTTCGTCGTCCTCGACGCCACGCAGGGCGCGATCGTACTCGGTGAGCACTCCGTCGTTCGGAGCTTTTCGCGACTCACGGGCCCGTTCGTGCTTGGCGCGCATTCACAGTTCATGGCCGGCAGCGGGCACACCGCATCGATCGGCGAGCACTGCAAGGTGAGCGGTGAAGTGTCCACGAGCATCTTCTGCGGGCACGGCAACAAGGGACATGACGGATTCGTGGGGCACAGCTATCTGGGACGGTGGACCAATCTTGGCGCCGGCACGGCCACATCGAACCTGAAGAACACGTACGGCCCGGTGTCTTTTGCTGGACAAGAGACCGGGCTGCAGTTCTTGGGATCGCTCATCGGTGATCACGCAAAGACGGGGATTCTGACGCGCCTGAATACCGGCAGCAGCATCGGCGCGGGGGCGAATGTCATCAGTAACGATATCGTGCCGCGTGTCGTTGCGCCGTTCGCGTTCGGTCACCGTGGCGAGCGCTACGATCGGGCCCGGTTCTTCGAGACCGCCGTCCGCGTCATGGCGCGCCGCGGCGTGACGATGACGGCCCCGATGCGCGCCTGCCTGAATGCCGTGTACGATGCGACCGCGGGGACGGCCCCCTGACCGGCCGCGGGCCGGTGCCGGACCTCGGGTCGACACGCCGCGAGCGCATGCAGCTCGGCATCACCGCCCTGCGCGATGCGACCCGGATGCTGCGGGGCGAGGGGGCGGCGCAGCGCTCGGGCGGCGGCGAACAGGAACGCGGTGCGCTCTTTGACCTGGCTGCCCTCGCGGACCGAATCGCAGGGTACGCCGATGATCAGAGCACCGATGACTGGGACGACTTCTGGATCACGATTCACGATGTCACGACCTTCTCGGCACACGTCGAATCGCTGTCCGCGTCGCCGCGCGGTCTGGCATCGACCACACTCCCCGCACTGCGCTCACTGCGCGACACACTTGGCGGTCTGGCGCCCGCTCACGAGTGATGGAGTGTGCCGGACGCAGGTGTCGTGCGTGTTGGGTCCGACACGACAAACGGGGCGGCGCATCGCATGATGCACCGCCCCGTTGTCACAGCGCGTGCGGAGGAGACTAGTACATCCCGCCCATGCCGCCGCCGCCGCCGTGACCGCCACCGGCCGGCGCTGCGGAGTTTTCCTTCTTCTCGACGATCAATGCTTCGGTCGTGAGAAGGAGGCCCGAGATCGAGGCTGCATTCTGCAGTGCGGTCCGGGTGACCTTGGTCGGGTCGATGACGCCGGCCTGCACGAGGTCTTCATACGTGTCGGTGAGGGCGTTGTAGCCAAACGTGTTCGACTCGGCGGCCTTCACCTTCTCGACCACGATGGATCCTTCGCCGCCGGCATTCTGCACGATCATGCGGATCGGCTCTTCGATGGCGCGACGGATGATCGCGACACCGATGTTCTCTTCTGCATCTTCGAGCTTCATGTTCACCAGCGCCCGCTGGGCGCGGATGAGGGCGACACCGCCGCCGGGCACGATGCCTTCTTCGACTGCAGCGCGCGTGGCGTGCAGTGCGTCTTCGACACGTGCCTTCTTCTCCTTCATCTCCGCTTCGGTTGCGGCGCCGACGTTCACGACGGCCACGCCACCGGAGAGCTTCGCCAGACGCTCCTGGAGCTTTTCCTTGTCGTAATCGGAGGTGCTCTTCTCGATCGCGGCGCGGATTTCCTTCTCACGGCCCTTGATCTGGTCGTGATCGCCGGCGCCATCGATGATCGTCGTGTTGTCCTTGTCGACGACGACGCGCTTGGCCTTGCCGAGATCGGCGAGGGTCGCGTTCTCGAGCTTGAAGCCGACTTCATCGCTGATGACATTGCCGGCGGTGAGAACGGCGATGTCCTGCAGCATGGCCTTGCGACGATCACCGAAGCCCGGCGCCTTGACGGCGGCGATCTTGAGCGTGCCGCGCAGCTTGTTCACGACGAGCGTCGCGAGGGCTTCGCCTTCGATGTCTTCCGCGATGATGAGGAGGGGCTTGCCGATCTGGGCCACCTTCTCGAGCACCGGGAGCAGATCCTTCATCGAGCTGATCTTCTTCTCGTGGATGAGGACGACCGGGTTCTCGAGCACCACTTCCATGCGCTCGGGGTCGGTGACGAAGTAGGGCGAGAGGTAGCCCCGGTCGAACTGCATGCCCTCGACGACTTCGAGGGAGGTCTCCATGCTCTTGGCTTCTTCGACCGTGATCACGCCGTCCTTGCCGACTTTGTCCATCGCTTCCGCGATGATCTTGCCGATCGTCTCGTCGTTATTCGCGGAGATGGTGCCGACCTGCGCCACCATGTTGCCGCCGACGTCCTTCTTCATCCTCTTCAGCTCGCCCGTGATGGCCTCGACGGCCTTCTCGATGCCCCGCTTGAGGTCCATCGGGTTCGCACCCGCTGCGACATTCTTCGCGCCTTCGCGGTAGATCGCCTGCGCGAGCACCGTGGCCGTCGTCGTGCCGTCACCGGCGATGTCCGACGTCTTGCTCGCCACCTCGCGCACCATCTGGGCGCCCATGTTCTCGAGGGGGTTCTTGAGGTCGATCTCCTTGGCGACGGTGACGCCGTCCTTG
>JANPFJ010000220.1:0-2951 GCA_031423355.1 Gemmatimonadaceae bacterium | reverse complement strand
GTGAGCGTCTTCGCGCGCGACTCACAGAGCTCGTCCAGTGAACGTGAGCGGCGCCGGCCTGTACGGCTCCCTGTCCGAGCGCCTGCACGCGCCGTCAGTACGTCGCATGGCGATCGTCGCGGAACAACTCGGGGAGGTCTTACGGAGTCGCGTGGTGTTTATCGGTGCGGCTATCCTCCCGTTGATGGAATCCGAGGACGCCGTCTTTGACCGCTTCCGTGCCACCGACGATGTCGACGCGATCACCATCACGGCGAGCTATGTCCAAAAGGGCGCGTTGGATGAGCGTCTGCGGGCCCTCGGATTTCGTCACGATCGGAGTGACAGCGCGCACGTCGATCGGTGGCGATCGCCGAGCGACGTGATCTTTGACTGTGTGTCGTGCGGTGCGCACATCGGCGGGACGGGAAACGCCGCCGAACGCTGGGTGATCGAACACGCCGTTGGGATCGACCTTCCTCCGCGGGTTCGCATGGCCAGCGCGGTCGGCCTCCTTCGTCTGAAGCTCGCGGCGTACGAAGATCGCGGCGCAATCGACCCACTGGGGAGTAAAGACCTCTCGGACATCGCAACGCTCCTCGCTACGCGGCCGCAGATCGTCGCCGAGGTACGGACCGCTGAGCGGGAGGTCGTTACGGCGGTCGCGAAGCAGATCAGCACGATGCTCACCACCGTTCGTACGGCGTCGGCAATCCGAGCGCACGTGAGCGAGCGTGGCCCCTTGTTTGAAGGGATTGACACCTTGGTGCTCGCAAGGCTCGTCGAGATCGCATCATAGTCCACAACCTTCGCTCGGGCGACGCGGCACCGTGGTCCACGGCTGTTTCGCAACGATGTCGGCACGGGGAGCAAACGGCTTGAACGACGGCAGTTGGCGGCCTGCGTTCGCAAAACGCGCAAAGCCCCGCACCGGAAACCGTTGCGGGGCTTTGCTTTACATGAGAGCGGGCGACCGGACTCGAACCGGCGACGTCCAGCTTGGGAAGCTGGCATTCTACCAACTGAATTACGCCCGCGATAACCGCCACTGCACACGAAGCGGCGTTGTTGGAAGCTAACCTCACCGAGTCAGGTCAGACAAGGTACGCGGGCAGTACCGCTTACCCTGTTTCCGCTCGCAATCCGATGCGACCGTCCATCGGACGACTCCAGTCGGTCGGGATTGCGAAGCCAACTCAGGAGTCGCGACACCCTGCCAACGCGCGCTCGATCGCCCGCGAGAATTCCCGGCACGTCGCCTCGCAGTATCCCCTGCTGTACCCCTCTGAGAGGTCGAAGTCGGTGCCATCCGGCAAGCGAAGCCTCGCATAGAAGCAGGCATCGCCATCGCTGTCCCTTGCCTCGACGACTTCGGCACGCCCGACACGGCCCGTTGGCACTATGGTCCGCGTTCGCTTGTGAGGGTACCGGCTGCTGAACGTCACCTGCTCCGGTGAGATCACCACACTGAAGCAGGCTTTGCCGACGACGGCGCTGACGAGTGCAAAACCCCCTAGCCAAAAGACACTCAAGACCGCAGCCGTGAACGACAACGAGTAGCCCTCGGGGGGGCCATCACGGACCACCAACAGGGTGAACATCACCAGCATGGCCAGCCAGATCGCCGCGAATCCCCAGAGTGCCAGCGCGTTTCGGTTGGCGAACTTCATGGCCAGGTCAGGCGAGTGGAGTGTGGTGATCAGCGCGCTTTCAGGAGGAGCGATTACCCGGCGGCGGTTTGTACCGGATTCCGAGATTGGACTTGTCCACTGCACGTCGCGTCACGCGACCTCTCCGCCGAGTCGGTCCGACCGCGGCGGATGAACGGGATTCCGCCGAGCGACGACCAATCGACCGGCGGGCCTTACCTACTATCAGCATAGTTGACAATCCAATCAGGCGGTGCTATCTACTACCACATTAGTAGATGACCACGACTCACGGGGGACGGATGGTCGATGCCACGTTGGGTGAGCGCGAGCTGGAAGTGATGGCCGTGCTCTGGGAGATTGGCTCGGGGACCGTCACAGAGGTGCGAGAGCGGCTCGACGCCGACCTCGCGTACACGACGGTGCTGACCATCATGCGCAACCTTGAAGGCAAACGATTCGTGCGGCGCGAAGAGGAAGGGCGCGGGCATCGCTACTATCCCCGCGTTCAACAGCACACCGCGCAACGCAAAGCGGTCACGCGTCTGGTGTCGGAGTTCTTCAATGGCTCTCCGCAGGCGCTCCTCGCACAACTGGTCGACCAAGGTGGAGT
Organism: Gemmatimonadaceae bacterium; assembly: GCA_031423355.1. Lineage (GTDB taxonomy): Bacteria > Gemmatimonadota > Gemmatimonadetes > Gemmatimonadales > Gemmatimonadaceae > JACMLX01. The sequence goes on along the minus strand of JANPFJ010000220.1, from coordinate 710 downwards.
CTCGGCCGAGGAGCTCCAGCAACTGGCGCGGGAAATACGCGAGCGTGCCAAGTGATCGCGCGCTGGATGTTCAGTGCCCTGGCGTTCTCCGCCCTCGTCTGTGTGGCCGCGCTGGCCGCTGAGCACTTGCTGCGCCTCGCGCGCAGGGCGCAACGCACGCCCTGGATGCTGGCGATCCTCGCAAGCGTGGGGTGGCCGCTGCTCGCGCCGTTCCTCCCGCAAGCCACGGCACCAACCAGTGCCGTCGGTGATGCGGTGCAAGGGATCGGCAGTTCCGTCGTACCGATAGCCGAGCCCCCGTTCGACTGGACGGCGGCGATCGAGCAGATGGACCCCGTGTTGCTCACGTTGTGGGCGATCGGATCGGCGGCGCTGCTGTGGCAGCTGGCGCGCGCAGCACTGCTGCTGCGACGCGTGCAACGTGAGGCACGCCACGCCGAGATAGATGGAGCGTCGGTCTTGGTGCACGATGCCCTTGGTCCGGCGGCCATCGGCATTGTCGTCCCGCGGGTCATTGTCCCGACTTGGCTGCTTGAGTTGGACCCGTCGCTGCGAGCGCTCGTGCTCAGGCACGAACAGGAGCATTGTCGCGCCGGCGATTCTCGCGTGGTGTGGCTCGGCGTGCTGGCAACCGCGCTGCTGCCGTGGAATATCGCCCTCTGGTGGACGGTGTCGCGTTTGCGTCTCGCGATGGAGGTTGACTGCGACGC
>JANPFJ010000219.1:0-2723 GCA_031423355.1 Gemmatimonadaceae bacterium | reverse complement strand
GCGCCACAGAAGCGTGCGCGCTGGAGCGGCGTCGATTCGGTGAACGCCGCGGTGAAAGCCTGGGTGGCGTCCGATACCCTCGCGAGCTACGTCGACCTGAACCCCGCTGTGTTCGACGCGAACGGTGCGCCGCGCCTGGATTTGTATCGGCCGGACCTCCTGCACTACGAAACGCCGGCGTACGCACTGTTCAGTGCCATCCTGCGGCCGGTCGTCGAGCGGGCGTGGGTGGCGTCGCAGGCGCGATGACACTCACCTTCACGCCCGCCACGGCGCGAGCACCGCGTCCAGTTCCCGTCGGCTCCACGCCCCTTCCGCGCCCTCGCCACCCGTCGCCCACTGCAGTCGTGCACCATGCAGCGCGGCCTGCAGGGTGCGCGCGAGATCATGCACGGGCGTCCCCGGCTTCAACGTTCGCACGGTGAGCGCTTCGTCCAGCCGCTCCGCGATCCAGCGCCGTTCTCCGGCAAACCATTCGGCGATGACAGGCACCAGTACTTCCTCGTCCGCCAGCTGCAGGAAGAAGCTGGCGAGATGACGAAGGTACGCCTTCCGATTCATGCTGTACTGATGCGTCTCCCCGCTCAGGGCCAGCACCGATTCCAGTGGATCGGGGTGCCGCTCCCGCAGCCCGCGCAGCATGTCCGGCTGCGCCTCCAGTTTGTGCTGCATGAAGCCGGCGAAGAGGCCCTGCTTGGATCCGAATCGCCGCATCAGGGCGGGCGCGGTCACGCCCAGCCTCTGCGCGACCAGGGCGAGCGTCACGCCGTTCGGACCGAACTCGGCGATTGACGCGTCGAAGGCGGCAAAGACGTCTTCATCGGATACGAGGCGAGGGCGGGGCATGCTTGACACTAAGTGAATGCCGATTTACTATCAAGTTCAGGTTAGTGAATGGTGGTTCACGATTATCGGAGAGCGTATGCAGAGACTCGCGAACATGATCGCCCTCGTCACTGGTGCGGCGCGGGGAATCGGCCTCGAAGTGGCGCGACGCCTGCTCGATGAAGGCGCGAAGGTGGTGCTGACCGACATCAGGGACGACGAAGGCGCCATCGCGGCCAGTGCTCTTGGCGCGTCTGCGACGTACCGGCGTCTCGACGTGCGGGAACCGGGCGACTGGGATCGTGTGGTTTCGGAATGCCTGCAGCTGCACGGCAGACTGGATGTCCTCGTCAACAACGCCGGCATCACCGGCTTCGACGAACACCCTGGAGCGCACGACCCTGCCAACGTGTCGCTGGACGCGTGGCGGGCCGTGATGGCCACCAATCTCGATGGCGTGATGCTGGGCTGTCAGGCCGCCATTCGCGCCATGCGTCCCGCCGGTCGCGGCAGCATCATCAACATCGGCTCACGCTCGGGCGTCGTCGGCATCGCGGGCGCCGCCGCGTATGCCGCCAGCAAGGCGGGGGTGCGGAATCACACGAAATCAGTCGCGCTCTGGTGCGCCGAGCAGGGGCTCGCGATTCGCTGCAACGTGGTGCAGCCCGCTGCCATCCTCACCGCGATGTGGGAGCCGTTGCTGGGTGCGGGACCCGAGCGGGACGCGAACATGGCCGCAGCGGTCGCAGAAACACCACTCAAGCGTTTCGGAACTGCCGCCGAGGTGGCCGCGCTGGTGGCGTTTCTCGCCAGCGATGAATCCGCGTATTGCACGGGGGGAGAATTCAACATCGATGGCGGCCTGCTGGCGGGGAGCGCGGCGGCGCCAAAGCGCAATTAGCCGCAGATAGTTCAGCGACGGTTCCCTGGCAGCTCGCGAGACATGTGACAGGTGGCGCAGAGTCGGATCAGCACGCCGATCGATCAGGCGCCCTTCATGGAAGTGCTCACCTGGTCGATGCCGATCTGTCGGCCTGCGGTGATGCCGTCGGCGGCGGGCCGCTCACGGGTAGCGACGTGCGCGCTGGATTTCGTCGATCACCACGAGCTCCCGCTGAAGCGCGCCGAGCCAACAGAATCACCTCGCGCCGAGTAGAGGCGGTAGTCCCGCCCCGCCATACCTGCTCCCAGCGAGTCTCCATGCCCACCACTCGTCGCGATTTCCTCAGGACCAGTGCCGCCGCCACCGCACTCGTCATCGCCGCACCGAACCTCGCCATCGCCTCCGGACGCCCACCAGCACGCTGGCGTGAGCCCGAGTCAGATGAGCTGATGGCCGCTGCGTTGAGTGCCGCACGTCAGTCCGGCGCCACCTACGCCGACGTCCGGATCGGGCGCTATCGGAGCCAGAACATCGGCACCCGCGAACGCCAGATCACCGGTGTGTCGGATGCCGAGTCGTACGGCATGGGCATTCGCACCATCGTGAATGGCGCGTGGGGATTCGCCGCCACGAGCGTCATGACGCCCGACGGCGTGGTGAAAGTCGCGCGCGAAGCCGCCCGGCTGGCGCGGGCGGCCAGCTCAGTGCAGAAGCGCCGGATCGAACTGGCACCGACGCCAGTCGTGAAGGGCACCTGGCAGACGCCGGTGAAGCGCGATCCCCTCGAGGTGCCGATCGAGGACAAGGTGGCGATGCTCTTCGCCGCCAATGACGCCGCACTCAAGGTGCCCGGGATCCGCTTCGTCAACTCGGGGCTGCAGCTGCTGCGCGAGATCAAGATGTACGCCAATTCCGAGGGCTCGCAGACGACACAGACATTCATCCGTGTCGGCCCGTCGTTCTCGGCCACCGCCGTCGGCAACGGCGGATTTCAGCAGTACGGTGAAGAACTCGC
>JANPFJ010000218.1:0-3077 GCA_031423355.1 Gemmatimonadaceae bacterium | reverse complement strand
TTCACCGGTACCGGGTTCCTGCCGGAGATGGATGAAGGCGCCTTCGTCCTCGACTACTGGACGCCCGGCGGCACCGCGCTCGACGAAACCGACCGCATGATTCATCAGGTCGAGACGCTGCTCGCGCGCACCCCGGAAATCGAGGCGACCTCGCGACGGACCGGCGCCGAGCTCGGCTTGTTTGCCACGGAACAGAACCGGGGCGACATGGTGGTGCGGATGCGCGCGAACCAAAGTGCGTCGACGCAGGAGGTGATCGGACGTGTGCGCGACTCGATCACGGCCACGATGCCACGCCTGCGCGTCGAGTTCGTGCAGATTCTGTCTGACGTCATCAACGATCTGGCCGGTGCGGCCAAACCCGTCGAGATCAAGCTCTTCGGCCCCGATCTGCTCGCGCTCGAGCGCTACGGCAAGGTCCTAGCGACGGACCTAGGGAAGGTCGAGGGGCTCGCGGACGTGTATGACGGCAACGCCGAGCCTAGTGCCGAGCTGTCGATGGCCATCGACCGTGTGCAGGCGACGCGTCTCGGCGTGACGCCGGAGCAGATCGCGACCAGCGTGAGCGGCGCGCTGCTCGGCGTGCCGGCGGGGGAGCTGCGGCTCGATGACCGGGCCATTGCGGTGCGCGTGCGGTCGCCCGATGCCGTGCGCTTCGACGCGGCTGCGCTCGCGTCTCTGCCGGTGATCACGACGGCCGGTCGCAGTGCCACGCCGCTGGGCGCCGTCGCCAGCTTCACACCGCAGACGGTCCGCGCCGAACTACTGCGCGAGAATCAGCAGCAACTCGTGCGTCTCACCGCCGACGTGTCGACGCGCTCGCTCGGCGACGTGATGCGCGATGTGCGCGTGGTACTCGCGACGCATCCGGCGCCCAAGGGCGTCAGGATCGAGTTGGGTGGCCAGTATGCGACGCAGCAGACCGCGTTTGCCAGCCTGTTGCTCGTCCTCGCACTGGCGGCGGTGAGTGTGGTTGCGGTGATGGTGATCCAGTTTCGCAGCTTTGTGGAGCCGTGCGTGGTGCTGCTGGCGGCCCCGCTCAGCTTCGTCGGTGCGATCCTCGCGCTGCTGGTGACGGGCACGCCGCTGAACGTGAGCAGCTTCATGGGCGGGATCCTGCTGGTGGGCCTGATCGTGAAGAACGGGATCATCCTGCTCGACTTCACCGACCACGTGATGCGCGAGCGTGGGCTGGCGCTCGAGGCGGCGCTGCGAGAGGCGGCGCGCGTGCGCCTGCGACCGATCCTGATGACGACACTCTGCACGCTCTTCGGCCTGCTGCCGCTGGCGCTCGGCCTCGGCGCAGGAAGTGAGCTTCAGAAGCCATTGGCGCTGGCCGTCCTCGGTGGACTGGCCCTCTCCACACCGATCACGCTCTTCCTCGTCCCATCGCTGCTCGTGCTCGTTCGCGGCAGGGACTACGTCCGCACCGCCAGCTGACCTCGCCAGTGCGTGTCACACCTTCCACCCACCATCAGGAGTCTCGATGACACATCATCGCCGCACTGCCAGAACCGTCGTCGCTCTTGCGCTGCTTTCGCTGGCGAGCAATGCGGGGGCGCAGCAGTTCGTCACCCAGAAGTACAACATCGGCGGCAGCGGCGGCACGGATTACCTCGCGGCCGACCCGGCGACCGGACGCGTGTTCGTGTCGCGCGGCATGCACGTCATGGTCGTGGATGGTGTGACGGGACAGGTCGTCGGTGACATCCCCGACACGCCGCGTGTGCACGGCATCGCCTTCGCACCGAAGGAAGGACTCGGCTTCACGACGAATGCCGGTGACAGCACGCTGACGGTGTTCAACCTGTCGGACCTGAGCGTGGTGAAGAAGGTCCACATCGGCACGGATGGAGCGGATGGCATCCTGTACGACGAGTCGTCGAACCTGATCCTGTCGATCAACCACAGTCACCCCGTCGGTACGGCGGTCGCGGTGAACGCGAGGACCGGCGATCTGGTCAGGACGATCCCGCTGAGCGGCATGTTGCCGGAAGGTGGTGCAGGTGATGGCCATGGCAGGGTCTTCATCAACATCGAGGACAAGAACGTCATCGACGTCGTGGACCTGAAGACGATGAGGGTGGTCACGACCTGGCCGATTGCGCCATGCGACGAGCCGACGGGCATCGCGTACGACACGCGTACGAATCGAGTGTTCGCCGGGTGCAGTGGCACATCGGTCGTCGTCGATGCGACGACGGGCAGCGTCGTCGCGCAGATCACGAATTGTGACGGGGTCGACGCACTCGGATGGGACCCGGCCGAGCGGCTGATCTACATTCCGGCCGGCCGAGCAGGGAATGTCACTGTGGTGCATCAGGATGCGGCGGACCGGTACACAGTGCGCGCGACGGTGCCGACGGTCGCCGGTGCGAAGACGATTGCGGTGGATTCGGCTCGACACCGGGCATATGTGTTCGCCGTGGAGTACGGGCCTGCACCCACGCCGACAGCCGGCAGCGCAGCGCCAGCGCCTGGCGCGCGACCGCCGCGTGGGCCGGTGACGGGGACGTGGTTCGTCACCGTGGCGCACTGAGTCATTCCACTGGCGCGCGGCGTCGTTGTCCCGCGAGTCCAGCGCGTCGCGCCGAGCTGAGCAGGCTCATCCATGAAACGATGGCAGCGTGGCATTGGCCGAGCCCACCGCTTCGGTGAGCCTGCGGTGATCTCGGACTGCGATATTGGTGGGGACGCTATCCGGTCGGTAGAAGGGGCGGGGGCCGGGGTTCTCCGGCGCGGGCTGCCCCCGAACTGCACTCCACCTTCCACCACTTTGCATGCGCATCCTGCTGGTCGAGGACGATGACACCCTGGCCGGCCTGATCGCCCGGGGCCTTCGTGCGCAGGCCTACGCCGTGGACCACGTCCGCGACGGCGCCGCCGCGGTCACCGAGGCGAGCGTCACTCCGTACGATGCCATCGTTCTCGACGTCGGACTTCCACGCCGCGACGGCCTGTCCGTGTGTACCGAGCTACGTCGGCGCGGATCGAACGCGCGCGTGCTCATGCTCACGGCCCGCGACACCGTGACCGACCGGGTCGCCGGGCTCGATGCCGGCGCCGACGACTACCTG
>JANPFJ010000217.1:0-8165 GCA_031423355.1 Gemmatimonadaceae bacterium | reverse complement strand
TTCACGGCCAGCTGCAGTCATCACGTGCACGTACCGGAATTCCTCGAAATCCTCGCACACGCGGCTGCCGAATCCGGGCGAGACATGGCGATTCGACAACTGACACTGCAGCCGCTCGATCATCCGGTGCTGCTCACCGTGCCGGAGACTGGCTACCTCAAAGGTGCCCTGCTCGAAGCGATGTCATGAGGCATGAACTGCGGGTCTCACGCAGAGCCGCAGAGCAACAGAGGACTCGGATGGTCGATTCGCGCACGTGCTGAACCGCTGAACTCGCATAGAGGAACAGAGCCACGGTGAGTTCTACCTCATTTTCCGAAACAGTTTTCACGCGGGGCCCGCGGTGGGCGCGGGGAAGTGCGACTGATTCTGAAACTGCGCTCGCGTGACGCTGTTCCAAAAGCCCTTTGCTCTTCCTCCGCGTCCTCCGCGGCCCCCGCGTGAACAGTGTTGCAGAGCCAGAACAAACACCGACGCCAGATCACCCAAGCCGAGCCAGAACCCGCCAGACGGCGCTCGCAGCGGACGGGCCAAAGGAACCAGAGTCCTTCGGGCTGACTCGCCAGACGGAGCCTGCCGTCAAACGGACCGCGGAACGGCTACGGAATCGGTCGCGCCCGGCTGCGCATCAACGCCTCGATTTCGTCAATCTCGCGCGGCACGTTGCTGATCCGCTCGGTGCCTTTCTCCGTCACGATGTAATCGTCCTCGATACGGACGCCGGTGTTCTGGAATCGGAGCACGGCGTCGCGGACCTTGGCGATGAACTTGCGATTCTTCGGTGTGTCCGGGAGTGCGTCGAGCATGGTCGTACTGACGTAGATCCCTGGCTCGATGGTGAAGGCGTCGCCGATCTGAAACGAACGATTGCCACTGTAGAACTGCGCCGGATCGTGCACTGCGAGCCCGATGCCGTGGCTGATGCCGTGAATCATCCAGAACATCGCCTGGCGACAGGAACGTGGCGCGTTGACGCAGTCGGTCCGCCACGGCATGTCGAGCGAGGCGTCGAGACTCTCGATCAGGCCGAGTTTCGCCAGCCCGCGCGCGCGCACATCCTCCGACGAGTCGAGCGCGGCGATCGAGGACATGCCCACCTTGGAGTTCCGTTCCGCCGCCAGCTGCGCGTCGAGCACCAGCTGGTACATCAGGCGCTGCTCCGGGGTGTAGGTACCGCTCACCGGGATCGACCGCGTGACATCGGCGGCATACCCTTCGTACTCCGTCGCAGCATCGATGACGACCAGATCGCCGGGCTTCAGATCACCACGATTCCGCATGTAGTGCAGCTGCGTGCCGCGGATGCCGCCGCCAACAATCGAGCCGTACGACGGTCGCGCACCGCCCAGCCGTCGGAACTGGTACTCCAGTGCCGCCTGCAGCTCGTACTCCTTCGTTGGTTCCGGCACCAGCATCGCCGCCCGGTGCCCTTCGGCGCTGATCTCGGCCGCGCGACGGATGAGTGCGAGTTCGGCTTCGGACTTCTTCGCACGGATCTGGTAGACGTACGGATGCGCGTCACGCATGGTGAGGCCGGGATGCGCGACGGCGAAGCGGCGCTCCCAGGACTGTCCGCGGGTCAGTGAATCCTGCGCGGCGAAGTCGGCGGCCGCGAAATCCGCGAGGGTGTAGACCGTCTTGACGGTGCCGGCGAGCGAGTCGAGTACCGATTCGATGGCGCCGGCCGATCGCGCGCGCATGCCGAGGGTCTGCTCGACGGCGAGGGAATCGGGTCGCTTGCCATAGTAGAACTGCTGTCGCGCGCCGGCGGGTGTGATGAACAGCGTCGCCTGCGCCTTGCCGCCCTTGATGACCATGACCAGGGCGGCGTCAGGCTCGTTGTAGTTCGTCAGGTACCGGAAGTCCGGGAGCTGAAAGAACGGACCGAAGTCTTCCACCGGCGTGCGGCCGCCAAAGGCGATCAGCAGGCCATCGCCCAGTTTCGCGGCCAGCGCGTCACGGCGCGCGTTGAATTCGGCCTGCGGAATCTGCGCGCCGAGCGGCATCGCAGCCAACGCTAAGGCGAGGAGTCCGGCACCGGTGATCCGGCGACGGCGATCGGCGGGGCGAACTGCGGGGCGAGCGGCAGCGGATGGCAGCATCGAAGGCGCGGATTGAGTGTGTGAAGGACAGGTGAAACGTGCCGCACCGCTCTGCCCGGCGAAAGGGCGGCGGACTGCGATTTCGCTGCCCCGTTGCAGAACTGCCGTCGGTTGGCGAGCATGAGCGTTGCAAAACCTTCCCGACCCTCCCGAGGCCCGTATGCGGAAATCCCTGTTGCTTCTCGTGTTGCTCACCGCCGGCTGCTCCGGCAAGCCCGCAGCCCGCGGTGGGAGCGCGGGGAGCGACTCCACGACCGCTGACGCCGATGTGACGCGTTGGGAGCAGCAGGCGGCTCGGATCGAGATCGTTCGCGACGATTGGGGCATTCCGCACGTGTACGGCAAGACCGACGCAGACGCGGTCTTCGGAATGATCTATGCGCAGGCCGAGGACGATTTCAATCGCATCGAGGTGAACTACCTGAATGCGATGGGACGGTTGGCCGAGGCGGAGGGCGAGTCGGCGATCTGGCGCGACCTTCGGATGAAGTTGTTCATCGATCCGGTGGACATCCAGACGCAGTACAAGGCCAGCCCGGCGTGGCTGCAGACCCTGTGCACTGCGTGGGCGGATGGCCTCAACTACTACCTGCACATGCATCCGGAAACGAAGCCCAGGGTGTTGGCGCGTTTCGAGCCGTGGATGGCACTGACGTTCAGCGAAGGGAGCATTGGCGGAGACATCGAGTCGGTCTCGCTGAAGGCGCTGGAGGCGTTCTATGGCGCGCCGGACACGACGCCGGCCGTCGCCCGGGTGGAGTCGGTGCCTGCCTCGGCGGAGCGATTCGCACCGGCCAGGGAGCCGACGGGGTCGAACGGCATTGCCATCGCACCGCAGAACACGGTCAACAAGCGGGCACTGCTCCTCATCAACCCACACACCTCGTTCTTCTTCCGCGAGGAAGTGCAGATGGTGAGTGAGGAAGGCTTGAACGCCTATGGCGCGGCCACCTGGGGGCAGTTCTTCATCTATCAGGGATTCAATGACAAGGCGGGCTGGATGCACACGTCCAGCGGTGCCGATGTGATCGATGAGTACGCGGAGACGGTGACGAAGCAGGGCGATGGGTGGGTCTATCGCGTGGCGGGTGCGGAGCAGCCGGTGGTGTCGCGGAAGATCACGATTCCGTACAAGGGCGCCTCCGGGCCGGCTGCGCGAGAGTTCACGGTGTACCGGACGCAGCACGGGCCGGTCATCCGTGCGGCGGATGGCAAATGGATCAGCGTGGCGCTGATGCAGGAACCGGTGAAGGCGCTGACGCAGTCGTGGACGCGCACCAAGGCGAAGAATCTGAAGGAGTTCCGGGCCACGATGGAGTTGCACACCAACAGTTCGAACAACACCGTGTATGCCGACGCGGACGGCAACATTGCGTACTTCCACGCCAACCACGTTCCGAAGCGGAATCCGAAGTTCGACTGGAACAAGCCGGTCGATGGCAGTGACACGGCGACGACCTATCGCGGCGTGCACTCGCTGGACGAAAGCCCGAACATGATCAATCCCGCCACTGGATGGATTCAGAACACGAACAACTGGCCGTTCACCGTCTCGGGTGCCAGCAGTCCCAAGGCGTCTGCCTATCCGAAGTACATGGAGACGGTCGAAGAGAATCCGCGTGGCGTGCATGCGATCCGGGTGCTCGCGAACCGCAAGGACTTCACACCCGAGGCGCTGCGTGCGGCGGCGTACGACAGCTATCTGCCGGCCTTTGCCGATCTGGTGCCACTGCTGGTGAAGGCGTACGATGACGTGTCGATGACGAGCCCGCTGCGTGGCCAGCTCGGTGAACAGGTCTCGCAATTGCGAACATGGGACTACCGGTGGGCCGAGAACTCCGTGGCGACCACGCTGGCCGTCTTCTGGGGCGAGGAGCTGTGGCGCCGGGCCCGTGCCGATGCAGACAATGAGAACCTGTCGATGTACGAATTCATGGCGAAGAAGACCACGCCAGCAGAAAAGCTCGACGCCCTCGTTGCGGCGTCAGATACGCTGACCGCGAACTTCGGTAGCTGGAAGACGTTCTGGGGCGATGTGAATCGATTCCAACGCCGCACGGGCGACATCGTGCAGCCGTTCAGTGATGTCGCGCCAAGCCTACCGGTGCCGTTCGCCTCGGCGCGGTGGGGATCACTCGCCTCCTTCGGCGCGCGACCGTATCCGGGCACGAAGAAGTGGTACGGCACCAGCGGCAACAGTTTCGTGGCCGTGGTGGAGTTTGGCGACAGCGTGCGCGCGAAGGCGGTGACTGCCGGTGGCTTGAACGGCAATCCCGGGTCGAAGCACTTCAACGATCAGGCAGAGCGCTACGCCGCCGGCAACTTGCGCGACGTGTACTTCTATCGACCGCAGCTCACTGGGCACACTGAACGCACCTATCATCCGGGTAAATGACGACGTCCGCGCGTGTTGCTTCCCCATACTCCTGATCGACATCCGATGACTGGTATCCCGAAGGTGCAGGACCTGCTCGATCTGCATGGCAAGGTCGCGCTGGTGACTGGCGCATCTGGCGGCATCGGGCCTGTGATCGCGCAACGATTGAGCGACGCGGGCGCCAGCGTGGCAGTGCATTATCACAGCAATGCGACGGCGGCACTGGCCACCGTTGCCACATTGACAGCCTCCGGTGGGGCTGCGTTCGCGGTCGGTGCCGATATCGCCAGCGAGGCCGCGTGCGAGGCGATGTTCGCCTCGGTGGAGCAGGCGCTTGGACCGGTTGACATACTTGTGAACAACGCGGCCGATCAGGGTGTTGCGGCGCTTGGCGACATGAAGTTGGCCACGTTTCAGGCGATGATGGCCACGAACCTCGACGGCGTGTTTCTCACCACGCGTCGGGCTGCGGCATCGATGATCGCGCGCGGCGCGGCAGGCGCGATCGTCAACATCGTCTCGATCGAAGGGCATTCGCCGGCGTCGGGGCATGGGCACTACGCGACGTCGAAGGCGGGACAGTTGATGTTCACTCGCGCTGCGGCGCTCGAATACGGTCGTCAGGGTATTCGTGTGAACTCCGTGTCCCCGGGCTTGATCAATCGACCGGGGCTGGCGGAGGACTGGCCGCCAGGTGTGGCGCGCTGGACGAGCGTCGTGCCGCTCGAGCGGCTTGGTGAGCCGGAGGACGTGGCTGATGCTGTCTTGTTCCTTGCGTCGCCCGCGTCACGATGGATCACCGGCGCTGACATTCTGGTGGATGGTGGCATCAGCACAAGGCCGACATGGTGAGCCCGTGGTCGCTGGTGGTGACGCTGTTGGCACTCACCGTGGCATCGCGTTCCATGGCGGCGCAACGGCCAGCGAACTGGACTGACACGATCTCACCATTCCGTGTCATCGACAACGTGTACTACGTGGGCAGCGCCGGATTGTCGGCATGGCTGATCACGACGCCGAAGGGGCACATTCTGCTCGACGTCGGACTGCCGGCGAACGCGGACCTCGTTGAGCGGAACATCCGATCACTCGGCTTTCAGACGGCAGACGTCAGGATCCTGCTCAACACACACGCCCACGACGATCACGCCGGCGGGCTCGCACAGCTCAAGCGAACGACCGGCGCCCGCCTCTACGCGATGGCGGGAGACCGACGCGCACTCGAACGCGGCGTCTATGCTGGATCCGAGGAGAATCGCGACTTGCGCTTCCCCGGGGTGATAGTGGATAGCGTACTGCGCGACCGTTCGACCGTCACACTCGGCGGTGTCACGCTCACGGCGCACCACACGCCGGGGCATTCGGCTGGCTGTACGACATGGACGATGCCGGTGACGGATACGGGTGCCAGGCATATGGCCGTGTTCTTCTGCAGTGTGAGCGTCGCCGCCAACCGACTTGCGCCGCGACCGCAGTACCCAGGCATCGTCAGGGACTATCCGCGCACCTTCGCCCGATTGAAGACGCTAGGTGCCGATGTTCTGCTTGCGCCACACGCCGAACAGTTCGACCTGCTCGCCAAACGTGCGCGGATGGTGGCCGGACAGTCGAATCCCTTCATCGTGCCTGGCGAGTTGGAGGAACTGACGGCGGCGATGGAAGAGTCCTTTGTGAAGGAACTCAGCAGACAGCGTCAGAAGCGTTGAATGCCTGTCGCTGCGCAGATGGTCGAAGCAATCGAGGCGCGAATGACATCGCTGTCATCCGCGCCTCGATCGTCACCTGCTGCTGTTCCGAGCGTCAGCTCTCGCGACGCCGCCGGCGCACTGTCAGGGCGATCAACCCAAGGCCGATGACCATCAGCGAGACCGTCGCCGGCTCCGGCACCACGGCCACGTAGCCGGGGATCTCGGCGGTGTAGGCGTGAAGCACGCCGGGGAGCAACGCGTAGGCGCTCGTGAGCTGCGCCGAGGCGCCGTTCGATGTCAGGACGCAGCCCGTCACCTGGCCGAGCGGGCACTGGATCGACGACGCGTACGGGTCAGCCTGCAGGAAGTCCAGCCACACGTCGAGCTGTACGCCCTGTGCATTCTGCGTCACACTGTAGTCATTGTCCGAGCCGGCGAGAATCAGGTAGCTGCCGTTGGCGAGGCGCGGACCGATCGCGAGGCCTTCCCACTTCTCGGGCGACTTGTTGCCGAGTGCTGCCAGTGTGGTCGCGTCGAGATCGATCAGCTTCGCACTCTTGCCCACAGCGTTGACACCGGCGGGAAGGACGCCGTTCGCGATCGAGATGCCGGTGACGTCGGTGGCGCCGTTGAGGTCGATCTGGAAGATCGACTTGTCTGCGCTCCCCAGCGTTGCGCCGATTCCCACGCCACGATTGTTGCGCTCGAGAATCAGGAACTTGTCATCGCCGAGTGCGACCAGTTCTGACACGCCGCGGCCCTGACCGGTCGTTTCGAAGCGATAGGCGAACTGCCCGACCGCTTCACCCGTCGCCATGTCGTATTTCACGATGCGGGTGAACTGTCCGTTGCTGCCGCCTTCGTCATACATCGCGCTCTGCAACGTGGCGTAGGCGAACTTCCCATCGGGACTGATTGCCAGGCCTTCGAAGCCGCGATTGGTCACGCGGCCGGCGGTGTTCCCGGCATCGTTCGCAAAGTTCGGCGTGCCTGACACCGCGTTGCGCGGAATGATGTTCGCCGGCGGCGTGAAGCGTCGAACTTCCTCGCCATTGCGGTTGAACTCGATCAGCGACGGCCCGTACTCATCCGAGATCAGGATGTTGCCGTTCACCGGGTTGATGACGATCCCCTCAGGATCGAAGGACTTGCCGAGCGTGGAGACCGGGTTCGGAGCAAGTCCATTCAGTGCCACTCCGCCACTGGTGAACTTGACCGTCGCCTGGATCTGAAAGTTGCTGATTCGACCGGTGGCCTGATCGACATCGATCGTGAAACGCTGCACACGCGTCTCATACGGAATGGTGCCGCCGCCCGGACCGCGGTCGGACACGCCCCACCATTCGCCGCGCAGTGGGTCGTAGAACAGTCCGGAAAACATTCCCACGCGACGGTCGAAGGTCGAGCCGGACGAGCGGTCGAGGGTGTTGCCGGCAACGGTGATCCCGTTGACGAACTGCGCATTGCTGACGGTTTGCGCGCCGAGCGGCGCGGCGAAGGCAACGGCGCCGGCGGCGAGGAGTGAGACCAGCTGCTTCATCGGGAGTTGTGCTGAACGGTGGGCGGGCCGGACCGGCGAGACGCGCGCCATGGCGTGTGCATCGATGGTCGAGAGACGAAGCCGGCACAGGCTCGTCCCGACGAGCCCGACGCGGATGCGCGAAGGCTAGGCCCGGGGTTCGGTCATGGCCCCACCGCGATCATGCTGTCGCTGCCTTGTTACGCTTGGCGACGTGTCCGTGACGCAACCGTCAAGAAGGGACGCGGCATCGCACCATCGTGCACCTCTCGGAACCACTCTGGTGCATTGCCGAGCTCGACCATTGGTCGCTGCCGTGGCATTCGACTAGAATCACACCGCAGAACTTCCGCCGTCGCGCACCGCGCGGCGTGCCCGACTCACGCTCTGGACTTCAGCGTCATGGCCAAGATCAAGGTGGTAAACCCGGTCGTCGAGATGGACGGCGACGAGATGACCCGCATCATCTGGCAGTTCAT
>JANPFJ010000216.1:0-35152 GCA_031423355.1 Gemmatimonadaceae bacterium | reverse complement strand
GGCGACTCGATCGTCTTCCGGTCGAACGTGAGTGGCACGTACGATGCTTATTCGATGCGCCGCGACGGCAGCGAACGCACCCGCCTCACGAACATCACCGAAGGCGTGTTCGGCGCCGCGTTCTCGCCCGATGGGAAGCAGCTGGCCATCTCGACCTTTCCGGCCGATTCGCAACGCCGGATGGTCGCGATCGGCACTGCGCCTTGGCCAATGACACGCGCAACCGCGAGGAAGCTTTCGGGCGTGAGCGTCGGTAATCGCGTGTTCAGCGCCTACAATTGGTCGCGCGACGGACGCTGGTTGTCCGGCAACATGGAAGGCTCCGCGAGTGCGGTTGGCCACGTGCTCTATGACCTCACCACGAGAACGATGCGTCAACTGGATACCACCGCTATCTCCGGCGAACTCGCGTTCCTGCCCGGCTATCGGCAGGTGGTGTACTTCAACAGCCGTGGCGCGCTGATCATGCAGGACATCGAGTCGCTGACACAGTGGGTGATCGCCGACTCGCTGCCGTATCCGGCCGACCGGCCTCGGAGCATCGTGGCGTCGCCGGATGGCCGGATTTTGTATTACGGCGCGCAGCAGGTGGAGTCGAACATCTGGATCGTACGGCGGTCGAGTGGGCCAGGGCGTTAGCGTGGTGGCCTCATGAGCGACATCGTGCAACGCCTCACCGCCTCCCTCTCCGATCGCTACCGCCTCGACCGCGAACTCGGACAGGGCGGCATGGCCACCGTCTACCTCGCGCACGATCTGAAGCACGATCGCCCCGTCGCGATCAAGGTCCTCCGCGACGATGTCGCCGCCTCAGTCGGCCGCGAACGGTTCCTGCGCGAGATCCAGCTCGCCGCGAAATTGAGCCATCCACACATCCTGCCGCTCTACGATTCGGGCGAGGCTGACGGTACGCTGTTCTACGTGATGCCGGTGGTGCAGGGTCAGTCACTGCGCGAGCAGCTCGAGACCCAGCGCCAGCTCCCGATTGCCGATGCCGTGCGCATCGCCAGCGCGGTCGCCGGTGCGCTCGATCACGCCCATCGCCTCGGCATCGTCCATCGCGACATCAAGCCCGAGAACATCATGCTGCAGGACGGGCATGTGTTGGTGGCCGACTTCGGCATCGGCAAGGCGATCAGCGACACGACATCCGACACGCTCACCCAAGTCGGCATGAGCGTCGGCACGCCGGCCTACATGAGCCCAGAGCAGGCCGTCGGTGAAGAGGTGGACGGGCGCAGCGATCTGTACTCGTTGGGCTGCGTGCTGTACGAGATGCTGATCGGCGAGCCGCCGTTTACCGGGCCGAGCGTGCAGGCCGTCATTGCGAAACGATTTGTGCAGACGCCCGCCGACGTGATGGCGATGCGCGAAGGCGTGCCGCGCCCGGTCGCCCGCGCGGTCCAGCAGGCGTTGCAGCGCACGCCGATGGATCGACCGGAGACCATGTCGGACTTTCTCGTGACCCTCCGAGAGACGGAACCGCTGCCAGCGAAGTCGATGCGAGCGGTACCGGCGCAATCCATCGCGGTGCTGCCGTTCGCGAACCTCAGCGATGATCGTGAGAACGCGTACTTCGGCGATGGGATCGCCGAGGATGTCATCGGGGCGCTGACACGCGTCGCTGGCCTGCACGTGGCCGCAAAGACGTCGGCGTTTTCCTTCAGGGACAGGCACGACGACCTGGCGACCATCGGCGAGAAGCTCAACGTCGCCACGGTGCTCCAAGGGAGTGTGCGTCGGGCGGGCAACCGGGTGCGCATTGCGGTGCAACTCGTGTCCGTCGTCGACGGCTATCACCTCTGGTCGGAACGCTACGACCGCGAGCTCACCAATGTGTTCGTGGTGCAGGACGAAATTGCGGGTGCGATCGCGTCACGCCTCGAGCTGACGCTGCTGCCGCCGAAGACGGTGGCGGAGCAGGCGTCACCAGCGCAGGTGCAGGCGTATGACCTCATCGCCGAGGGGCGCGCCCATGTGCGCAAGCGGGGCGGCGCCATCCTCCATGCGCGCGCGGCGTTCGAGCGAGCGATCGCACTCGATCCGGACAATGCCGTGGCACACGCGCTGCTTGGTGACGCGTTTCGTGTGAGCGCCCAATACGGCATGATGACCGCCGCCGAAGGGATGCGGCTGGGCACGGCGGCGGTGGAACGTGCCATCGCGCTCGACCCGGAGTGCGCCGAGGCGATCGGTACGATGGGAATGCTGCGCCTCAACTTCGGCGCGGACCCGAGGCGTGCCATCCCGCTCCTCGAGCGGTCGCTGGCGCTCGATCCTCGGCAGAGCGAACTGCGCGTGCTGTATGCGCACTGGGGCCTCATCAATACCCTGCGCGACGACGTCCGCGGTCTCGCGGAACTCGAGCGCGCGGTCCGCGATGATCCCTTGAGCAACTTCGTGGCCTGCGTGCACGCGGTGGGCCTGAGCGTCATCGGCCGGCAGGACGAGGCACGACAGGAGGCGCAGCGCGCCATCGCGCTCGATGAGCAGGCCTTCTCCGGCTACGCCATGGGCACCTTTGTCCATGCCTGGGCTGGCGATGCCGATGGCGCTTTTGCAATCGCCGAGCGGGGGATGCAGCTGTTCGGGCGACACCCGTGGCTGCTACAGGAATTGCCCGGGATGTATCTGCTGCGTGGCGATCGCGCACGCGCCGAAGCGATCTACGATGAGCTGAAGGCGCGCGCCATCACGAGTACCGTCCCGCATTACTCCCTGGCGATCGCCGCACTCCGGCTCGGGCGCATCGACGAAGGTTTGCGCGAGGCGCAGCAGTCCTCGACGCTGCGCGACGCCATCGGGCCAATGCTGGCACGGACGCCCGGGCTGGAAGGACTGCGCGAGTTGCCGGCGTTCCACGAAGTGCTTGCGCGGCTGGGGTTGGGCTGACGGTTGGCGTTCGCGCGGCCATGACCCACGCACTGCGGAGCTTCCGACGAGATCGTCAGTGTCCGTCAGGTGTCCTCGCTCGGCTGCTCTAGCGGCGCCTCATCGCTCGTAGCCGTGCTGGCCAGCACGATCGCGGCGTTCCTCTGAAGCCCACTCAGCTTCGCCCGCTTCATCGGCGACTTCTGGAACGCCGCACTGAACTGCTCTTGATCGAGTGCGAGGATGTCCGCCGCCAGCGTCACCGCGTCCTTCCCCGCGATGAACTCCCTCGGCGCAAACGGCGAATCGTAAGCCAGTTCCTGCGAAAACTTCACATTCCATGGACAGCAGGTCTGGGAGATGTGTCGGTATAACCGTTTTGAGATGTCCCTCGACACTGGCTCGCGGACCCAACGCGGACTGCGAAGCCATTAGCCTCCGGTCTGCCCCCGCGAGCAAAAGCTGATGCGAGGACCAGTTGCGCGTCACGCGCCGGAGCGGTCCGTGGTCATCGGCGGAGCCGTTCGGGCATGCCGATCCGTACGAGGAGCGCCTGGTAACGTGGCTCCTGCCGGTAGGGGTGTAGCGGCGGCATTGCGTTGAGGATCTGGAGCAGGTCGGGATCGCGCGCGACGACGGCGCGATCGAACATGGCATACGCGCTGTCTTTGCGCCCGAGGACGAGGAGCAGGCCCGCGCGCTGTGCAAGGCGCGGATCGCCTTCGAGCGCTGCGAGCGCGCGTCGCACACCGAACGTGTCGCTCCGATAGTGGGCCTGTAGCCCTTCGTTGAACAGGCGAACCCAGTAGTCGCCGCCGGCCACAGTCACAGCGAAGCGATGTGCCGAGTCGGCCGCGGCATGCCGCCCCATACTGGCGAGGATCAGCGCGCTGATGTCGAACGTTTCGTAGAAGGTCGAGTCGATTGCGGTTCCCGCGCGTGCGGAGACGAGTGCCTCGGCGCTCTTCCCCGACGACCAGAGTCCCCACGAGAGGTCGCTCCGCCACTGCGCAGTCGTCGGCTCCTGCTCGACGAGTTGCTTCCCCAGCAGCAGCGTGCGGTCGAAGTCGCCCATCTCCCAGAGCACCCAGTCGAGCAGGCCAGCGCCCATGGGCGAGTGCGGACGCGCCGCTGCCGCGTCGAAGTCGGCATAGGCGGCAGCAAACTCCCACCGGTCGTGGAGGCGGGCGGCACCGCGGGCAAACCAGGCGTCACCAAGCGAGGGATCGAGTTCGATGGCGCGCGACGCCGCGCGCACCACGGTCGCGTAGGCCGAGTCGCGCGGCGTGGTCTGGTAGATGAGCGCGTAGGTATTGGTGATCGCGAGCGTCGCCCATGCAGGGGCGTAGGTCGAGTCGATCTCGAGTGAGCGGCGGAGGTGAACCACACTGCGCCGGAAGCCGTCGGCGGTGCGCAGGGCGGCGGCCTCCCGCCCAAGCAGGTACTGGGCGTAGGCGCGAGGATCGACCTGGCGCGCAGCCGCAAGGCGCTGCGCCTGGTCCGGGGTGAGCCCGACGCGGATACCGCGGGCGATCTCACGCGCGACGTCGCGCTGCAGCGTCATGACGTCGGTCGCCTTTCGCTCGAAGGTACGGGACCAGAGCGTCTCGTCGCTCTTCGCGTTGATCAGCTCCGCCGACAGCGTGATGACGTCGCCCGAACGCAGCACGGCCCCCGACACGATCGCATCGACCCCGAGCTCCGCCGCGATCTCGCGGATGGAGCGCGTGGAATTGCGGTACGGCGCGACCGCCCGGTACCCGAGCACGCGGACGCCCGCGTCGGCGAGGACGCCGATGACCTCGCGCGTCATCCCGTCGGCGAAGAAGCGCTGCGCGGTGTCGCCCGTCTGGTTGTCCATGGGGATGACGGCGATCCGCCCGATCGCCTGGCCGTTCGCCGTCGCGGCGGTCATGCGCGTCCGGGCGACGGCCCACGCGCCGACGAGCAGCGCGAGCACGCCGGCCACGATCGGCAGCGCGCGACGGCGCGACGTTCCGGATGCACGGCGCGTTGCGGCAACCGGCAACGCCTCGCTCGATGACAGCGCCTCGACGAAGCGGGCCGCGGGCCACGGGCGATCCGCCGGGTCCTTTGCGAGTACCTGGACGAGCGCGTGCTCGACCTCCGGCGTCACCTCGCGGCGCACAGCGGTCACCCGCGGCGGATCGGCGAGGAGGTGCTGCTGCGTGATCGCGGCGACGTTCGCCCCGGTGAAGGGCGGCTGCCCGGCGAGCATCTCGTGGAGGACGCAGCCGAGCGATTAGAGATCGCTCCGGCCGTCGAGGTTGGGCTCACCGACGGCCTGCTCGGGGCTCATGTAGAGCGGCGTTCCCACGGCGAAGCCGGTCTGCGTGAGCCGTTCGCTTCCCGTCTCAGCCACGGCGCGCGCGATGCCGAAATCGGCGACGACCTCGTGGCCGCGCTCGAGCAGGATGTTCTCGGGCTTGATGTCGCGGTGTGCGATCCCGCGCTCGTGCGCGTAGCCAAGGGCCTCGGCGACGTCGCGACCGTGCTTCAGGTCATGCGCCCGATAGACGTGTGCCATCCCGCCCGCGCCCGACTTCGGCGTCGATGCGATACCGCTCGGCGAGCGATGCGCGCAGCCGGTCAGGAACGCCGCTCATCGCGGCCTCGCTGGCGCGCTGTGAGTCACGTCACGCCTGCTGCGCATGATCACCGGTTCACCGCATCCACGGCGCGCTTCATGTCGCGCACCCAGTTCGGCATCACGCGCACATAGTACCCCAGGTTCTCCGACGGCGACTGCACGTACGCGATGCCGCCGTCGGGCAGGAGCCCGAGCGACCAGCCGGGCGTCTCGGTGAAGCGTGGATCGGCGATCAGCACGTCCGGCTTGCCGACCGGTGACGTCGCCGATGCGGCGCCGATCATGACGCGCTTCGCGATCAGGATGCCGCGCTCCTGTGCGGTGTAGAGCAACTCGGTCGCCGAACGCCAGACCGGCTCGTTGCCACTTGCATCGATCAGGTAGCGCCGGTCCAGCGCCGGCCACGGTTGCAGCAGCAACCCGCGCGTGCCGCCAAGCGCGTACGCGACCCAACGCCTGTCGGGCGAGATGGCGATGAAGTACGAGCCGAGCGACAACGTGTCGGTGCGCGCCGGAGACACGCTCGGATTCACCAGCAGGTTGTGCTGGCCCGCGCCGTTCACGCTAAGCAGCAGGAAGTCGTCCGCGAGGTACGACGTCGCCTCACGCGCCTGGTACGGCCCGGTGACGAGCGCGCGCGGCGCGTCGGGCGAGTCGAGTTGCCGCAGGTACACGGTTTCCGTCTCGGGATTCGCGAACTCCTGCTTCCGGTACGCGATCCGGCGCCCATCCGGACTCCACGCCGGCGCACCGACGAAGAGACCCTTCTCCACGACCTCGAAGGTGCCGGTCGTCAGGTCGTAGATCCGCATCTCCTGCTGCTGGATCCCCTCCACCACCGTGCCCACACGCCGTCCATCGGGGCTGGGCCCGAAGCGGAGGTGCGTCGCGGCATCGACGTTCATCGGCACCGTGCCGCCGGCGGCCGACCAGCGCATCATCCGACCCACGTCGGCATTGATGCCCGGGAGGTAGACCAGCGTGCCGTCGTCGGTGAGGTCGTACTGTCCGGCACCGGAGTACTGCGTGCGCCGCACGCCGGGCACCAGCGCCACCGACTTGCCCACGGTCAGCGAATCGCGGCTGGCGAAGCGCGTCGCGCTCAGCGTCCCGTCCATCGCCATGTACACGAGGTACGTGCTGTCGATCACGCGGAAGTCGGAGCCGAGCATGATCGGCGGCCCTGAACTCATCGCGGAGGCGATGCGACGCAGGTAGCGCCGCACGTTCGGGCGCGCCGGCGACTGGGCGTACGCCGCTTTCGAGGAGCCGCCGCCGCACAACGCCTCGGTGGCCGAGAGTGCCTGCGCGTTGTGACAGAGCTGCACGGCGTCGGTGCGACTGGCCCCATTCTCCGGATCGATCCAGCGGAGCGTGCGACCATCATCGTCGGCGAAGAAGATCTCGCCACTCGCCAACCAGCCGCCACCCGTCGGGTCCTGCACGCGTGCGACGGTCTTCGCCGCGCCGCCGCCCACGCTGACGATGCGCAGTTCGCCGCCGGCGACGAACGCGACGCGCTGGTCATCGGGGGAGAGGCGGGGCATGCCGGTGGCGCCGTCGGTACCCGAGATCGCGCGTACGCCGCCACCGCGCAGGCTCTGCCACCAGAGCTGCGACTTCTCACCCACGGTCGCTTCGTACACGATGAACGAGCCGTCGTGCGCCACGGCCAGCTTGCGGGTGGTGCCTTCCAGCCCCATCGGCGCGGTGGGCTCCAGGCCCACGTCACGCGGCTCGTCGCGGGTGTGGAGGAGTGCCCAGCCAGCGACTCCACTCGCTGCCAGCGCGGCACCGGCCAGCGTGAGCGTCAGCGCGCTCCATCGCGGCCGGCGCGCTGCCGACTGTGTCCGGGCGCGTGCCGCGGAGGACGACGGCGCGGCCGGATCGATCAGGGCATCGGAGAACGCCTTGGCACTCGCGAACCGGTCGGCAGGGAGCTTCTCGAGTGCGCGCAGGATGGCGTAGTCCACACCCTCGGGCACTGCCTTCCGCTGCGCGCTCACGCCGCGCGGTGCCTCCGTGAGCACACGGGCGACGATCGCCTGCACCGTCGGGCCGGTGAACGGTGCCTCGCCCACCAGCATCTCGTAGGTCACCGCGGCCAGCGCATACACGTCGCTTCGCGCGTCGATCGTACGCTCGCCCATGGCCTGTTCGGGGCTCATGTACTGCGGCGTGCCGAGACTCAGGCCGGTCTGCGTCATGCGCTGACCGCCGGCAGTCTGCACGGCGAGCGCGATGCCGAAGTCGGCCACCAGCGCGTGTCCGCCCTGCAGCAGGATGTTCTCGGGCTTGATGTCGCGGTGGATCACGCCGAGTCCGTGCGCATGCTGCAGCGCGTCGGCCACCTCGCGCGCGATCAGCAGTGCCTCGTCCACTCCGAGCTGGCGATCGCGCTCCAGCCGGTCGCGCAGCGTCTCGCCCGTCACCAGCGGCATCACGTAGTACAGCAGCCCGTCGGCCTCGCCCGAATCCAGCAGCGGCAGGATATGCGGGTGCTGCAGCCGTGCGGTGGTGCGGATCTCGGTCAGGAACCGCTCGCCGCCGAGCGTTGCACCGAGGTCGGGGTGCAGCACCTTGATCGCGACGTCACGCTGGTGACGTAGGTCGTGGGCGAGGTAGACGGTGGCCATGCCGCCCTGGCCGAGTTCACGGCCCACGCGGTAACGGTCAGCGAGGCCTGTCGTGAGGCGGGCGGGCACGTCGTTCATCGCCGACAAACTGTGCCGTCACCGCACTGGGGGCCAGTACCGACTGCACAGGGCGTCACGGAAAGTGCCGTCCTGCACCCATGCATCGCTCCCGCGCCTCAGGAGGCAGCACGCGATGGGCAAGCCGCAGGCATCCGGAATTCGGCGCACCCAGCTCTCAGAAACGCCTGAATTCGCGCGTCCACACCTGAACCACCGCTGTTCGTGTCGCCCGCTCCCGATTCGGCAGCGTGATCACTGCGCAGGGCTACGGGAGAGAAGCAGGCACCACGTTCTGGTTCGAGCGGAACAGGTTCGCGGAGTCGTATCGTGCCTTGATCCGGGCCAGGCGTGCGTAGTTCGCTCCGTAGACCTCGCGCACGCGCTCCGGCGTGCTGGGTCCCAGGTAGTTCACGTAGGCGCGGCCCGCCCAGGGACGCAGCGCAGTGCCGTACTCCGCCACCCAGCGCTCCGCGCGCGCGCGATCCTCCGGCCTGTGCCACTCGGCTGACAGCAGGCTGCTGAGCCCAACGCCGCGCAGCGCATAGGCCGTGTCGGTCATGCCGACGCGCGACGCGACACCATTCGAGAGCCCCAGCAACATGTCGCCCACGCCTCGCCCGGCGACGGCGGCCCGTGCCAGCACGTCCACCAGCCGCTCGTCAGTCACGCCCTCCAGGAACGCGCCGTCCACGGCAAGCGAGGTGGTCTCCCACACCTCGCCCTGCGGCGACGGAATCGCGACGTCGACGGTGGGCGTCACCGGGCGGAAGGCGGCCGTCCATGTCGCGTGATAGGCGGCCGCACGCGCCGCGTCGCCGAAGAAGCCGCAGCTCGCCGATGCGCCAGTGTCCTTGTCGACGCGGAAGCCTGCCCGAACCTCGTCCGGCGCATTGCGCACGAGTTCACCGTACGTGCGTAGCGCACCCGCGATGTCGTTCCATCCGAACTGGAAGCTCGCGCGATGCTGCGTGAGCAGCGGATGCAGGCGCAGGTCCAGTCGCGTCACGACACCGAAGTTGCCGCCGCCCCCGCGAATGGCCCAGAACAGGTCTGCGTTGCGGTCGGGCCCGAGTTCGAGCAGGTCGCCGTCGGACGTCACGAGCTGCGCACCGATCACGTTGTCGCACGCCGTGCCGTACAACCCACGCGGCGAGGTGTCGCCACCAGCGAGCGCGAGTCCCGCAACGCCGACTTCGCCGCAACTCCCCATGGGCGTATGGAGGCCCAGCGGCAGGATCGCTGCGAGCAGTTGCTTGATGCGCGTGCCCCCTCCCACAGACGCCACTCGGCGCTCCCGGTCGATGACGACCGAATTGAACGCGCCAAGGTCGATCTGCAGCGCGCCGTCGGCCACGCCGAAGCCGGCATAACTGTGTCCACCGCCGCGAATGGCGATCGGCACCGAATGTCGCCGCGCGAACTCCACGCATCGGCGTACGTCATCCACACCATCGCAGCGTGCCATCGCGAGCGGACGACGATCGTAGGCGAGGTTCCAGACCTTCCTCGCGTCGTCGTACAACGGCGAGCCGTCGCGAAGGAAGCGTCCGCGCACCTGACGGGCGAGGGCGTCAAGGTCGGCTCCCTGTCCGGTGGAGCGGGACAGCCTCGGAGATGCGCCTCGCGCGCACGAACCCATCGCCACCGCGCCGGCGGCGAGCATGCCGGTGCGGACGAACTCGCGACGGGTCCAGTCGGTGACGTCGTTCAGGTCAGTGTGCATCGTGTGGTGCCGAAAGGGTGTCTTGTGCCACCGCCACGGTCAGCACGGGACGGACCTCGCAGTCGACGAGATCACGCCATCGCGCCATCCAGCGGTTGCGGAGCTGTCGGTCGTCCCGCGACTACGCCTTCCCCATCGCGCGCAGGAACTCCGTCGCCAGCTCCGGTCCGCTGCGACGCGCCCACGACTCGTTGACCTGCAGCGTGATCGTCGCGGCACCATCCGGCGGCGCAGCGACCTCGATGCCGCGCGCCGCGAGTGTCGTGCGCAATCGCGCCGCGTCGATACCGGTCAGTGGCAGCCGGAAAATGTTGGTGCCATTCGCGACCCGTTGCGCCGTGATCCCACCACGGGTGGTGAGCTCGGACAGGAACGACTCCGAGACCTGCACACCAGTACGGAACCGATCCACGAAGCCGTCGAGATAGTGCAGCGCCACGGCGGCGTACGGCCACGCCTGCGGCAATCCCCCGCCGAACATGCGTCGTGCGTGGAACATGCCATCGAGCACGGACGTCGGGCCGGCCAGGATCGCGCCCGACGCCGCGTTGAGCCCCTTCCAGAGCGAGATGTAGACGGTGTCGAACATCGCTGCGTATGCCGACGGTGCCACCCCCGAGTACGCGGATGCCAGCAGCATGCGCGCGCCATCGAGGTGAAGGCGGATGCCCTCCTGCCGCGCGAATGCCGTCACCTCGCGCAGGTCCTGCATCGCGAACTGCTCGCCGGCCTTTCGGCGCACCGGCGTCTCGATGGAGATGGCGCCGATGCGCGTTGCGACGCGCCCGGATGCCGTGCGCCCGACGACCTCCTCGACTTCCGCACGGGTGAAGGTCGCCTGTCCCCGACCGAGTGGCATGAGCGTGAGCTGGCTCAGTGTCTGTGCGCAGTCGCCGGTGTCGTTGAACAGGTGACTCTCGTGCTGCACGATGACGCGCCGGTCAACGCCAGCCAGCGCTCGGATGGCAAGCTGGTTGGCGAGCGTGCCGGTCGGCATGAAGACCGCGCGCTCCTTGCCGAGCATCGCCGCGCAGGCGGCCTCCAGTCGAGCGACGACACCGCCCTGCGAGTAGTAGTCCTCGGTGGCGTCGGCGTCGGCTGTGATGCGCTGCAGCAGCGCCGCGTAGTCCTGCGGCGTGAGCACCAGCCCGTCGTGCGACATGTTCACCGACCGGTCTGCGGCGGACCGTGCTGCGGCGTGCGCCACCTGCTCCGGGATCAGGCCGAGCGACGCGAGTGCAGCGCCGGCCTTGAGGAACGAGCGTCGCGCGGTGGAGTCTGACACCGGAGTCTCCGGGGCGTGGATGAATCGGTGGGCACAAGCGCGGAGAGATTCGACGGTGCGACCCCGAGGCAGTGTGCACGTAGCGCGGCGGGAATGTCAATGTGCGCGCAGGGTGTCAGCACCATGCGCTCGACGGATTCAGGCTCCAGCGAGACCTCGCGGGCGGCGGCATTCTCACCGTCATCGCGTCGCGCGCCGTTTCCGCGCACAGGTCGGCTCGACTGCTCGATGGCAGCGGCGCATATGCGGTGCCCGGAGTGTGGTGTCCGCACGCCCGCCTCGTGCACGGTGACGATACGTCGGCGGACTCGGATGCGGTGACGGCTTTCACGTTCCGCATCATCCACGTGCGCGGCACGGGCTCCCGCACAGACGCACGCACACGGTCGCCCGTGCGGCGCGGTGCGGCACGCTTGCGGCATTCCGCAGCAACCCCGCCAGATTTGCCCGTTTCGTCGGCCGTTCATGGGGGCAGAGTGCTCGAGCGCTCAAGGACTCTGCCCCATGATGTGTTCTCCAGCGCGACCGCCGCATTGCGCTGCAACCCCGTCAGCTTCGCCCGCTTCATCGGTGACTTCCGGAACGCCGAACTGAACGCATCCTGATCCAGTGCCAGGATGTCCGTCGCAAGCGTTACCGCGTCCTTCCCCGCAAGGAACGCCCGCGCCCGGAACGGCGACTCCGCCGCCAACTCCTGCGAAAACTTCACATTCCACGGACACACGCTCTGGGAGATGTGTCGGTATAACCGTTTTGAGATCCCGCTGTTGACTGGACGCTTAACCTTCGGAAAATCAACAGGTTAACTGTCGAAATCGCCATCTGTATGCCTCCCGCGGCGCGGCCTCGTTGCCGTCCGGCAGCGAGCCCCCTGCAGACCAACACGACACGTCCTGCACTATGAACGCTCGGCACTGATCGTCTGGGATTGGTTCGCGTCGCTCCCACACACATGCCCCAGGGTCGCGGGTTCCCTGCACCCGGGGCGGTTCAGCACCTCCTGCGCCCGCCAACGGGGCGAGCGCCGAAAGTCCGATCAAGCCACCACGTTCCAGCGTCAGCTCAGAAGACGACCAATCCGTTGGCGCTGGTCGGCACACCGCCCGCGACGCCGAGTGGGCGCAGCGCACCATCAGCCGTGATGTAGTAGAAGCTGACCTGTCCACCGACCCGATCAAGACTGTACAGAAAGTCGAGGCCATCGCGCGTGGCGAGGTCGATCGGTCCGCGACCGGTGGCTGCCGTCACACCATCCGCGTCGAGCAGCTCCAATGACCCATCCTGGCCAAGTGCAAACCCGGAGATGGTGTTGCTGGCTGTATTTGATGTGTAGACGAACTTCTCGTCGCCAGACAGTGCGATCCAGCACGCGGCACTTTCGGTGGTTGGTGCCGATGCGGTGATAGTCTGCGGCACGCCACGACGCAGTTTGTATGACGACACAGCGGAGGCGTTTGCCGCATCGCCGAACGCCTCGGACACAATCAGGTCACCGCGCCGTTCGCTCACATAAAATCCGAAGGGAGTTGCACCGCTGGACGCCGTCACGATGGGTGCCTCAGGGCGGTCCCGCTGATCGAGGCGGAATGTGACGATGTTGTTGGTCGCCTTCTCGGTCACGATCAGGCGTCGCTCGCGACGGTCGAATCCGATTTGTGCAGCGTCGGGGACGTCTGCGGTGAGCGGACGGGTGGAATTGGCGATCGGATCCAGACTGCCATTCCCGCGAACATGGAAGCCGGAGATATTCGCGACACCGCCATCGTTCAAGACGTAGAGTAGATCGTCGCTGACCGCCAGGCTGATCGGCTGGGTGCCACCGGACGCGATGGTCTGCTCCAGCACCAGCCCGGCACTCTGTACCGCGAAGACCGAAATCGTGTGACTGCCGGCGTTCACGACGTACAGATGCTGGGCATACGCATCGAGCGCGATACCGGACTGATTGCCAAGTCCGCCACCCGAGCCTGTACCACCGGTCGGGAACGCGATCGGGGCACCCAGCGACCCATCTTCACTGCGTGCGAAGAACAGCACCGCGTTGCCAGCAACAGCATTCGTCGCCGTCGCAACGAAGCGTGGCGCGCGACGCGACGGAGGCACACGGCCGAACGTCAGCTGTGGGCGTTCGTCGGGAGCGGCCTGTGTGGTCTGATCTGCCTGACAGGCGTTCAACGTCAGGATGGCACAGCAGCCAATCAATGCAGCGCGAGCTCTCATTGTCTTCTCGTGTTCAGGGTGGACTGCGTCGAGGGTCATGCAACGGATGGAACAGCACCTGCAACTGCGTACGGCACCGCTTGCCGTGCCCGAGTCATCATTCGGGCACGGTACTGCGCCTGCCACGCACGCCACGACGCAGCGCAGCGAACGCCAGACCGCTTCCGACACGTGAGAGAACGAAGGCGCTGGCTTCGCCGCGCGTGGCACGTTCGGGTCGCCACAGCAAGGCCCCGAACGAAGCGATGGCCAGGCTGCCAATTCGCGCGACGTCTGGTCGCGCTGCGCCATCAGCGGTGTGAACGACGAACGTCTGCGTGATGGCGCAGCGTGTGCGCGCACCGAGCCCCGACGGGCACGGTTCGGTGCTGGGGTTCCAGGGTAGTGCTCGGCTGATGCCGAGATGCGCAAGCGATCGCACCGCGACGAATCCCGACTGATCGGCGAGTCGAAGTCCCGCGCCCGTGGCGGTCCGCGGCCACGCCTCAGGCGCGCGCACTGCCTGCGCCACCGCGGCGGCGACGGCGATGCCGGAGCCTGCCCGCAGCAGTTCCGCGTATGACCGCTGAGCTGGCTCCTGTTGCGCGTGTGCCGCGGTGACAGTCACCGTCGCGGCACACGCGAGCACGGTAACCACGCGGGTGGCTTTCCAATGGACATGCACGCAGGAGCTCCGGGGAAGTATTGGCGAGGATATGCAGCGCCTCTCACCGTCAATCACCCGGAATCGCATTCAACCGGCTCAGCAGGCCGTCGCCATTGCCGGAAACGTTCGGGTCGGCCAACCTCCCGTGGCAATGTGACCAGCCGGCGGGCTGATCGTAATAGTACCGACACGTATCCAGTCCCCCACCCGTTCACGCTGCCGTGCTGGACTCCGGGCCGTCTCTCGATCCAAACACCGCGAAGCTCGACATGCCCGGCGATCACGGTACCGCGCGGCATTCTGCGGACGCGTCGGCGCCCGGCGCCGGTGGCGGGTTCGTGCGGGCGGTCTCGCAGATGCGCCGACGGTGGCGCTCCGAGCTCGGTACTGATGTCAATCGGCCACTCAGCCTGCACGTCGGCCGGCTGACGCTGCTGCTCACGGCGGGGTTGCTCACGGCGGTGGCAGCTGCCTGCGCGAACCTGTGGCTCGTGACATCACAGCGCGCACACGATTCTGCCGAGCATGCGCTGGGGTTCGTCGAGTCGCGATTGTACGACATCGAACTGGAGATGCGTCGCGTCGCCGATGCGGCCTACGAGGACATGAACTGGGCGTCGTGCAAACCGGCGTTGGCGACGGTCCTGACCCGGGCCAGCATCGCCTCGACCCTCGTCCGACGCTTTGTGCTGAGCGCCGATACCATGGACGGCTCCTGTCGCCCTGAGGGTCGTGGTGTCACGCCGTTCTTTCCGTACGAGCCCGGCGTGCGGATCGCCATCACGTCCACCGGAGAGATTCACTCACAAGTAGCGGCCACACTGCGTCGCGACACGTCGGGGCGCATCGTCTCCGCTGTACTGGATCCACGCGCATTTGCGATGGACGGCACAGAGCATGCGCCATTCCGCGATGTCGAGCAGATCAGTCTGGCGCTGCTCTCCGCCGATGGGCGCCGCCTCGCGCCACTCGGCCAGTCGGGTACTGTCGGCCCGCCGGTCGACGCGCTGCGTGCGACTGCGACGTCCACCCTCCGTGACGTGATGGTTCGCGCGGAGGTGGATCGCAATGTCCTGCGGCGTCGGATGATACGCGCTGCTTGCGTGGCCGCGGCTGTGGCGATTGTTCTGATGCTTGGACTGGTCGCCTTCTTCTGGCGCCGCGTGGTGCTCCGCGCACGACTCTTCCACAGGATTCAGCGCGGGTTGCGCAAGCGGGAGTTCGAACCGTTCGTGCAGCCCATACTCGACCTCCGCTCCGGACGTTGCGCTGGTGTCGAAGTGTTGATGCGCTGGCAACATCCGCATCGCGGAACCTTGCCGCCGTCAGAGTTCATCGAAGAAGCAGAGCGGACCGGACTGATTTCCGGGATGTCCGAGCTCGTCATGACGCGTGCGGCGCATCGCCTGACGCCGATCGCGAATGCGCATCCCGACATCTACTTCGCATTCAATCTCACGCCGCAGCAGCTGGCGCACCCCCGTCTCCGCGCACGGCTCACCGAGATCTTTCGGGCAGACACGATCCCGCATGATCGGATTCTACTCGAAGTCACCGAACGCGAATTCGTCGATCCCGTCGCCGAACATAGTTTGCGCGCACTGCACGCCTCCGGCTGGCGCGTGGCAGTGGACGACTTCGGCACTGGCCATAGCAGCCTTGCCGCGTTGGAACGGCTTGAAATCGATCGCCTGAAGATCGATCGCGCGTTCGTGAGCACGATCACCGAAGAAACGGTCAACCGGCCCGTGCTGGACTCGATCATCCAACTCGCCGACCGACTGAATCTGCCAACCATTGCCGAAGGAATCGAGACGCGGGCACAGTTGGACTACCTGGCGGCTCGCGGCGTTCAGTTCGGACAAGGGTACCTGATTGGCCGTCCCATGAGCATTGTGGCGTTCCGCGACTGGCTCACGCGACACAACACGGGCACACCACCCGCGTTGGCCGCACAGCCGCCTGTCGTGGTTGCAGGCGCCGACGCTCGTCCTGACAAGGTCGCCCACCGCCTGTGGAACGCGATGCGTGTGCCGGGTGGGCTCGACGTGCGAGACCGGATGTTCCATTTGCGGACGTATCCCCAATGTTTCGTCGGCCGCGAAGCGGTCGACTGGATGGTCCAGCATGCACGGATCACCCGATCCGAAGCGGTGCAGCAGGGTCGCCGCCTGCTCGCGCTCGGACTGATGACACACGTCCTCGACGAACATGATTTCGAAGATGCGGAACTATTTTACCGGTTGGCGACGCCCGCTGATGCAAGCCTGGCCACCACGTCGGCACCACCGATGCTCCGCTCGCGACTGCAAGCGCAGGATGGGGTTCGCATCGGTGCGCATACACGGGGGTTGGTGCGGCACGATGGCTGCGTGACCGGGTCGGCGCTTATCAAGTGGATCATGTCCACGCAGCGGGTCAGTCAACCCACGGCACGGCTGTGGGCATTGCAGTTGATGCGTGAGGGGGTGATCCGTCACGTGTATGATGACCGGCCATTTACTGACGACAGGACACTGTACCGCGTCGCGTGACCGGGGTGCACGACGTCTGCTCGAGTGTGATGGCGGCAGTCGTCGAGCCACCGGCTGGGGGACACGCGGGGCATCGGACCGGTGCCTCTACTCTGCCCGCCCCGATTGAAATTCCTATCCCGGATCGGCACACGAATACGTCGGGGCTGGGTGCGGAGCGTTGGGCCGCGTAGGCCGACTACGGTGCAGTCCAGACGAGCGCCGCGAGATCGGCGACCGCGCGCGACCCGGTCTGCTCCGAGTCCTGCAGCACGCCGATCCCGGTGATGCGCGGCGGCGGCCTGCCGAAGATCCGCGCGTAGTCTGCCACGGGATCGACGGTCACGTCGGCCCACGCCCCGGCTGGCGGCGGCGCGACACGGATCACATGCAGAGCGCTCGACACGAAACTCGCGCGCATGTAGCCATCCGGCTCCGCCCCGCCGGCCGAGTAGAAGAGCGTGCGCGGCGGGCGGCCGAAGAAGCTCGGCGTGTCGAACGACACGAAGATCCGCGCCGCCGCGTCGTCACCCTGCTGTACGCGCAGATCGGCGCCCGAGGGTGTGACGGGGATGCGCCACTGCCAGCGGAGTCGTGCCCCGGGGTCAGCGGCGAGTTCGACTCGTTGTCCGAACCACGCGGCTTTCCCCCGCCCCTCGATGCGCAGGAACTGCACACCCGCCGAATCGACGACGCGGGACACCGGTGCCGCCACGCCGCGCACGGCTCGCACCGTCCATCCCGGCGGCAGGGTCGCGCCGGACGCTGCGTCACCGAGGCGCAGCAGGTCCGTTGCGGCGGTCGAGCTCAGGAACGCGACCGTCACGACGAACGTGAGGCGAATCACCGGTCGACGGCACGCATCGACACGGCGTCCCACTGCGCATCACCCTTCATGATGTGTCCCGGCACGTCGCGCAGCCACATCCGCTGTGTTGCCGCGTCCTTATTCAGATAGAGCTTCCCGTCCACGACGCGAAACGCCGTCGGATCGATGTCGAACTTGCGTCCGACGGCGACGCCCATCGCGCAGTAGCCACCATACTGCGGCAGGAAGCGCGCTGGCTGCGCCACGAACGCATCACGATTCGCTGCGCTCGCAAACCGGAAGGTCGCCCCCTGATGTGTCGCGACGAATGCGGCGACGCCGGCGACCGCGGCACTTTGCGTCTGATAGGCCACCACGTCGTATCCCTTCACGGCGATCCCCGACGCATCGGTGTTCTGCGAGTGTGCCTCTTGGGCGTGCGCCGCCTTCGCGTCGTGCATCATGCCGTCCTGCGCACGGAGCATTGGTGCTGTCAGCACGAAAGCGGCACACAGCACGAGCTGCGCGGGAGAAAGGGCGAACTTCGTCGCCGTCATTGCCTTGGTCATCGTCGTCGAGCTCCGCATAAGATGGTCTCCGGTTCCCCGGATGATGCCGTCGCGATCGTCGCAACAACGCTGCCTGTAGACGTGCACGCGCATGTCGGTTCCCGGACCGCCGGTCACCGCGGCAGGGCCACGTCAGTGGCGACGCTCAGACACACCCGCCGGGCGGCAGGACACACGCTCGCACGCAGGTATTGCGACGATTTTCGACGCCACCAGCCGGGACGCCCGACCGGCGACTGCTTTCGGAACTTCGGTTACCGCTCCTAGCCGCCGCTGGCCGGAAGCACGACTTCCGCCATCGCCACGTTGAACGGATCACACCAGATGATGATGTGTGTGTAGCGTATGCCAGCTGGCACCTGAAACGAGTACGACTGCGCGCCGCTACGGCTGCGCAGGGAGCCGATGCGCAACGGCTGTCCTCCGTTCGGATTGCTCTGCGTGTTGAGGTACAGCGTCGGGCCGGGGGCCTGTCCGATGGTGAAGTCACTGGACAGGTCCAGCCGGGCCGTGGTGCCGTTGATCGTCAGCGTGGCCGTGCCGGAGACGGCGTAGCCGGTACGCACCCAGCGACCGGACACTCCGGGGCCGACCGCCATGCTGCCGCCAGGATCGAGTGGCACCGCATCAGGCGCCGTCGGTGGTGACTCCGCGCCACAGCCGAGCACGAGGAGCACACCGGCCAGCGCCAAACGACATGGATTTCGCATCGTGCTTCGGGCAGAGGGTGATGGACCGAACACAGGCACGGAAGGTCGAGGTGGCACGCCGCACCAGATCGTACGGAATACCTTGGCTCACGCGGTCGCCGCCTGCGGATCCCGAATGACACTCTGAAGTACACGGTGGGCGTCCGATTCGGGTCATCAGGACTCACGCACCTCGTCCCGTGCCGTGCCGATCGTTCCCGGGAACGAGAGTCTGCCGGTTCGCCTACTTGTATCGTGCGGCGCCATCGCTTCCGTGCCGTCATCACCACCCGCTGCTCGCGAGCCGTTTCCCTCATGCGCCACTTTCTCATCCTGTTCGCTCTCCTCGCTGGCACACTGCGGGCCGAATCGGCCGCGGCGCAGGGGTACCCGTTCAGTCAGCGTGGCACCGTGGCACAGACGGTGGCATTCACGCGCGTGGAGATCGAATACGGCCGCCCCACGGCTCGCGGTCGCGCGCTCTTCGGTGCGTTGGTGCCATGGGACAGCATCTGGCATCCCGGCGCGGACAGCGCGACGACACTCACGCTCTCGCACGCGGTGACGCTCGACGGCCAGACGGTACCGGCTGGCGCCTACTCGCTCTGGCTGATCCCACGCGCAACGGGACCGTGGACGCTGATCGTCAGCCGAGCAACGGCCATTCCGCACACGCCGTATCCAGGCGTCGCCTCCGACGTCGTGCGACTGGACGTCACGCCGGATATTGCGACACCTGTCGAGACGCTGACGTACGCCTTTCCGGAAGTGCTCCGCGATGCCGCGGTACTGCGGCTGCAGTGGGGCAGCACCGGCGTCTCGGTTCGTGTGCGGGCACCGTTTCGGCCTGGCGCTGTGCCTGCGTCGCGCCCCTGACGGCACCGCGACGGCTCGCGGCATCT
This sequence comes from Gemmatimonadaceae bacterium, assembly GCA_031423355.1. Classification (GTDB taxonomy): domain Bacteria; phylum Gemmatimonadota; class Gemmatimonadetes; order Gemmatimonadales; family Gemmatimonadaceae; genus JACMLX01. Next base: position 15,619 of record JANPFJ010000216.1, on the reverse strand, counting down.
GTCAGTGGGCCAGCGCGGCACACGCACCGGCCGCCGCCGTGACCATCGCGGCGATTTCGCGCGCAGTGGACTCCCCGCGATCCGTCACGTACCATCGTCTCGCCTCCCGGTAGCGATCCTGCTTGGCCAGCGTGGCACCTTGCTCGTCGATCCACGTCTGGAGCGCACGCGGGCGCGACCCCCACCACCCTCGCTCGACGAACGCGGCATCCAGCAGGATCACGACGGGAATGGCCCGCCCGCCACTGGGGCTCAGATGCGCGTCCATCAGCTCCGGATGCGCGTCTCGCGACAGGATCCGCAGGTCGACGTTGGGCACCGACTCCGCAAGCCGTGCGACTACCGGCAATGAGTTGACGGCGTCGCCGCACCAGTCCTCCGCAAGGACCAGCAGATGCCATTGGCCCCCGAGGTCGGACAGCGCAGCGGCGACGTAGTCCGCCACCTGCGAACGCCGCGTCACCGCGTGCCAGAGTGGCGCATGCTCGCCAGTGGAGTCCAGAAACTCCGCGAACGTACGTCCCGACGCGAACGACTGCTCAAGCGACATGGTGCCTCCGTGCAACGAACCCGCGTGTCCAGTGAACAGCGGAGTTAGTCCTGGCGGCAGACGATGGTTCCCATGCCACCCTCCAGCGACGCCAATGCGTTCTTCACGCCATGAGCTGATTTGGACCGGTATCGGGTGCTGTAGGGGAACGGGGTCCTTCGACCCCGTCCACGTATCCACCATGATCCGGGAGTTTGCCTCGTGCATCGATCCATCTCGTCCATCCTCCGGGTGGCCGCCGCCCTTGCCGTGACCGCAACCGCGGTGCAGGCACAGTCGCGCATGGTCACGGTGACCGTGACCAACCTTGCGCCCACCAACAGCGTCAGCTTTGCCCCGTTGCATCTGGGCTTTCACAACGGTGCATTCGACGCCTTCAACGTCGGCGCGACCGCTGGTCCCGGCATCGTCTCGGTCGCAGAGGGTGGAGCGGGCGGACAGTGGCAGGCGGACTTCGCCGCGGCCGACCCCATGTCGACGCGCGGCACCATCGGCGGTGCGCTGACCTCCGGCCAGTCGCGCAGTCAGAGCTTCATCGTGAACGCAGGCATGAACCGGTTCTTCACGTTTGCGTCGATGGTCATTCCGAGCAATGACTTCTTCATCGGCAACGACAATGCACAGCAGTACCGTCTGTTCGATGACGCGGGCAACCTGCTCATCAACAGCATCACGCAGACCTCGAGTCAGATCTGGGACGCTGGCTCCGAGCTCTTCAGCGTGAGCGGCGCGGCCTTTCTTGTCAACGGAACCAACGCCCTGCGCACGCCGCAGAACGGCGTCGTCGGATTCAACTTCACGGAGCTGATGGGTTTCGATGGCCAGATGACCGCGGCGGGCTACGTGTTCAACAGTGGCCTGACGGCAGGGCAGGCGATCTACCGCATCGATTTCACGTCCACCTCCGTCGTCCCGGAGCCAAGCTCGGTGATTCTCCTCGCATCAGGCCTCACGATGCTCGGGTTCGCCGTGCGGCGGAAGCGCGGCGCACAACAGGCCTGACTCCCCGCTGATTCGGACCTGATGACGGCTCCCCGAGTCCGCATCGGCGTGCAATGACCGTCGCGCCGGTGCAGCGGTCAGTCGCACCCGATCTCCCGCAGTGCCAGCATCCGGCACTGCGGGATCGTGGCGTGACGCACGGCCGGCCCGCGCGCCGAACCGCCGCGGCAGCGGACACGGACGGATGCTCGCGATCCGACCCATTTCGGGTAGCTTCCATGAAGAGTCGATGCGGGACGTGCACCGGGACGGAATCGGCCCGGATTCCTTCGTCGGATGTGCGAGCTGACGGCGTCGCGCCATTTCGTGAGGTGCAGGTGGCTGAGGGCGACGACTCCGTGACCGGTTTGGTCCGGGCGTGGAGTGACGGCGATGCCGTGGCAGGGGATCGGTTGTTCTCGCGAGTGTACGGAGAACTCCGCTCGATCGCGCAGCGCCTCCACCGGCGCAGCGTGGCGCAGGGCGACGACACGCTCGACACCACGGCACTGGTGCACGAGGTCTACCTGCGATTGGCGGGTGCCACCGAGCTCTCGGTACAGAACCGCGGCCATTTTTTCGCCGTCGCCGTTCGCGCCACACGCCAGATCATCAGCAACTATGCGCGAGACGCACAGGCCCTCAAGCGCGGCGGCACGGCCGTCGTCGAATCGATCGACGGGATCGCCGAGCAGCGGATCGTCGTCGACGCACCGGATGATCTCGGGGAGCGCGTCGCATCGCTCGACGCCGCGCTCCAGGAGCTCGAGCGGGCGCACCCGCGCCCATGCCGCGTCGTCGAATGTCGGTACTTCGGTGGCTTGTCGATCCCCGAGACGGCCCTCGCCCTCGAGATCTCGGAAGCGACCGTGAAGCGGGATTGGGCCGTGGCACAGGCGTGGCTCCACCGCGCATTGCGCGAGTCCGGTGTGGACGATGTCCGCTGATCCGTTCGCGTACCGCTCCGACGACTGGGATCGGATCAGCGCAGCGTTCGAGGTCGTCGTGTCGCTGCCCTCCCGTGACCGTCTGGCGTATCTGGATGCGACGTACAGTACCGACGTTGCCCTCCGCACCGAACTGGAGTCGCTGATCGCGGCACACGATGGCGCAGAGGAATTTCTCGACGAGTTCCACTCCGACGTCGTGCAGCTCGCGCTGACGCTCGGTGCGCCTCACGCGCGGCGGGATGACGGTGACGACGGTCCAGCGATTCCGTCGCCGATTACACCTGGAGACCGCATCCGGCACTTCGTCGTGCACGAGCGGCTCGGCAGCGGTGGCGCTGGCGTCGTCTATCGCGGCCGCGACACGCTGCTCGAGCGCGACGTTGCGATCAAGTTTCTTGCACCGCGACTCGGCGGGGATCCGGCGGCGCGCGCGCGTCTTGTAAAGGAGGCGCAGGCCGCCTCGCGGCTCGATGATCCGCACGTCTGCCCGATCCACGCCGTGGAAACCACCGCCGATGGTGGACTCTGCATCGTCATGGCGTACTGCGCCGGCGGCACGCTGCGCGATCGTCTTCGTCGCGGTCCTCTCGCCCCGGCCGACGCGACGGTGATCGCGCGGCATCTCGCACGCGGGCTGGCCAGTGCACATGCCGCCGGCATCGTGCACGGTGACATCAAGCCGGCCAATGTCGGATTCGGCGAGGGGGATGTGGCGCGGCTCCTCGACTTCGGTGTTGCGGTCCACGCGCACGAGGTGCTCGCCGCCGGCGCATCGCGAGGGCTCAGCGGCACGTTGCCCTACCTGGCACCGGAGCTCTGGCGAGGGGCCGCACACGATCCGCGCACCGATGTCTGGGCGCTGGGCGTCACCTTCTTCGAGATGGTGACTGGCCGACGGCCCTACACGGGAACCGATGCGGGTGCGATCGCCGATGCGATCATCTCCGCACCGCTGCCGCCGCTGCTTTATTCCGATGGCATGGCACCGTCGCCAGAGTTCGAGCGGCTGATCAGTCGGATGCTCAGTCCGTCGCCAGGTGACCGGCCAGCCGATGGCGCTGCCGTCCTCGCTGCGCTCGACGTGGCATCGGCCGCGGTGGTCCCGGAGCCGTTGGCTGATGAAAGCGCACCCGCCGCACGAACGAGCGCAGCACCGCCCGCATCAGATCGGCTGGTGGCGTCACTGGCACCGCGCCGTCGCCGCAGTCTGGTCATCGCAGGCGTTGCCGCGGTCGCGCTCGCGATCAGCGCGTGGGCCATCACGACGTCTCCGCCCCGTTCCAACGCTGCGTCACCGGCCGTCGAAGTCGCCCGCAGTGACGTGCCGCTCTCGACGATCGCCGTGCTGCCGTTCACGACGCGCGGTGGACGTGACATCGAATACCTCGGCGATGGCATGGTCGATCTGCTCACGCCAGTCTTCGATGGGACGGGCCTGGTGCGTGGCATCGACCCGAACACCGTCATCGGTGCTGCAGGGGAAACACGAGCTGGCGTGGTGGATTCCGCCGCCGCGCGAGCGATTGCGGCGACAGTCAGGGCCGACCGTTATGTCGTCGGCAGCGTCGTGCGGAGTGGGACGACGCTCGTGTTCCGGGCGACCCTGCGACGCATCGACGGTCGCGAGGTCGGGCGTGCGCAGACGACCGTCGTTGACTCGACGGCGATGACCGCGGGCGTTGATGCCCTGGTTCGTCAGCTGATAGCCACCGAGTTGTTGGCGCCGGGCGACACGATCGCTGGAATCGCTGCCGCGACGACGACGTCAACCCGCGCGCTTCGCGCATATCTGGATGGTGAGCGGGAGCTGCGGGATGCACGACCTGCTGCCGCGGTGGCGAACTTTCAGGCCGCAGTGTCTGCCGATTCCTTGTTTGCGCTCGCATGGTATCGTCTGGCGCGGGCGGCCCGGTGGAGCGAGGTTGATTCCCTGAGCCGCGCGGCGGCGCAGCGCGCCTTCGCACTGGCCGCGTCGCTGCCGCAGCGGCAGCAGTCACTCGTCCGCGCATACCACACGTTGCGATTCGGCAGCGCCAGGCTCGCCGAGCGACAGTTCGCGCAGATCGTGCGCGACTATCCCACGGATGTCGAGGCGTGGATGCTGCTGGGCGAAGTGCAGTTCGGAAGCAACCCGTACTATGGTCGCCCGCTCGCCGAGTCTGCCGAGTCATTCCAGCGGGTGATGGCGCTCGATCCGCGGAACCGCGAGGTGACGGTCTACCTCATGGATCTCGCCGCGAATGCAAACCGCATCGGGCAGCTGGACACACTCTTCAGCATGTACTTCAGTCCGAACAGCGCCGGCGAGCAGCCGGGGATTCGTGCGACCTACCTCGCGCTCCATAGTCGGCGAACCCGCGGCGACGGCGCGGCGAGTGTCCCGGCTGACATGCGTGACGATCCTGCACTCGCACGTGTGGCATTACAGCGGGTCGGCAGCGATGCTCGGGACCGCGCCGCGGCGCGCAGCTTTGCGCGCATTCTGACCACGGCGCCGGCAACACGTGTCGAAGGACTGCGCGCACTCGCGACACTCGACGTTGCCTCGGGTGATTGGACGAGCGCGGTCACCCATTTCCGGAACGTCGAGCTGGTCGATCCCGACGCGGCGCTCGAGCATCGTGCACTGCTTGTGCTGTCACCATCGGTGCGGCTCTCGGCGGACACGCTTCGGGTGCTGCGGGACGCACTGCAGCGCAGCCCTCGTGCACGGAGCCTCGACACAGGGTCCGATTTGACCGCGTCGGAGCGTGATGACATGCATCAATACCTGATCGGCGTGCTCAGCGTGTGTCTCGGTGACTCTGTTGCAGTCGTGGCGGCCATGCGGACGTTGTCGGCGTCCGGGGCGTCGGGATCTCGCATCGGTGCCCCGCTTGCATCAGCAATCACTGGGCACTGGCAGCTGCGAAGTGGCAACACTGCGGGAGCGATGACCGCGTTCGAGCAGGGCATCCCGGATCTTCCGGCTCGGCTCCGCCAGCAGCATCCCGCACTCGGCCAACACCTCGATCGACTGGCTCGCGCTGACGCCTTGCTGCGACTCGGCCGTCGCGCTGAGGCACGCCAGTGGTACCACTCGCTGCGCGAAGGGCCCGGTCTGAGCGGGGCCCCGTTCGTTGCCGCGGCTGACAGCGGCACCCGCGCCGCATCGGGGAATTAGCGGCGTCTGCCAGCCCACGCAGGCGTTTGCGCGATACCGCGTACCACCTGCGTAGACGCTGCGGTCATGCTGATGATGACACCACGGTCCGTCGCCAGCGCATTACAGAGACTGTGGGCACCTACATACGCGCGTCATGCGGTTTCGTCGCTGGACTCGTGGTGAGCCAGCACCACTACCGCAGTCGGCCGATTCGTGGCCGAATCATCACGACACCGTTGTCGGGCGATTGGTTGACTGCTGGATGACGAGCAGACCGCACGTGACGATCAGCAAGCCGATGATTTGTGTGCCGGCGGGGACTTCGCCGGTGATGGGAATGCCGGCGAGAATCGCGACCACAGGAACCAGTGCCGGGAAGGCGGCGGCTCGCGGGGCGCCGAGCAGCTCGCCGGCGCGTCCGAAGGCGAACACCGCGATCACGCCCGACAGCACGCCGTGGATCGTGATCAGCTCCAGCAGGACCACGGTCGGAAGCTGCGTCAGCGCAGCCACCCCGTAGCCAAAGAGATAGGCTGGGACGTAGATCGCCGCGGAGAGCACCGCGACCACGGCGGTGGCGGTCAGCGGCGCAACAATCCAGCGACGTGAGAGCACCGCGTAGCCGGCCCACATCAGTCCTGCGGCAGCAAACAGCGCATCGCCGGCGAGGGCCCGAACGCCGCCGGAGAGAGCCGAGGGCCCCGCAACGAGCACTAGTCCGGCGAGAATGACACCCGCGCCCATGACGCGTGGTCGGGTGAGGCGATCGCCGAGCAGCGTGGCGCCCAGCAGCAAGCCGCCAATCGTGACCGCCGCGGGTTGGGTCACTGCGGCGTGTGAGAGTGGCGCCAGCGTGAACCCGCTGGCACCGATCAGGATGAATAGCGGTCCGGCCAGCAGTGCGAGAATCAGGGCTTTCGACCACCCGATCCCTGCCATTGTCGCTGGCGAGTGCCGCAACAGCCAGGGCAGCAGGATCAGCCCGGCCGTTGCGTACCGCACGAGGGCGACGTCACGAGGTGCCACTCCCGCCGTGACATTCGCGCGAGCCACGGCGAGGTACAGGCCCCAGATGGCGACGGCGACGAGACCCCAGAGTACGCCGCGGCTTTCTGGCGAGAGAGCCCGCGGTGGTGCAATGGCAGTCACTGCCCGGACGGTCATGGCTGTTTTCCTCGTAGCGAAGTGTGTCGAGGCGCAGATCAGACGGCGGCCGTTTCCAGCGCCGGTGCGATCGGGAAATCGATCGGCACCTGCGTGATGCCGTGCAGGAAGTTGGTCATCACCTTGTCACCGATCGTGATCACGATGTCGACCACGTTGGCCTTCGTGTAGCCGGCGGCCAGCAGCGCATCGACCGCTTCCGGTGCCGGGTGCCCGCGGAGTTCGGTGGTGGTGCGGACGAAGCGTGCGAGGGCGTCGAGCTTCTCGTCGAACGAGGCGACCCCGGTCCGGATCTCGAGAATCTGCTCATCGGTGAAACCGGTCATCTTGCCGATCGCGGTATGCGCGGACAGGCAGTACGGGCACGCATTCACCTGGCTCACGACCAGGTTCACCACTTCGCGCTCCTTTGCGCGGAGCGTGCTCTTGCGGTTCTGCAGCGTCAGGTAGTCGCCCAGCGCGGTTTCGTTGTGTGCGAGCGTGGCGTAGAGATTCGGCACCATGCCCAGACCCTTCTGTAGCGTGTCGAACAGGGTCTGGTTGGCGGGGGAGACGTCGGCGCGGGTCGGGACGTTGAAGCTGGACATGGTGGTAGCCTCGGGAAGACAAAGTGAGTGTGGTTTGCTGCGACACACTCAGTTTGCCATGGCACCGGAGCCGCAACGATGGCAGGATGTCCCGGAAATGTGGCGGGACTTCCCGACGTGCGCCCGTCGCCCTGCATCACGCCGTTTCGAGTCCGCCTCGTGTCGTGCGGAAATCCTGTGGGCTGCTGCCAACTGCGCTTTTGAAGAAGCGGCTGAAGGTGGCCGCGTCGGCGAATCCCAGTTCACCAGCGATCTGCTTCACCCCTTTGTCGGTGTAGAGCAGCAGCCGCTTGGCTTCGATCGCGATCCGGTCGTGAATCACCTGCGATGGCGTGCGCTCCGCATGCGCCGCGAAAAGATTGGCCAGCGTCTTAGGCGACTTGTGCATCAGCGACGCGTACTCGCTCACACGGTGCAGCGTGCGGTACCTGTTCTCGACGAGGAGATTGAACTGTCGTACCACGTCGAGTTGCGGTTGCGTGAGGGTATCGCCGATCGCACTGGCGCGCGCCAATCGTGTGAGCAGGATGATGAGGCGCTTCAGCAGCGTGCGCAGCATTTCACCCTGGATCGTGTCGCGCGTCTGAAATTCATCCTCAAAGACCGTCAGCAACGTCGTGAGGCGCCGAAGGTCATCCGCTTGGGGCGAGAGTACAGTGGTGCCATGCGAGCCGTAGAACAGCAGCCCGACACAGGACACCTCTCGGTCGTGATCGACGATGCAATAGAAGTCGCGGTTGAAGCGCCACAGCACGACGTCTGCCGGCCGCTCGAACCGATATGTCTGGCTGACCATCAGCGTCACCACCGCGTTGGCCTGAACCGCGAACGGCGCCTCATCAACCCAGAGTGCCTGCGATGGCCCGCGATTCCACGCGATACTGAGCAGCGGCGTCTTCCGCTCGTCGAAAAAGCGGCGCTCTGCGACCGGTTCACCGACCGAAAGGGTCAGTGAACCGTTGGTGGTGGGGTCGTGGTATTTGTGGACCATGGAGAGTCGGACGGGGAAGGGGACAATCGGTCCTCTGTAGCTTCTCGTTGATCGTCGCCCGCAACGTCGTCGTGCCTGCGACACACACCGAAGTGCCGCCGCCGCGATGAGACTAATCCGGTGATGCGTTGTTCAGCACCACCACCGCATTCCGCTGCAATCCACCCAGCTTCGCCCGCTTCATCGGCGACTTCCGGAACGCGGCGCTGAACTGCGCCTGATCCAGCGCCAGAATGTCCGTCGCCAGCGTGTCCGCGTCCTTCCTATGCAGAAACGGTCGCGCCCGGAACGGCGAATCGTCCGCCAGCCCCTGCGAAAAGTTCACATTCCACGGACAGACGTCCTGGGAGATGTGTCGGCATAACCGTTTTGAGATCGTCCTCCTGACGGGGTGTCGAACGTGCTCGCCATGTGACCGCTAATCGGCGGAAGTCACGCGTGACATCAGCGGAAGATCCGCGGGCTGCCAGACCGACGCCACGGCCAGGTCGACGTCGAGCAGCGGCCCATACCGGTGCTATGCCGTCGGCCTCTCCAATGTCCTGATCTGCTCGGCCTCGACGGGCGTTGTTCATGTCGCCCACCGCCGCACGACCGCGTCAGCCGGCCACCTCGATCTTGCAAGCGGTTATTTAATGGTGTAGTTTTTCTTTACTCATTACCGACGTTGAGGCGCGATGGCGGTCAACATCAAGAACGAACGGGTCGAACGGCTCCTTGATGAGGTGGCCGCCCTGACCGGCGAGACCAAGACCGAGGCGATCCGCCGGTCGCTCGAAGAGCGGCGGGACCGCCTCGCCCGTCGCGCGGTCGAGGTGAATCCCGCCGACCGGCTGCGACGACTGCTCGAACGTGAAATCTGGCCCGCGATTCCTGCGTCCGTGCGTGGCACGCGACTGAGCAAGGCGGACGAGGAGCGGATCCTCGGCTACGGTCCCGACGGCGCGTGATCATCGACAGCTCAGCCCTCGTCGCTATCGTGCTGCAGGAACCTGAGGCAGACGACCTGCTGCGTCGCATGCGTGACGCCTCGTCGCTGGCCATCGGTGCCGCAACGCTGCTCGAAACCGGGATTGTCCTGTCAGCACGACTCAACGACGATGCCCGCGGACTGCTGGCCCGTCTGCTCCAGGAAAGCGGTATCGCGGTGGTGGACGTGACGGAGGCGCATTTCGGTGTCGCGACGGACGCCTGGCTGCGCTACGGCAAGGGGCGCCACGCCGCAGCGCTCAATTTTGGCGACTGTCTGTCATACGCGATCGCGGTGGTTGCCGGTGAGCCGCTGCTTTGCATCGGCGACGATTTCCCGCAAACGGACTGCGTGCTCGCATGAGCGCGCGCGCATGACCGACCTCCGCACGCAACTGCAGGCCACCTTAGGCGACGGTTACACCCTCGACCGCGAACTCGGCGGTGGCGGCATGTCACGCGTGTTCGTGGCGCAGGAGCATGCGCTGGGCCGCGAGGTGGTGGTGAAGGTGCTCTCCCCCGAGCGCGCCGCCACGTTGAGCGCCGAGCGTTTCGCGCGCGAGATCAAGCTCGCCGCCGCGCTGCAGGACCCGCACATCGTTCCGGTCTTGGTTGCCGGTACGACGAGCGAGGGGCTGCCCTACTACACCATGCCGTTCGTGCGCGGTGACTCATTGCGTGCGCGACTGCTGGCCGGCCCGGTGCCGGTGGCCGAGGCGCTCGGCGTGCTGCGCAACATCGCGCAGGCGCTGGCGTATGCGCACGAGCGTGGCATCGTGCATCGCGACATCAAGCCGGAGAATGTGCTGCTCTCGCGCGGCACGGCGGTGGTGACGGACTTCGGGATTGCGAAAGCGCTCTCGGCCTCGACCACCAAGGCGGAGGGCAACACCCTTACGTCACTGGGCACGTCCATTGGCACGCCGGGCTACATGGCGCCGGAGCAGGCGCTGGGCGATGTGAACACCGATGCGCGCGCCGATCTGTATGCGTGGGGCGTGGTGGCGTACGAGCTCCTCGCGGGCGCGCATCCGTTTGCCGCGCGCAGCACACCGCAGGCAATGGTGGCCGCGCACATCAGCGAAGCGCCGCCGTCGCTTGACGCCGCACGGTTGGGTGTACCGCGCGACGTGGTGGCTTTGGTCATGCAGTGTCTGGAGAAAGGCCCCGCGCAGCGCCCGCCGAGTGCGGATGCGCTGCTCACGCGACTGGCGAACGTGCAGACGCCAAGCACCGAACGCGCGGCTCCGCGGCCCGCGCGTTCCAACCGGTTCGTGCTGGCCGCGGCGAGTCTCGCGGTGCTGCTCGGCGCGGCGGCACTCTTCGCGTGGATATCGCGCACCCAGGACGCGGGACCAGCAGACACGAACCGCACGGCATTGACGGAGGCCCCCAAGCGCATCGAAACGCTCGGGGTGCTCCCGTTCGTCAACGTGAGTGGTGATGCGAAGGACGAGTACTTCGCCGATGGCATCACCGACGAACTCGCCAACGCGCTCTCCAAGCTTCCGGGGATACGACTGGCCGGACGCAGTTCGGCGTTTTCCTTCAAGGGCAAGAACGTCAGCGCAAAAGAAATTGGCCAGCAGCTTGAGGTGGCCGCGCTCATTGAAGGGACGGTGCGTCGCGCCGGTGGCCGCGTACGCATTACGGTGCAACTCACCAGCAGCGCCGATGGTAAGGCGATCTGGCAGAACAGCTACGAGAACGACAAGGGCGACGTGTTTCAGGTGCAGGACGAAGTGACGGCCGCGATCGTGAGCGCGGTGTCGCCGACATTGCGCGGGAACACGGCCGCCGCCAGTGTGGTGGCCAGTCGCGGTACACGCGATACGCTGGCGTACGATCTGTACCTGCAGGGCAACTACCTGTTCGCGAGACGCGATCCGCCGTCACTGCTGCGCGCGATCACGGTCTATCGCGCCGCCATCGCCCGGGATCCGACGTTCGCCCGCGCCTACGCCGCGCTGGGCGGAGTGTACTCCGTGTTGCCCGACTACGTGGACACGCTCAACGTGAACGCTGCGATTGCGGAGGCGGATGCGCAGGCACGTCGTGCGCTGCAGCTCGATTCCACAGTCGCTGATGCCTACATCGTACTTGGCTTTGTGAGGATGCGAAGCAGGCCGAACTTCACGGCCATAGCGGCGAACTACAATCGGGCGCTGCGCCTGGAGCCGAACAATCCGCTGGCGCATTTCCGGCTGTCGGTCGCGATCGCCATGCGCGGGGATCTCGATTCTGCGTGGTCCGAATTTCAGCGGGCCCGCGCGCTCGACCCGATCTCTGCGCCCATCGCGAATCACGAGGCGCGCCTGCTCCACTACCGCGGCGATCTCCTGGCGGCGCGTCGATCAAGCGAGCTGCTGCTGCAGCGCGAAGAGCTGAGCGGCTGGCCACGGGCGACGTTAGCCAGCACGTTGACCTTCAGCGGCATTCCGGATAGCGCGCTCGCCACGCTACGACCAGTCCTCGACGTGCTACCCGAAGCCCGGGGCAGCGAGCTGTTTGCCTTGGCGGCGGCCGGACGCTGGAGCGAGGCCGAGCAACGACGCGATCAGATGATGCGCCTACGTGGCCGAAGCGGATGGCGGGATGACCTCTGGATGGCGGCCATGGTCTTCGGCGAGTACGACCGGGCGATGGATCTGCTGGAGGCCGCATGGGATCGCGACCTGTTTCACCGCTTCTACTTCATAACCCCCACCTGCGACCCGCTCACCTTGCCGCTGCGCAACAACCCACGTTTTCTCGCCCTGCTCAAGCGGAGCGGCATGCAGCGCTGTAGCAACACGACGCCGATGAAGTGGCCCATCGCGCCGCGCCGGTGACACGGATGCCCGACCTCCGCGCACAACTGCAAACCACACTCGGCGACGGCTACACCCTCGACCGCGAACTCGGCGGCGGCGGCATGTCGCGCGTGTTCGTGGCGCGCGAGAACGCGCTCGGTCGCGACGTGGTGGTGAAGGTCCTCGCCCCCGAACTCTCCGCCAGTGTGAGCGCCGAGCGCTTCACGCGGGAGATCGCGACTGCCGCGCGGCTGCAGCAGGCGAACATCGTGCCCGTGTTGGCCGCGGGGACGTCGGGCGGTGTGCCGTACTACACCATGCCGTTCGTCACCGGCGAATCGCTGCGCGCGCAGATGACATCCGGCACACCGCTGTCGATGTCCGATCGCCTGGCGGTCCTGCGTGATGTGGCGCGGGCACTGGCCTACGCGCACGCGCAGGGCGTGATCCATCGCGACATCAAGCCGGAGAACATCCTGCTCTCGGGTGGCGCGGCGGTGGTGACGGACTTCGGCATTGCAAAGGCGATCAGCGCCGCACGCACGGTGGACGGGCCGAGTCCCGCCGCATCGGACGGCACGCTGACGCAGGTCGGCAGCAGTGTGGGCACGCCGGCGTACATGGCGCCGGAGCAGGCGGTGGGCGAAGCGATCGATGCTCGCGCCGATCTGTATGCGTGGGGCGTGGTGGCGTACGAGTTGCTCGCTGGAGTACATCCGTTCGCGGGGAAGAGCGGGGCCTCGCAACTGATCGCGGCGCACATCGCGGAGGTACCGCGGGCGCTGGTCGACACAGCGCCGGCTGTACCCCGCGACGTGAGTGCCCTGGTGATGCAGTGCCTTGAGAAGAATCCCGCACAGCGACCGGCCAGCGCGAACGCACTGCTCTCGCGGCTGAGTGGCATCACCACACCGAGCGTGGACACACCGCCACGGAGTGCTCCGCGACTGTCGCGACCGCTGTGGTTGAAGGTCGCCGTTCCTGCACTGCTGCTCGTACTAGCCGCAGCGGGCACCCGCTGGTACGCGAAGCGCACACCACCCGTAGCCACGAAAGCCGCCACGCAGACCGTAGTGGTCATTCCCTTCGACAACCTTGGTGCCGCCGACGATGCGTACTTCGCCGACGGGATCACCGAGGAGATTGCCGGACGTCTCGCGCGTGTACCGGGGCTGAGTGTGATCGCGCGCGCCAGTGTGTTGCGCTTTCGTGGCTCCAACAAGTCGCCGCAAGCTATCGCGCGCGAACTGGGCGCCGACTACGCGCTGAGCGGATCCATTCGGTGGGCACGCATTGCCGGCGCGAGCGGTCGCGGTGCGAACGATAGCACGCTGGTGCGCATCGTGCCGGCGCTCATTCGTGTGAGCACCGGGGCGCAGATCTGGGGGGAACCGCTGCAGCAACGGCTCACCGATGTCTTCAAGGTGCAGGCCGATGTCGCGGAGCGCGTGGCCAGCGCACTGTCTCTTACGCTGGGCGCCGCCGACCTCGCGGCAGTGCGGCGGCCGGAAAGCATGAATGCCGATGCGCGCGACGCGCAGCTGCTGGGGCGCTTTCTGCTCAAGCAGCGTGGACTCGTCAATCTGAAACGTGCGGCGGAACAGTTTGGCCGGGCCATCGCGCTCGATTCATCGTACGCACGCGCGTGGGCCGGACAGGCGGAAGCCATCGCCTATCTGCCGAACTACGGGGAATCGACGTCGAGAGCGCAGTTCAGTGCGTTCGCGCTCACGTCGGCACTACGTGCCGTCGCGCTTGATAGCATGCAGTCTGATGCGCACCTGGCACTGGCCACCGTGTATGAGCAAGACCAGCGGTTTAGTGCCGGACTGCCCGCCGCGGAGCGCGCTGTCCAATTGGACTCGGGCAATGCGCAGGCTTGGAAGGAGCGCGGCGTACTGCTGCTGGCGCTCGGGCGCGTCGCCGAAGCCGAATCACCATTGCGACGCGCGCTGGCGTTGGAACCGCTTATCCCCGTGGTGCACCAGGAGATCTCGCTGTGGTACCTTGCCCTCGGACGGGTGGATTCCGCCGCGGCGGTCATCCATCGTATGGTTGCCGAGAACGCAGACAACGCCACTGTACACTGGTACGCGGAACTGACCTTCGGCGCTGCTCGCAAATTCGCGGACGCGCGAGCGGAGTGCATCAAGACCGCGAAGCCGGAAGCGGTGTGTGACCAGATATGGGGCGACGCGCGGGGAATCCGAAATACCGCGTCCGCGCGGGCGTTGCTCGATACGATCAACCCCGCGCAGGTGGCGTCGAACTCACTGCGGCTCTCGCACCAAGCAATCGTCTACGCACAAATTGGTGCGGTGGACTCGGCGTTTTCGCGACTACAGCTCGCCGTGCGCACAAAGGAGCCGACCTTGTACGGGGTGATCAATTCGTTGGAATTCGCGCCCTTGCATAGAGACCCGCGATGGGCGGCGCTGCTGCAAGAGTATCGAGGGCGACGGTGACCGACCTGCGCGCGCAGCTCCAATCCACCCTCGGCGACGGCTTCACCCTCGAGCGTGAGCTCGGCGGCGGCGGCATGTTACGCGTGAACGCGTTGCGTGGGTATGAGCCGTGTCAGGCGTACATCAAGCCGCATGGGTGAGCCGGTGAGACTGCGATCGATGGCGTTGGTGTCCGATGAATGACATCATGCCGCGGCTGACCGCCGCATTGTCTGACCGCTACCGCCTCGACCGCGAACTCGGTCAGGGCGGCATGGCGACGGTGTATCTCGCGCACGACCTCAAGCACGATCGCGATGTCGCGATCAAGGTCCTGCATCCCGACCTCGGCGCGGCCCTCGGCGGCGAGCGTTTCCTGAGCGAGATCCGCACCACCGCGCGCCTGCAGCATCCGCATATTCTGCCACTGCTTGATAGCGGTGACGCGGATGGCCTGCTGTACTACGTGATGCCGCTCGTGACCGGCGAAACGCTGCGCGCGCGGCTCGAGCGTGAACGCCAGTTGCCGATTGCCGATGCCATCCGCATCGCCCGTGAAGTAGCGAGTGCGCTCGACTACGCGCATCGCCAGCACGTCATCCACCGCGACATCAAGCCGGAGAACATTCTCCTGCACGATGGCCAGGCGATCGTCGCCGACTTCGGCATCGCGCTCGCCGTCCAGAGCGCCGGTGGCGCACGGATGACGCAGACGGGCCTGTCGCTCGGCACGCCGCAGTACATGAGCCCCGAGCAGGCGATGGGCGAACGTACCATCGACGCCCGCAGCGACATCTATGCGCTCGGCGCCATGACCTACGAAATGCTCGCCGGTGACGCGCCTTTCACCGGCAGCAGCGTGCAGGCGATCGTCGCCAAGGTGCTGAGCGAGAAGCCGACGTCATTGCACACGCTGCGCGATACCGTACCGCCGCAGGTGGAGACGGCGGTGTTCACGGCACTCGCCAAGCTGCCCGCCGATCGCTTCGAGAGCGCGAAGGCGTTTGCGGACGCGCTGACGAGCACGGGGTACCAGCAGTCGCACG
>JANPFJ010000215.1:0-1166 GCA_031423355.1 Gemmatimonadaceae bacterium | reverse complement strand
CGCGACGTCTGGGGTGGTGACGGTCAGGAGCTGCTCGCGGCCGCTGCCGCATGTGTGGACGCCGAGCTGCGGGACGACGGCGTCGATGGGGTTGGTGATCCCACCGAGCTCGCGATCCTGATCGCGGCCGCCGAGCGGGGCATCCTTCGTGCGCAGATCGAGGAGAGCAATCCGCGCGTGGAGGTGAAACCATTCGACACGCTCCTCAAGCGGATGTCGATCCAGCGTGCGGATCGTCGCGTGTACATCAAGGGGGCCATCGAAAGCGTTTTGCCATTGTGCGTGACGCAGCCTGATGGCGTCGACGCGGCGAACATTGCGATGGCGGAACGCGGCCTTCGCGTTTTGGCGGTAGCGGTCGCTCCTGATGGCGACGAGGCGCGTGCGTCACTGCAGGGGCTGATCGGCATTGCGGATCCGCCGAGGCCAGAGGCCATCGAGGCTATCGCGATGGCGCGCGGCGCGGGCATCACCACCGTGATGATTACCGGCGACCATCCGCTGACGGCGTTGGCCATCGCGAAGGAGCTCGGCATCGTGACGGAGGGTAGTGCCGAGAGGGACGTGGTGCACGCCCGCGCAACACCCGAGGACAAGATTCGCATCGTTCGCGAGTGGAAGTCGCGCGGCGCGGTCGTCGCCATGACGGGCGACGGCGTCAACGATGCGCCGGCACTGCGGGAGGCACACGTCGGCATCGCGATGGGGCTGACCGGCACGGAAGTCACGCGGGAAGCATCGGACATGGTGCTGGCCGACGACAACTTTGCCAGCATCGTCGCGGCGATTCGCGAGGGTCGTGGCATCTTCGACAATATTCGCAAGACGCTCGTCTATCTGCTGTCGGGCAACATGGCGGAACTGACGGTGATGCTGGTGGCGGCGCTGGGCGGCCTTCCGCTCCCGCTCGTACCACTGCAACTACTGTGGATCAACGTCGTGACGGACGGGGTGCCGGCGTTGGCGCTCGTGCTCGACCCGCCGGAGCAGGACGTGCTGATGCGCCCACCACGGTCGCCGGATGAGCCGATGTTGGGCCGGGTCCAATGGCGCTTCATCGTGTTGACAGGCGTCCTGCAGGCGGCCGTGACGCTGAGTGTCTACCTGTGGGCGCTGGAGACACGCGAGCTGCCGGAAGCTCGGAATCTGGCATTCTCCGTCCTTGT
>JANPFJ010000214.1:0-2536 GCA_031423355.1 Gemmatimonadaceae bacterium | reverse complement strand
GGCATCCGTGATTCGGACGGACGCGACTACGGCACTACCGAGCAGTTTGCACCGGCGTGCTGCGTGCACGCTCCGCCGCCGCCACAAGTTCCGTGACAAGCGCTCGCAGGCGCGGATCGGCGGCGTGGCGAGCGAAGGCCGGCTCTGTTCGCAACGCTCCGAGCTCGTATCCGTTCGGCATCGTCAGGCACTTCCGAAGGGGCGCCACCATCGCCGCGATATCCCCGACGAGCCCCGAAACTTCGGCGCGCGTGCACGTCAGGAAGGCATCTTGGATGCCGTTTGGCGCATCGCGTAGTTCACGGGGCGGTCGGGGCAGCGGCGGACGGGCGTGGAGCGCGTGACGTGCCCCGGCTCAAGGGGGCCCGTGTCGAGGGGGGCTCCGCGGCCCGGCGTGCCACGAGTTCGGCCACCGGTCGAGAGCACGACCTCAAAACGGTTATACCGACACATCTCCCAGGAGGTGTGTCCATGGAATGTGAAATTCTCGCAGGAACTGGCTGACGAGTCGCCGTTCCGGGCGCGGGAGTTCATCGCGGGGAAGGATGCGCTCACGCTTTCGCGAGAAATTCTCGCGCTTGATCAGGAGGCGTTTAGCGCGGCGTTCCGAATGTCGCCGATGAAGCGGGCGAAGCTGGTGGGGTTGAGACGGAATGCGACGGTGGTGCTGGACAACGCGAGCAATTCGCGCGGGTGATCGCATCACTCTGTGGGTCCGGCCGCGCAACGCAGACTCGCTACTTGTTCGCCTCGTCCACGGCACGCTTCATCGTCGCCACCCAGTCCGGAATCACGCGCACGTAGTACCCGAGGTTCTCCGCCGTCGCCTGCAGGTAGACCGCGTCGCCACCTGGCATCACGGCGTGCGACCAGCCCGGCGTATCGATGAAGCGTGGATCGGTGAAGAGCACCTCGCGCGTGCCGACGGGCGCATCGGCGGGACCGTCCATGCGCACCCGATTGAACGTCTGGCTCGGCGACCCCTTGCCGCCAACGTATGAGAAGTAGACCAGCTCATTCGCACCGCGCCACAGCGGCTCACGACCCGCCATGTCCACGGTGTACTTCCGGTCCATGGCGGGCCAAGGCTGCACGCTGACGAGGGTGGCCCCCACCGGCGTGTGCGCGATCCATTTCCGGTCCGGCGAAATGGAGACGAAGTTGCTGAGCAGCCCGAGCGTATCCACGCGTGCCGGATCCTTCGTCGGATCGACGAGCATCACCAGGCCGCCGGTAAAACCAACACCGACCAGCAGGAAGTCATCCGCGAGCCAGGACGATGGCACCATGCCGATCGGCTGCTTCTTCGTCACGAGGATCCGTGGTACCTCGGGCGAGTCGACGCGACGCATCACGAGTGATTCGGTGTCCGGATCATCGAAATCGAACTTCCGGTACACCAGGCGACGACCGTCGGGACTCCAGGATGCGTTGCTCACGTAGAGTGCCTGGTCGAGCGATTCCCGACTGCCCGTGCGCAAGTTGTACAACCAGAGCTCCTGCCGCTGCGTACCCTCGATGACGACCGCGAGGCGTTGGCCATCGGGGCTTGGCGTAAAGCGCAGGAACGTGGCGGGGTCCACCGCGATCGGCACGGGAGCGCCGCCGCTCGGCCGACGCACCAGTCGCCCGGTCGCGGCATCGACGCCGGGCAGGTACACGAGTGTGCCGTCGCGCGTGAGATCGAACTGTCCGCCGCCCGTGTAGGTGGTGCGGCGTGCCTGCGCAACGAGCGAGACGGAACGTCCGACGATCAGGGAATCACGGCTCGTGAACTTCGTGGCCGAGATGGTGCCGTCGAGACCCATGTAGACGACGTACTGGTCGTCGATGATGCGGAAGTCGGCGCCGAGGAGAAGCGACGTGCCGGCGACGCCGCTGGCACGCCGGATGAAGCGTTTTCGGTTCGGCGGGGCGAGCGTCACCACGGTTGCAAACTTGTTCGCTCCGCCACCGCACAGCACGTCCGTGGTGCCGATCATCTCCGGCATCACGCAATACGACACCGGAACCGACTTGCCGGTGCCGGTGCCCGGATCGATGAAGCGGAGCATCCGACCATCGTCATCGGAGAAGAACAGCTGCCCGCTCGACAGCCAGGTGCCACCGTGCGGATCCGTGGCTTGCGCCGAGGTCGTGACCTGACCATCGACGAGGCTCGCGATCTTCAGGGTGCCACCGGCCACGAACGCGACGCTCCGGTCGTCCGGCGCGATGCGAGGCGTGCCGAGCGCGCCATCGGTGCCGGCGATCACATGCGCATCGGTGCTGGTGAGGCTGCGGTACCAGAGCTGCGACGACTCCCCGATCTTCGCCTCGTAGACGATGAACGATCCGTCGTGCGCGACCGAGAAGTTGCGGTAGGTGTCCTCGAGCCGCAGTGGCGAGGTCGGCGGCAGACCCACATCGCGCACGGTAGCGCTGGTGCGCGTCAGCGCCCATGTGGCAGCGCCTGCGGCGCCCACTGCGGCAACAGCGAGCAGCCCTGCGATCATCTTCCAGCGGCTGCTGCCCGCCGTCCGTGACGCCGATGCGC
>JANPFJ010000213.1:0-1320 GCA_031423355.1 Gemmatimonadaceae bacterium | reverse complement strand
AGGAAATCGTCCCGCCGAAGATGAAGAACGATCATGGAGGGCATCACTGATGCAGGGCGTCCTGGCAGTTTTCCCGCAGCTGGATGCAGTCTGCGATGCGATCCGTGATCTGAAGGCCAAGAAGGTCCCGAAGGTGACGGTGTACTCGCCGACCATCCAGCACGAGATCGATGATGCGATCGATGCCCCGACCAGCGTGGTGCGCGTCTTCACGCTGATCGGCGCGTCACTCGGCGTGACGTTCGGATACTGGGTCTCCATCTGGTCCTCGCAGTATTGGCCGCTGCAGGTCGGCGGCAAGGCGATCGCCAGCTGGATTCCCTACACGATCATGGGATTCGAGATGTTCGTCATGGTGGGCTGCCTGAGCACGGTGGCCGGCATGTTCATCAACGCCCAGATCCCGCGTCTGGTGACGAACTTCGGGTACGACAAGCGGTTCACGCACGGCGATTATGGGATCTGGATCGAGACCACGCCGGACAAGTTCGCTGAACTCGAGAAGACGTTGAAGGCCCACGGGGCTGTGGAGGTTCGCGGTGAGCGCTAAATCATTCCGCATGGCCGCGACGGCACTGATGCCCTTGGCATTGGGGGCCTGTTCATGGTTCACCGATTTCCGGGATCAGCCGGCAATTCAGCCGTGGGACTCGGTGGCCGATACGATCGCGCCGCGTGGGCAGCCTGTGAACTCTGTCCCGGTGACGGGCTTGCAGACGCCTGGCTACACCTACAGCTACCGCGCGTTGCCGAACGTGATTGACTCGATGGCTGGGTTGGTCAATCCGAAGGATCCGTCGAAGCTGACCACCGCCGAACTGGATTCATCGTTGGCGAACGGGCAGCGGTACTACCAGCAGAACTGCGCGGTGTGTCACGGTGATTCGGGCCTGGGCAATGGACCGACGACGAAGTACGGCGTTCCTGGCATCAATCTGATGACGGATATGACCAAGGCGCGCACGGATGGCTACGTCTACGGGATGCTGCGCAATGGTCGCGGGTCGATGCCGAGCTACAATCGCATCGAAGAGCCGGATCGCTGGGATGTCGTGAATTACGTCCGCGGGCTGCAGGGCAAGTTCCCGGGCCGCACAGTCGCGACGGGGCCATTCGGGTATCCTGGCCAGACCGGCTGGACCATCCCGACGTATACGAAGACTGCGCCCACGCGCCCCGCTCCGATGTGGCGTCCGACCACCACACCCACAATGGCACCGAAGCCAGCCGGTGACGTGCCGGCGGCGGCGCCTGCTCCGCAGGGGAAGCACTAGTGAGTATCCACAATCCGACCTATCCGCCGAAGGCGGATCTGCTCGC
>JANPFJ010000212.1:0-6892 GCA_031423355.1 Gemmatimonadaceae bacterium | reverse complement strand
GCCGATTCGGGTGCCGGATCGGCATCCGCGGATTGCAGCCGAGTCGCTTCCCGGAGTTCTCCGCCGAGCTGCGCAAGCTGGGCGCCGACAGCCTGAGTCTCACGCCGGAGCCGTCAGCGAACACCACGTTCGCGATGCTGGGGATCGCGCCGACGCAGGTGGCGGCGCGGCGCTGAGCTGATCGGCGGAACGGCGAATGCACTGATGCACAGAACGCCCGGTGGCTCGATGTGAGCGACCGGGCGTTCGTGCGTGCCAAGCGTGCCGATCAGGCCGCGGGCGGCTCGGTCGGCAGCGTGCCGTTCGGTGTCGCGGCGTCGACGGCGGCCGGCAGCATCGCGGCCAGCTTGTCGGCGGCATGCGCCGGATCGATGCCAAGCTTCGCTGCCAGCGCGGTCACATGCTCATTGCCAAGCGCCTTGCGCACCTGATCCGCGGTGATCGGCAGATTCGCCTTCCCGGCCGCGATCCACGAGTTCACCGTGTCGCCCATACCGCTGGCGCGGAATTTCTCGACCACGCCCTGCAGCCCGCCGTGTGCGGGATCATTGATGGCGCCCATCGCCTTGTCGATCAGATCGTCGGCCGCGTCGGGCAGGATGTCTTTCAGGGTCTTGGCAATGCCTTCGAACATGCGTGGTGCTCCTGTGGATAAGGTGACACGGAGTGGCCCGATGCGCTGCGTCGGGAGCAACCTAGCGCCGCGTGGCGCGACTGCTGCCATCTGCCAGCGACCCGTTGCTCTGTCAGTGCCAGCTCTTCACACCGCCGTGACGAGCACATGCTCCGGCTCGCTTTGACCCCTTCCATTCAGAGCCGTCAGTACATGTCGCCGACACAGCGGCGGACGGTGTCGCGCCGCGGGCGATGAAGCGACCCTTCGCGTCGCGAGCCGGCGCGGTTTTTGGTGGTGCCGCCGCGGCCCCGGCAACGGTTCCCGCAGGCGAGGTCGCAGTCGGCGCGGCGTGCGGGGCACCGTTTGCGGCAGGGGTCGCGGCCGGGACAGCGGGCTTGGCCGTCATCGCTGGCGACATGGCGCCATGTGCCGCTGGCGTCGCTGCTGGCTTGGTAGCGGCGGGCGCGGTCGTGGGCTGCGGCAGCGGTGTCGCGGTACCGGTGGCTTGCGCCTGAGCCGCCAAGGGAATGAGTAGCAGGGTCGCGAATGTGGTGGTGATCCGGGCGATGGCGCGATGCATGGTGAGCTCCGACGGGGGGGCTACTGTTCAGTGCCGACGGCCGTTCAGCCGGAGCACACGGCAGCGTCACGGTCGCTCAGTCAGCGTTCCCCCGATGCCGCCATGTCAACAATCGGGTGCAGCGCAGCGCGCGACAAGCGAACCGCAGTTCGCGGCGGCGGTTTATTGTTTTCTTAGTTTTCCTGGTTCTGCGCTCTGCCATTTCGCTCACCCTGCATCCGAGACCGGACATGTTCGTGCACGCCGTCTACTTCACGCTCCGTACCGACCTCAGCGACACCGACCGGACGCTCTTTGAGGCCTGGCAGCCGAAACTGTGCGCGCTGCCGAGTGTGCATGCGGGCTACACCGGTGTGCCGGCTGACACGGACCGGCCGGTGGTCGATCGCGCGTATACGCATGCCTTGGTGCTCCTGTTTGCGGATGCCGCGGCCGAGCAGGCGTACCAGGTGGACCCGGAGCACGACCGATTCAAGGCCGAGTGTGCGGGGTTCTGGGACACGCTGAGGATTTTTGATTCGGTGGGCGGGTAGCACCACACAGCAGGCCCCGTCCCGTGCTGGAAAGGTCGACGGCTACAGTGGTGCGCGAGTCGTGTTGCCTTTCCTGCGGGCTACCGTCTTGTGCCCGAGCGCCGGGTTCCCGAGGAAGTTCTCTCAGAACTCGGTGCTCGCTAGTTCCGCCCCAACCGGAACCGCAGTTGCTTCACCGGTGCCCGGCCTGGCACCGCGTTCAGACGCTTGAGAAGCGTCGGTGCGAGCAGACTCAGCTCGTTCATCCAGGCGGCCGTGGTCACGCGCACCCACAGCACGCCATCCGCCGTGACCGACAGCGGTTCGGTCACTGACGCAATCTGTGCGCCGACGGCTGCCGCCCAATCGTCGATCGCACCGACCTGCGCGATGCGCTCAGTCATCCCCTTCTGGGCCAGCACCTGCGCCATCACATCGGCGATGCTCACCGGCTGACCCTTCTTCTTCGGGATGCTCATGCGTCGGGCGCCAGTGTGCCCTGATGCACGCGCACCGTCTGCAAGCCCGTCAGCGCGCGCGGAATGTCCTCGCTCCGCGGCACCGCCAGCACCACCTGCCCAAGCCCGCGGCTGCCGAGCAGCCCGAGAATGCGGGCGCTGCGATCGGCATCGAGTTCAGCGAACGGATCATCGAGCAGCAGGAGCGGTGCCGCGCCCAGCGACGACTGCAGTGTGCGGGCCTCGAGCATGCGGAGCGCGATCGCGGCGCTCCGCTGCTGCCCATTGCTGCCGAAGCTGCGAAGGTCGCGACCGTCGAGCAGCAGCTGGAGCTCATCACGGTGGGGACCGGTGTGCGTGGTGCCGCGACGCACATCGTGTGCGCGCTGTGTCGCCAACGTTGTACCGAGCCACTCTCGCAACTCGCTCTCGGTTTCGCGCACACCACCGCCGCGTTTGAGCGCGAGCGACACCGAGGTGCGCTCGCCGATTGCGTCAAGGACTTGCGTATACGCGGGCGCCGCATCGAGTGCCCACGCATGACGCCTGACGAGCATAACCGCCCCGGCCTCGGCCAGCGCCGGTTCGAACGCCTCGACCGCATCCATCGACTCGGCGTCACGCGCATGACCGTTCATGCTTCGCAAGGCGGCATTTCGCTGCGCGAGTGCGTGGCGGTAACGCTGCAGCGCGAGCAGATAGCGACGGTCGGCGAGCGCCAGCATCACGTCGAGAAACCGGCGCCGCTCGGCCGGCGCCCCGCGCACCAATGCCACGTCGGCGGGAGAGAACAACACCGCCGGTGCCGCGCCGATCGCGTCACTCAGTCGCGTGACCTCGACGTTGTCGATCGACACCTTTTTCTTCTGCGTGGCGGCGTCGAACCCCGCCGAGACACTGAGCGCGCCCCGCGGTGAGTTGTCCAGCGTCGCGGTGATGTGGAATCCGGCATCTCCAAAGCGTACCAGATCCTTGTCACGCGCGCCGCGCGCACTGCGAAAGAGTTCGAGGTAGTAGATGGCCTCTAGCAGGTTGGTCTTCCCGTGCCCGTTGTCACCGAGCAGCGCCACCCCATCGTTCGGCAGACGCAGGGTGGCGCGATCGTAGTTGCGGAAGCTGGTGAGCGTGAGCTGACTGACGCGCACGGAGGTGTTGAGCATCACGCCCGTTTCGCCCTCGATTGCTGCAGCAGATTCCACGATCGCGTTCACCGGAAGGGGCTCAGGCGCCGGTGAAGCCAGGGGGGCGCTTCTCGAGGAACGCCGACATCCCTTCCTTCATGTCGGACGTGGACGAGAGTGTGCCGAAGTGCGCCGCTTCGTACGCCAATGCGTCGCCGAGCGACATGTCCTGACCGCGGATGACGGCATCGATGCACGCACGCACCGCCAGCGGGCCATTCGCCATCATCTGCGTCAGCATCGCCACGGCGGCCGGGAGCAGCTCGGCGCTGGGCACCACCTTGTTGGCGAGGCCGATGCGCACGGCTTCATTGGCATCGATCACCTCGGCAGTCATCAGCAACTGCAGGGCGCGTCCGGTGCCGACGAGCCGTGGCAGACGCTGCGTGCCACCGTAGCCCGGGATGATGCCAAGCTTCACTTCGGGCTGTCCGAATTTGGCGAACTCTCCCGCAATGCGGAGATGACAGCACATGGCCAGTTCACAGCCGCCGCCGAGGGCAAAGCCGTTGACGGCAGCGATGGTGGGTTTTGGGCTGCGCTCGAATCGGCCGAAGATCTCCTGACCGCGCATGGCCCTTGCGACCGCGCTCATCGGGGTCTGGCCGGTCAGCTCGCCGATGTCGGCGCCGGCGATGAAGGCCCGGCCCGCGCCGGTGAGGATGATCCCGCCAACAGCGTCGTCTGCGATGGCCTCGTTGATGGCCACGCCCAGCTCGCCGATCAAGGCGGCGCTGAGGGCGTTGAGCTTGTCGGGGCGGTTCACCGTGATCGTGGCGATCCGGTCGGCGACGGAATAGAGGAGGAAGTTGTAGGACATGCCGTAGCTGGCTGCAGGAAGGCAGAAACCCGTTGATCGGGGGGCGTGCCGGAAAGCTACCGTGCTGGCGGAGCCCATCCGGGGCCCGCTCATTGGGAAATGTGACGAACGAATGTGCGAGCGGGATGAAAAGACTGGCCTTGAGCGGTCACAAGGTGAATACTGAACGACGCTCAGTTGTCACGCTCAGAGGCGTGGTTTGCCGGTTATGGGGGAGGGGCGGATGGCATTCAAACACGCAGCACGGCATCTCTCCGTCCGGGGGCGCATGGCGCATCGCCGGATGCGTCAGGTGCTGACGCGGACGACCATGCCGCAGGCCATAGGCACGGCGACCGGGCTGTCTGCCGTCGTGAGCCTCGTCTCGCATGTGGCACTGACGTGGGGGCTGGCCACCTTGGAGCCGGTGCCCCACCCTGACGCGGCGAATGATCCGCTCCTGACATCGCGTTTCCTCTATCCGCTCATGCAGCGGCAGCCGCTGCCACAGGCGGAGCGCGTTCGATTCGTCGGCTTGGGCGGGCCGCGTCAGGAATCGGCGCCAAGTCGCCCGAAGGATGGACCGGACGTCGGCGGGATGGTCGCGATGACAGCCGAGGTCGACGAGCCGAAGCTCGAGGAGTCGATTTCGCTGGAAGCATATCAGGCGTTCAGCGAGTTGGAGGTGGATGAGACGGCCGAGCGGTCGCCAGACAGCGAGGGGCCGATTTATCCGGATTCCCTGCTGGCGCGGCAGATCGAAGGCGAGGCGAGAGTACGATTCGTGATCGACTCGACGGGTCGCGCGATTCCGGAGTCGTTCGGCGTCATCGAGGCAACGCATGCGGGCTTCGCGCAGGCCGTTCGACTTGCGCTGCCGCGAATGAAGTTCAAACCGGCCTCGATGGGCGCCAAGCCGGTGGCGCAGCGCGTTGAGCAGACCTTTGTGTTCAAGATCTCGCACGTGCCTGTCGTGCCATAGCTTTGCTGGAGCGCAGTCGCAGGTCCGGGGGCGATGCTCGATGTGAGCCGCGTGCTCCTCCGTCGGCTGCTGGCTTCCCTTGCTCCCGTACCTCAGTCATCCGAACGTGCTCAGATCTCTGTCGATCGTTTCCGTGCTCTCGCTCGGCACGTTCGCGGCGTCGCTCGTCGTGCCCACTGCGCTGTCCGGGCAGGCCACCCGACGTCAGGGCGCTCCCCGCGCCGCAGTCCCGCCGACGGTCTGGCCCGACGAAGGACCGCGGACCTGGGCGCCGCGGCCCACCAGCGCGCCCATCACGGCGAACGATCTTCGCACGCGGCTCTACCAGTTCGCCGACGATTCGATGCAGGGCAGGCGGATCGGCGAAATCGGGAATACGAAGGGCACGGACTACATCGCGCGGGAATTCAGGCGGCTCGGCCTGAAGCCCGCTGGCGACAGTGGCACGTTTTTTCAGACGTTGCCATTCGGCCCCATCGGATTCGACAGCGGTGGCTCGCGCCTGAGTGTGCGTGGAGCCGCGCTGACGGCGACGCGGGACTGGATCCCGATGACGCCATCGGCCCCGGGCCGCATCGCGTCGACGGCTGCGATCGACAATGCGCCGACGGTGTTCGCCGGACGCTGGGGCGACTCGAGTGTCGCGCTGGACCCCGCCATGTTTCGCGGGAAGGTCGCCGTGTTTCGTGCGGCGGCCGGTGCGCAGGTGATCGGGGCGGGCGGTCGCGCACCGGTGTCCTTTCTGAGTTGCGATCAACGACCTGACATGTTCGGTGCTGCGGCAGTGATTGCCGCCGAGGCGTCAGGTCGTGCACCGTCGCGCCGCGCGGTCGGTGGCGGCGGTGTGCGCGACACGCGCGCGCAGGATGCCGGCGCGGTGGGCATTCTGATCATCGGACTCGATTCACTGGCACCGGCGACGATCGCGGCTGCATTCACGCCTCGCCCGACGATGCGTCCGAGCGCGGTGAATGCCGGTGTGGGCGTGGCGACGATCTCTTCTTCGGTTGCCGCGCAGGTATTCGGCGGGAGCGTCGATCAGCTCACACTCGGCACGGCTGGTGCGTCGGTCTCAGGGCGATGGACGTATGAATGGAAGCCCTCGGCGGCGCCGGCACGCAACGTGGTCGCGATCCTGCCTGGCTCGGATCCGACGCTGGCATCGGAGTACGTGCTGGTCGGCGCGCACAACGATCACATCGGTCGCAGCCCGGTGGCGGTGGATCATGATTCGCTCCGCGCAGTCAACACGGTGACGCGTCCGCAAGGCAACAATGATGCGGTCTGCACGCCGACGGCGGCGCAGCAGCGGAAGATCGATTCGCTGATTGCCGCCGCGCGCCGCATTCGTCCGCCGCGACGCGATTCGATCTTCAACGGCGCTGACGACGATGGTTCGGGCACGGTGGTGCTGCTCGAGATCGCCGAGCAGTTCGCGGCAGAGAAGCCGGCGCGCTCGATCATTTTCGTTTCGCATCAAGGTGAGGAGGGCGGCCTCCTCGGCTCAGCGTGGTTCGTGGATCATCCCACCGTGCCGCTGACGTCGATCGTTGCGGCGCACAACATGGATATGCTCGGCAAGGGGCGCGCGGATCAGGTGAAGTTCGGCGGACCGGCGTCCGTGCAATCGCTGGGGTCGCGCCGGCTCTCGCGCGAGTTTGGCGACATCATCGATTCGGTGAATGCGACCCGCGCCGAAGTGATGGCCATCGACAAATCGTGGGACGTGACGGCGAATCCGCTGAACCGGTTCTGTCGCAGTGA
>JANPFJ010000211.1:0-2477 GCA_031423355.1 Gemmatimonadaceae bacterium | reverse complement strand
TCAAGAGCGGTGCCGCGCGGCCGAAAACGGCTGGTCTGCTCACCTGGAAGTTCGCGGCGAAAAATGTGCGTGATGCGGTCTGGGCGGCCTCCCCGGAGTTCCAGTGGGATGCGTCCAGTTGGAAAGGGATCATGGCGTACGCCTACTATCGGCCGAGTGCCGCCGTGAACTGGCATGACGCAGCGGATCAGTCGCGCATGTCCATCATGGAATACTCAGAACGATGGTTTCCGTATCCGTGGCCACACATTTCGGCGGTGGAGGGACCCATCAGCGGTATGGAGTATCCCATGATCGCGATGGAGAACAAGAGTGCCGACGTGTATGACCTGTACAACGTGGTCACCCACGAGATCGGGCACATGTGGTTCCCGATGATCGTGGCCAGCAACGAACGCGCATTCATGTGGCAGGACGAAGGATTCAACACGTTCATCAACACCTTCGCAGAAGCACGCCGATATCCCGCCAAGGGCGATCAGATGGAGCGCGCCGGCGGAGAGCGCGGGATGGTGGAGCAGGTGATGCGTGCCGGTGTCGAAGGGCCGATCGTCACCACGCCGGATCGCATCAATCCACAGCTGCTCGGCGTGTCAGCCTACGTGAAGCCGAGCGTCGGACTGCAGCTGCTGCGGCAGGAGATTCTTGGCCCCGAGGCGTTCGACGATGCATTCAAGACGTACATCCGTCGTTGGGCGTACAAGCATCCGACACCGTCGGATTTCTTCCGCACGATGGAAGATGTGGGTGGTCGGCGACTGGATTGGTTCTGGCGCGGCTGGTTCGTGGAGAATGCGCGCTACGATCAGGCGGTGGACACGGTGGTCACGCGCAAGGAAGGCGACACGACGCGTGTGATCGTCGCCTACGGGAATCGTGAACGTGGCGTACTGCCGATCCGTGCGCGGTTCACCTTCACTGATGGCAGCACCGAGGATTATCAGTATCCGGCCGAAGTGTGGAGCACCAACAGTGTGCGCTACATCCGGCGGTACAGCTTTGCAGGGAAGACACTGGCGAAGATCGAGGTCGATCCGGAGAGCCGGATCCCCGACATCACGCGGGGGAACAACAGCTGGGTGTCCGCCGCTGGGGAGAAGGCGAAACCGGTCATCCCGTAACGGTCACACGTCAGCGGTCACCCGCACGGGTGATCCCGGGCCGCGGTTACGGCGCGTAGATAACAAGCGGGCGTGAACCGCGATGGTTCGCGCCCGTTTTCCCGTGACGAGGCGGCGAGCCGGAGGGCGGTGTGCACAGCGTGCGTGGAGGGCTGAGCGGGGTCGCGCTGGTGCTGCTCTCGAGCGCCTGTGCCTCGAACCGCTATGTGAGCAAGAACGGCGGTGCGCCACAGGTCGAAATTCGTGTGGTCAACAACTGCAGCGGGATTACCGGGCGGTTGTACATCGACGATGAGTATCGCAACAAGCACAAGATCGATGTCAAACCGCGGTCCGTGGGCAGCAGGCCACGCACGATGCGCCTGCCCGCCGGTCCGCATCGGTACCATGTCGAATTCCGGGAGTTCGACGTCATCAAGTACCACGAAGGGACATTCAACGTCATCGAGCCGGCAACGTTCAGGATGTGCTGAGCGGCATCGCACCGCTCAGCATGGTCCTCACGGTTTCTTCGGCGCCGGCTCGGCGACCGTGACGTCGAGTACCGCCGTCTCGATCGCCCGGCCCACACGTCGCACCTGCACGAACACGCGATACGAACCCGCCGACGGTAAGGCCACCGGGAACGACACATCGGCTGTCGCGGCCACGCCGCTGCGGGGCGGGTGAGCAGGGCGGCGTGTGGGGTGGGAGGGGGACGCTGCCGAACAAAGGCCGAATTTCGAGGAAGGCGACAGTGGTGGCTGGGGGGGTGGATTTCGATGGTTCGTGAGGGTGCGATGACGCTGTGGTGCGTGACCGGCAGCTCCCAAGGGTCGTCACAGACGAGGCCCGCAACACTTGCTGCGCTGCCCCCAACGACTGCAACAACTGCACACAGAGGTGCGATGCACATGCGGCACATCAGACTGGCACTGTTGCTCGGACTTTCGCTCGCTGCGTGCAGGACATCGCCGTATCTGCGCCGCAACGATGGAGCCCCGACGCACGAGATCCGTCTCGTGAATAACTGCCGGCCGGTGACGGCGTGGGTCTATCTGGATGATGAGTTCGACAGCCGTGGGGTCAGCGACGTGAAGGCGCGCCGCGTCGTTCCAGGCAAGCCGGTGATCGTCCGACTCTCGGAAGGGATGCACGACTTCGTCGCCGAGTTCCGCGAGTCGGGTCGGACGAACACGGTCAAGGACCGGTTCCGCGTGACCGCGGCCGAGTCGCTGCGGCTCTGCGAGAACTGACGCGGCGGCGGCGTCAGTTCGCCGGTGGCAGAGGTACCGTCACATCCAGCACCGCCGTCTCGATCGCCCGCCCCACGCGCCGCACCTGCACGAATACGCGATACGAACCCGCTGACGGAAA
>JANPFJ010000210.1:0-2333 GCA_031423355.1 Gemmatimonadaceae bacterium | reverse complement strand
GATGCCCACGGTCTGTGTCGTGCGCCTCTTGACCTCGGCCGTGACCTTCTCGCGTTGATCCTTCACCGCACCCCAGATGCCTGTCATCACCTGAACCTTGGCGCCCGGCTCGTCGAGTCCGCCGGTCGGCATGGCGATCACGCCATCGGCCACCAGTCGCGGCAGCAGCGCGTCGCGAAGATGTGACCGCACCTGGTCGAGGCTGAGCGTACCTGCGGCGCGTTCTGCATCCCGGCCGGCGGCCTTCTCGAGCAGCAGGTAGTCGTCACGATACACGCGAGCGACTTCATCGAAGCGTGAGAATCCCTCCGCATCCGCGGCGGCAAAGAGCGCGTGCATCGCCATGACCGGTGACCGGTCATGCGGCGCGAAATGTTCGATCAGCGCGCGAATGCGTGGTGGAAGTGCATCGTCCGGCGTCTGCGGGTCGGTCACGGGCGAACCGGTGAAGTGCGTGGAGGGGCGGGCGCTGGCTTCGTGACCGGCTTGGGAATCCCAGTCGGAGCGCCTGGGCTCGCCGGCGGTGACGGTGTGGCGACCGGGGGCGCACCGGATGATGTCGGCAGTGGAGCGCCCTCCGCTGGTGCCGGCACGGTGATCGAATCGCGCACTGCGGGTTCCAGATACACCCCCACGGCGTGCTCATCGATGACGACCCGCGAGACGCCAGAGGAATCGAGCGTCACAGTGATTTGGTCGCCGCGCGAGTAGTTGATTCCGGGTCGCTCCGGTGGACTGCCCTGCGCCGGCACCTGATAGCGTGCGCTCGCATGGCCAATCGCGTGGAGCTCGCGCATCTCCGGCTTCATGACGCTGCTGTCGGTTGCAGTGCGGTCACGCGCCGCCATCTCCCCGGTGGTGGCTGCCGTATCAACGCCTTTCCCCGCCCCGCGCGCCGACCGTGCCACAACGGGTGTGGGTGGCGATGCCGGTGGACTCGCGGGCGAACGGACGCGGGCGCGTGCGGTCGAGTCGAAGAACGCGAAGATCGTGTCGCCCTTCACCCAGTCCTTCTCGCCGGTTCGAATGGTTGCCGTATCAGGAATGGTGGTCGCCACGGCGTCGACAAATGCGCGCACCTCGCGGAGCTGCTGCCCTGGCATCCGCACCGCGAGCGAATCGGCGATCAGATCGCGGTCAGGGGAGACAGCGCGCGCACGCGACTTGCCCCAGATGTAAGCCGCCTGCGCCTTGTTGTTCTCAACGCGAAGGTCGATCGTATCGGCGGTCAGCAGCAGGTCGTTGCTCGTCGCGCGCGCGTCAGCCTGCGCCACCACACGCCGCACGAGTCGATCCCTGGTGAAGAGCTCCACCTGTTTTCCGCGCAGCGTGTAACCTCCCTCCCCTTTCCCGATGATGACGGGCAAGATCATGAGTCGCGCGAACTCATTCCCGCTGTCGAGAAAGGCCGAGTCGCTGCGTGCGTCGAGATCCGACCGCGTGATTTCAACCTTGCCACCCGCAAAGACGAGTGAGTCGTTGTCCGTCGTGATCTGATTCGCCGTGATCTGGACAGGCTCGGCCTGCTTGCCCGTCGAATCGCGTTGCGACAGCCAGAGGCGTGGCCGCTGTACCGCTTCGAGCCGGGAGGCGGGGCGCACATCCTTCACGGCGCGATAGTAGGTGGCTTGCGGGCCACGCATGATCGATCCACTCGGGAGCGTTGCTTCGACATTCCCGGTCGCCAGCAGGCGCTCATCCGCCTGGAAATAATTCATCTGATTGCTGCTGACCCTGACGCGCGGTTCGGTGTATCGAACATTCCCGATCAGGTACAGAACCTGCGCTTGCTGATACCACTCGGCACTATCTGCCAGGAGGCGAACTTCCTGACGGATGCAGCGCGCGGCCACGCGGCCGCCGATGAAGACGTTCCTTGGGCCATTCGGCGTCGACGTCGTTGTCGTCATCCGAAGCGGCGACGAGTCCGTGGCCTGGGTCAGCTCGATGTTGCATCGACCACCGACCGCTTGCGCCCGCGCCGTGAGCGCTGTCAACGCGCTGGCGAGGAGCGTGCCGGTCAGTGAGCGCGCCCACCTCATTGCTTGATCTTCCGTGCACCAGCCGCCGGTGGCTTGGCTGCTGGCTTTGCGGCACGGGCCGAGTCCGCCGGCACGGCAGTCAGCGGCCGAACTTCAGTCCCGAAGACTGGCGCCGACCCCTTCGCCGCCGGGAGCACGATGCTGGCGCCGGTGGCGCGCGAGAGTTGCCGCACCTTGACGTTCAACATCTGCGGATCACTCTCGAATCCGATCCCCTCGAGTCGTCGCTCGCCGTCGATCAGGACGAACGGGCTGTCCGAGACGATCATGTTGCGGTACTGCTCGAATCGG
>JANPFJ010000209.1:0-2945 GCA_031423355.1 Gemmatimonadaceae bacterium | reverse complement strand
ATCGAATTTCTGCGTTGCGATCTCGCGGAGCTGCCCATCCTGTCGCAGCGCCAGCGTCACGGAGTACGTACCCGGCGCAGCAACCGGGCCTTGTGGGCCGTCATCGTCGCCGTCCGGAGTACGCGGCACAGCGAGCTGCGGTGCGGCAAATCGAAGGTCCCACGCCACACGTGAGAAGCCAGCCTTCACCGGTCCGGTCAAGCGACGCACCACGCGCCCATCGGCATCACTCACCGTGAGCACAGCCTCCGGCGCTTCTTCCCGGTCTTCAGCACGCAACGCATCGTAGCCGGGGAAGGGCACATCCTTGCCATCCTTCACCAGCGGCTTCTCTCGCTCCTGTCGCAGCGCCTTCTTCGTCTTCAGTTCCTTCGGCAGCCAATAGGTGAAGACCGCACCGTGCGGTGGATTTGCGGCGACGTAGTGCTGCGCACCGAAGAAGCCAGGGCCGGTGCCACCCATGTATGGCTGCGCGGGCAGAAACATCGGTGCCTTCCGGATCGGCAGCAGGGTGGCGCTGCCGGCTGCCATGGCCGAGAGTGTGGCAGCGTCGCGCGCCGCGACGCGCAGCGGTGTGAGGTCGTCGAGGATGTAGAAGCCGCGGCCGAAGGTCGCTGCGACCAGATCGCCCTCGCGCTCCTGCACCACCAGATGCCGCACCTGAATCGTGGGCAAGCCTCCTTTCAGCGGGCGCCAGCGCGCACCGCCGTCAAGCGAGACGAAGGCACCGAACTCCGTCCCCGCAAAGAGCAACCCCTTCACGGTCGGATCTTCGGCAATGGTGTACACCGCGCCCTTTGCAGGAAGATTGGCCGAGATGCTCCGCCACGTCCGGCCGCGATCGGCCGACATCAGCAGATACGGCGCAAAATCGCCGGAACGATGATTGTTGAACACCGCATACACCGCGTTCGCATCGTGACGGCTGGCGACGAGCTGGATCGCATAGGTCGTATCGGGCACGCCGGGAAACGTGGCCACGCGCCGCCAGTTCGCGCCGCCATCTTCGCTGACCTGCACCAGGCCATCATCGGTGCCCACGTAGAGCAACCCTTCCACCTTCGGCGATTCGGTGATGGTGATGATCGACCCGAAGAAACTGGTGGAGCTGTTGCGCGCAATCGCATCGACACTCTGCTGCCGGCCCAGTAACCGAAGCTGCGAGCGATCAATGTTGCGCGACAGGTCACCCGATTTCATGCTCCATGACTCGCCCCGATCGTCGGAGCGCCAGAGTCGCTGTGACCCATAGTAGATGCGCTTCGGGTTGTACGGCGAAATCAGCAGTGGTGAATCCCAGTACCAGCGGTTCGGTGCATCGCTCGGTCCCACCTGCGGCTGAATGCCGGTGTTCTCGCCCGTGCGCCGGTCGTGCCGCACCAGGCCGCCGTTCTGCCATTCGCCATACACGGTATTCGGATCGGTGGGATCGATCTGCACCGAGAAGCCGTCGCCGAAGACGACCATCTGCCATTCACTGTTGCCCACGCCGTGCAGCGTGTTGTTCCGCGACGGCCCACCGAAGGTGGCATTGTCCTGCGTACCGCCGTACACGCGGTAGAATGGCTCGCTGTTGTCCACCGCCACCTTGTAGAACTGCGCCAACGGCAGGTTCGGGAAGAACTTCCACGTCACCGCTCGGTCGAACGATTCATACAACCCGCCGTCGCAGCCCACGAGGTAGTGATTGGCATCGGTGGGGTCGATCCAGATCACGTGATTGTCGACGTGCTTGAACTGCTCACCCAGCCGACGGAAGCTCCGCCCTGCATCATCGCTGACCATGTTGTACGTATCCACCAGATACACCCGGTCCACGTTGTGCGGATCGGCGGTGATCTCGGCGTAGTACAAGCCGCTGGTCGAGGCGTCACCCATGCGACTCCAGCTCGCGCCAATGTCAGTGGATCGATACACACCGCCCTTGTTGTTCGCTGCTTCCATCACCGCATAGACCACATCCGGATCCTTCGGACTGATGGCCAGGCCAATCCGTCCCAGTTCCTCGGTGGGCAATCCGCTGGTGATCTTCGTCCACGTCGCGCCGGCATCGGTCGAGCGATGGAGCGCGCTCTCGGCTCCGCCGCTCACCTGCCCCCAGACGCGGCGCTGGCGCACGTGCGTGGTGGCGATCAGGATGTCGGGATTGCGTGGATCGAGCTGCACGTCGTTCACACCAACCCAGTCGCCGCCGCCGAGCACACGCGTCCACGTCTTGCCGCCGTCGCTGGTCTTGTAGAGACCGCGTTCGCCGCCCGCCTTCCAGAGCGGTCCCTGCGCGGCCACGTACACGATGGCGCTGTTCTTCGGATGGATGACGATGCGCCCGATGTGTTCGCTCTCCTTGAGGCCCATGTTCTGCCAATTCTTCCCGCCATCCAGGGTGCGGTAAACCCCGTCGCCCCAGCCCACGCTGCGCTGGGAATTGTTCTCGCCCGTGCCGGCCCACACGGCGTTGGCATTCTGCGGGTCCATCGCCAGGCAACCAATGGAGTAGGAAGCCTCCTTGTCGAAGACGGGCGTGTAGGTGACGCCGCCGTTGACGGTCTTCCACACCCCGCCGGACGCGACCGCGACGAAGTAATGGCGTTGGTCCTTCGGGTTCACCGCGAAGTCCCCGATGCGTCCGGACATGAGCGCTGGTCCGATGGCGCGGAGCTTGATCCCGGCGAGCGACTTTTCCGGCCCGGAGGATTCCTCCGCCGCCGCTGGCTGGTCGGCGGACGCCTCGGCGGCGGGCAGGCTGGTGCGACAGACGCAGGCAAGGGCGAGGCCAAGGAGCGTGAAGAGGAATGGTTTCATGGTCGGAGAATGGAGCCGGCGCAATTGTGAATCGGCGCGCAGGATAGGAGCACGCCCTCCGCCGATGCAAGGCCAGCCAAGCCCTTCGGCGCGGCGCGTGCCGCGCGCCCGTTTAGAGCTTGGAGCTTTGAAGTCCTTCCCAC
>JANPFJ010000208.1:0-13290 GCA_031423355.1 Gemmatimonadaceae bacterium | reverse complement strand
TCGCCCGAGGCTCGCGTGATCGAACTGGACCCTGGCTTGGCCGCTCGTGGCACCCCCTCAGCTGGCGCACTGATCGGCCGACTGGCCTGGCTGTATCTCGCGGGTGTCCTCGGCCTCGCGACACTGGCCTATGGCGCATTCATCGCTTTAGCAAAAATGATGCCCGGCAGGCCGGCGCCGCTGTGGCAACTCCTGCTGGCGGTGAGCTTCGGGCTGACCGGAGCCATTCCCGCCTGGTTCGCAGGCAAGGCGTATGTCCGAGCCTGCCGTCGAGGGAACATCCGACCAGCTGCCTTCGGACTGCGGTGGCTCGGCGGCCCGCTCGCCATCGCCATGCTCATCGGGTTGGCGTTCCTCTTCCGAGCCCGTCTGCTCCGCTGATACCCGGTGGCGGCTCGTCTGCCAGCAGCAGCAGTCCAGCGCGCACCACAGACAACGGTGCGACTGCTCTTCCTCAACTCACTGGATCCATGCGCACCACGCCACTTCGCCTTTCGATACTCGTGATCGCAGCGGCACTTGCCTCGGCGGCGGTTGACGCTCAATCCGCGCCACCGGGGTGGCGCGTGTTTCTGCCATCCGGCTCTGACGGAGAGCGGTCCTACCTAGATATTGGGAGTCCTATCGGGGATTTGATGACGGTGAATGAGTCGGGCCGTATGCTCATCGATCTTCCGTCGCTCGATGCGTGGCTCAGGCGCAGGATTCAGTCCGATTCCGTTCCTGGAGGAGGGCGCTGGACCGACTCTGGCACGCGAATGGGGAAGAACGACGCGACCACAGCGATGTTCACGCGGACGTTCGTCTGGCGCGGCGGAGTGACTGGGGTGGTGCAGTACGGCGCCGCGACCGGCAACGGCCGAGAGGGTCGGGTGTTCAGGGCCACCTTCGGCACGCGGGCGGCGATGGACGGACCACGCGGGCAAGTCTCACGCACCCTGTTCATGGAACGGATGCTGGCCGAGGTGACCGCAGGCCTGTCTTCGGCAGCGTCCCCCGCACCGACGCCGCCGGCACGTTCCCCTGAACCCGCACCTCGGGCACCCGCTCCCGCTCCACCGGCAAGTGCCGCGAACGCTCCAGCCGCCTCGGTCGCACCGGCCGGGTGGCGCGAGTCGCAGGATCCCCTCACCCCGGGCGGGCGTCTCTTCGTCGAAGTGGGCAGTCCCTTGGCCGCGATGATTCAGGTTCGTGAGTCTCGCCGCACCCTCATCGACGCGCCATCACTCGAAGCGTGGGTCACACGGATTGCGCGCGCCGATGCACCGCCGGCAGGGACGCAGTGGGGCGAGTCCGGTGAGGTGATCGGCAAACCGAACGCAGAGAACGCGATGTTCGTGCGGGGCTTCACCGTCGCTGGCCGTCCGTTTGGAGCGGTGATGTTCGGCGCGGCGTCCGGCGACGGCAAGCAGGGGCGAATCATCCGGGCGCTGCTGCCGACGCCCGAGGCGAATGGTGGGCCCCGCAACGATTTCACGCGAAAATTCTTTGTTGAGCTGATGCTGTCCGAGATCAAGGCCGGGAATACTGCGCGGCCTGTACCCGCAGCGCCGACGCGCGTTGTTCCGGTACCCACAGCGCCGGCGCCCGCCGGAGCTGCGGCGCAAGTCGCTCCAGCAGCGTGGCGTTCGTCGGAGGATCCCCTTAACCCGGGAGGGAGCCTCTACGTCGAAGTGGGCGAGCCCCTCGCTGCGATGTGGCAGATTCGTGAGTCTCCCCGCATCAACATCGACGCGCCATCGCTCGGCGAGTGGCTCACACGGTTGGCGCTGGCCGACACACCTCCGGTAGGGATGCAATGGTACGGTGCAGGACAGATGATCGAAGCACCCACGGAAGAAACGGCGCTGTTCTCCCGCGTGATCGTCGCGCCTGACGGTGGAAGGGGTCTCGTCGTGTATGCAGCCGCCACCGGCGACGGCAAGCAGGGGCGAATGATCCGGGTGATGCACCCAACACGGGAGTCGCTCGAAGGCCGCCGTGGCGTCACGGCCTCGGAAGTTCGTAGCGCCATGCAACTCGCAGAGAGAGCCGCTGGGCGAGCGAGGCTGCGTGCACCATCGAGCCCACCGAAGTTCACCAACCCTCCGAAGTAGTCGCCGCCGCCGCTCCTGCCGCATCGGCACCGCTTCGCGGACGCGCACCCTCGGCGAATCCCTGAACCGATTTCGTGACGATGGCAGATTCCCTGCACCGGCAGGGTGATGCCCGTCGTATCATCCTGAGCTACGAAACACCGCGGCGCGGCCCGCGTCGGGCGGACGGCAGCGGCAGCCCGACTCCATCCCACGACGGCTCGGTCCACGGTTTCACTCAACAGATCAGGGAGCAGTGCGATGCGCATCGGCATGATCGGACTTGGACGAATGGGCGCCAACATGGTGCGGCGCCTGATGCGGAACGGGCATCAGGCGGTGGCGTTCGATCGGTCGCCCGACGCGGTGGCAGCGCTGGTGAAGGAAGGCGCCGACGGCGCGAGTTCCTACGCCGACCTGGCACGGCAACTCGTCACGCCCCGTGTGGTCTGGCTGATGGTGCCGGCCGGTGTCGTCGATGCAACCATCGCCGACCTGATTCCGCACCTCACGGCCGGCGACACGATCATCGACGGTGGCAACTCCTACTACGTCGACGACATCCGCCGCGCGAAAGAACTCTCGGCGAAGGGCCTGCACTATGTGGACGTCGGCGTCAGCGGCGGCGTCTTCGGGCTCGAGCGCGGCTACTGCCAGATGATCGGCGGTGAGAAGGAACTCGTCGCGACACTGGAACCGATCTTCGCCACACTCGCTCCGCCGACAGACGCCGCCGCACCGACACCTGGACGCAACAACCGCGTCGGCACCGCCGACCACGGCTACCTGCACTGCGGGCCCGCCGGCGCCGGCCACTTCGTGAAGATGGTACACAACGGCATCGAGTACGGCATGATGGCCGCCTACGCGGAAGGCCTGGGCATCCTGCGCAGCG
Source organism: Gemmatimonadaceae bacterium (assembly GCA_031423355.1). GTDB lineage: Bacteria > Gemmatimonadota > Gemmatimonadetes > Gemmatimonadales > Gemmatimonadaceae > JACMLX01. The sequence continues at coordinate 10,320 of JANPFJ010000208.1, read as the reverse complement.
CGAACATCGGCAAGGCCGACCAGGAGCATGACGCCGAGACCACGCCGCTGCGCGATCCCGAGCACTACCAATATGACTTTCCGCTCGATGAAATCACGGAACTCTGGCGGCGCGGCAGCGTGATCACCTCGTGGCTGCTCGACCTCACCGCGCAGGCGCTGATCGAGTCACCCGACCTGAAGGAATACGCGGGCCGGGTCTCCGATTCCGGCGAAGGACGCTGGACGATCAAGGCTGCCATCGATGAAGCAGTGCCGGTGCCGGTGCTGACCGCCGCGCTCTACTCGCGCTTCTCGTCACGCGGTGAAGCCGACTACGCGAATCGTGTGTTGTCTGCAATGCGTGCCGGCTTTGGCGGACACAAGGAGAAAAAGTGAGAGCGACACCATCAGGCGCACTGGTGTTCTATGGAGCCACCGGTGACCTCGCCTTCAAGAAGATCTTTCCTGCCATGCAGCGTATGGTGAAGGAAGGTGTCCTCGACGTCCCCGTGATCGGCATGGCGCGCGGTGGTGGCTCGCTGGAAGCGCTGCAGAAGCGCGCGGAAGAAAGTGTGATCAAGCATGGCGGCGGCGTTGACCCCGTGGCATTTCCAAAGCTCATGCAACTGATGCGCTACGTCGAAGGGCAATACACTGCGCCCGCGATGTTCGACCAGCTCGACGCCACCCTCGGCGACATCAAGAATCCGCTGCACTACCTGGCGGTGCCGCAGTCGCTGTTCGAAACGGTGATCGGGCAGCTCAGCCGCAACGGCAGGCCAACCGAAGCGCGCCTGATGCTCGAGAAACCGTTCGGAACCGACCTCGCGTCAGCGCGTCGGCTGAACGCCATCGTCCATGAATCGTTCAACGAAAACCAGATCTTCCGCATCGACCACTACCTCGGCAAGGAAGCGGTGCAGAATCTCGTCTTCTTCCGGTTTGCCAACAGCTTTCTCGAACCGATCTGGAATCGGCAGTATGTCGAGAACGTCCAGATCACGATGGCCGAGCCGTTCGGGATCTCGGGACGCGGCGCATTCTACGATGCCACGGGTGCGATCCGCGACGTGGTGCAGAATCATCTGCTGCAGGTGCTGTCGAACATCGCCATGGAGCCGCCGCCGAGCAGTGACGATACCGAGACGCTGCGCGACGAGAAGGTGAAGGTGCTGAAGGCGATCGCGCCGCTCGACCGGAAACAGGTGGTGCGCGGGCAGTTCCGCGGCTATCACGAGGAGGCAGGCGTGGCGGCCCGCTCGCACACCGAGACCTACGTCGCTCTGGAACTGGCGGTGGACTCGTGGCGCTGGCACGGGGTGCCGTTCTTCATTCGCGCCGGCAAGCAGATGCCGGAGCTGCGCACCGAGGTGCTGGTGAAGCTCCGCCGACCGCCGCCGATCGGTGGCATCCGACTGCACTCGAACTACGTGCGCTTCCAGCTCGGGCCGAAGTTCCAGCTGGCGCTCGGTGCGACCGTGCGCGAGCCCGATGTGGCCAGCGGACGCCGTCTCGAGCTGGCGACAAGTCACGAGCACGAAGGCGTGGAGTCGGATGCGTACGCGGAGCTGTTCGGTGACGCGATGAACGGCGAGACATTCCGGTTCGCGCGGCAGGATTATGTCGAGGAGGCGTGGCGCATCGTCGATCCGGTGCTCGATAACGGGGCGCCGATTCTCTACGACCCAGGCTCGTGGGGTCCCGAGGAAGCCGAGGACCTGGTGCCGGGCGGGTGGTACGAGGTGGACCGGTGAGGTGTGGTCACCGGGCGCAGATCCCGGGGCGGTGCGCTGATTCGACGCTCGCTTCGCAACCTGGCCGGCGTGGAGTACAGCCCTGATGCGCGAGGAGGTGCTGGCCGACGTCGATGCGGTGGCACATCGGGCGGCGGATGTGATCGCCGAGGCAGCGCGCGAGGCGGTAAAGGCGCGCGGCCGGTTCCTGCTCGCGACCAGCGGTGGCAGCACTCCGTGGCTGATGCTCCGCTACCTGGCCGACCTCGATGTGCCGTGGGACAAGGTCGCGCTCTTTCAGGTGGACGAACGGATTGCGCCCGCCGGTCACATCGATCGGAACCTGACTCACCTCGAGCGGGTGTTCATCGCGCACCTTCCTGCGCCACTCGGCGGCCTGTACCCGATGCCGGTCGAGGATCAGGATTCAGACAAAGCGGCTCGTGAATACGCCGATACTGTCGCATTACTGGCAGGTAATCCACCAATTCTCGACCTGATCCATCTCGGGCTCGGTGAGGACGGCCATACCGCCTCGCTGCTGCCGAGTGAGCCGGTGCTGGACGTGACTGACAGCACAATGGCCGTGACCGGGGAGTACGCCGGGCGCCGGCGGATGACCATGACGTATCCCGTGCTGAACGCTGCCCGGCAGGTTCTCTGGGTCGTCACGGGCGCATCCAAGGCTCCGATGCTTGCTCGGCTCCGCTCAGGCGATCACCGCATTCCTTCCGGTCGGGTTCGCTCGGATCACGCGCTGGTTCTCTCCGATCGGGCGGCGAATCCCGCCTTGCCGCGCTGAGCAGGGGCGGTCGCGGCGGGTGGCATGACGGGATTACCTCGAACGAACGCGACGTCGTCGATTGTCCATCGGCCGAGGCAGGCCTGGACCGCGTACGTTTGGCGCAGCCGGTGCACGACGCCGCATTCAGCCGCAGACACACCGCTGTACACACACCGCCGTAAACACATGCCGCCGCGCACCCCCTCGCGACCGCGTTGAGGAACTGACATGAACGAGATGGAACTCTGGCAGCGCTACCAGGCGCACCTCTGCGTGACCGAGTCGCTTGGCATCGCGCTCGACATCTCCCGCATGCGATTCCCGGATGATTTCGGAGCCCGGATGTCGGAGCCGATGGCGGGCGCCTTTGCGGCGATGGAGGCCCTCGAGAAGGGAGCGATCGCCAATCCGGACGAAGGGCGCATGGTTGGCCACTACTGGCTGCGCGCTCCTGAGCTGGCCCCCGACCCGGCCATGACGAGCGCGATCACCAGCACGACCGAGCGCATTCACCAGTTCGCGGCGGCGGCGCACAGTGGCCAGATCGTCAGCGAACACGGCGTCCGTTTCGAGCAGCTGTTGGTGATCGGAATCGGCGGTTCGGCACTGGGGCCGCAGTTCATCGCCGACGCACTCGGCACCGGCGCCGACAGGCTCACGCCGCACTTTTTCGACAACACCGATCCGGACGGCATGGCGCGCGTGATCGAGCGCCTGGGTGACCGGCTGGCGAGCACCCTCACGCTGGTGATCTCGAAGTCGGGCGGCACGAAGGAGACGCGCAACGGGATGCTCGTCGCTGAAGCGGCGTACCGGAAAGCGGGGCTGAGTTTCGCGCAGCATGCCGTCGCCGTGACCGGTGATGGCAGTGAGCTCGACAAGACTGCAACCGCCGCTGGCTGGCTGGCGCGGTTTCCGATGTGGGACTGGGTCGGCGGTCGGACGTCGATCTTCTCCGCCGTGGGTCTGCTGCCGGCGGCATTGCAGGGCATCGACATCGCCGCGTTGATCGACGGCGCACGCACGATGGATGTCGCAACGCGCAACACCACGGTGGCGTCCAACCCGGCAGCGCTGCTGGCGCTGATGTGGCATCACGCAGGTGGTGGCCGCGGCACGAAGGACATGGTGGTGCTGCCGTACAAGGATCGCCTGCTGCTGTTCTCGCGGTATCTGCAACAGCTGGTGATGGAGTCGCTGGGCAAGGAGCTTGACCTGTCGGGTGCGGTCGTGCACCAGGGCATTGCGGTCTATGGCAACAAGGGCTCGACCGATCAGCACGCGTATGTGCAGCAACTGCGCGACGGTGTTCACAACTTCTTCATGACCTTCGTCGAAGTGCTCGAGGATCAGGCCGGCACGCCGCTCGAGGTCGAACCGAACGTGACGTCAGGTGACTACCTGCTGGGGTTCATGCTTGGCACACGCGAGGCGCTGCACCAGAACGCCCGCGAGTCGATGACACTGACATTGCCCGATGTCAGCCCCCGTTCGATCGGGGCGCTGATTGCGCTGTACGAACGCGCAGTGGGCCTGTACGCGTCGCTGGTGCACGTGAATGCCTACCACCAGCCGGGCGTCGAGGCGGGGAAGAAGGCGGCGACCGCCGTCCTCGCAGTGCAGCACAGCGTGCTGGCCGCACTGCGCGCCACGCCGACGCCACGGACGGCCGATCAGATTGCTGTTGCTGCCGGCGTCTCCGATCAGGCCGAGACGGTGTTCAAGGTGCTCGAACATCTCTCGGCGAACGGCCACGTCCAGCGCGCGGCGGGTGCGACACACACTGGCGGCACGTATGTGCTTGCAGGCAGCGCGTGAGCATCGCCATCGAGCCGCTCCACGCGGTGGCCAAGTGTCCCGACGCTCCGTACAGGCGTGATCGGCGCGCTGTAGGCTGGGGGGCCGCCGCGTCGATCCGGGCTATGCGGTTTGCCGCGGCGGCTCGGCGCTGTCGTCGACGGCCGGTTGCCGGTCGCCGGACATGGCAGTCGCCCGGTTGGTTGCGTACTGCACGACGTCCTTGGCGAAGAAAATGTCCAGCGTCCATGTCAGCGCAACACGAACTTTTTTCTCCAGCCGCGGAAGCTTGGAGAGATAGATCGTACGCCACATCCACCACGCGATAAAACCAGAGAACTTCTGGCCAAGGATGATCGCAACCCCTTTGCGTTGTCCGATAGACGCCAGGAGTCCGATGGTACGAAATCTGAACGGCGTGAGCGGTCCGCCGCGCAGAGTCGCAACGATGTTCCGTGCCAGCAGCGTACCTTCTCGGAGCGCGTGTTGTGCCGTCGGCGGATACGTTCCACCGTCGGGATCGGGAATCGCGGCACAGTCACCTAGTGCCCAGACGCCCGGAAGATCCGTGACCTGCAGCGTCGATTCGACGCGTACCCGTCCGCGTTCCTTTTTGCACGGAACGGAGTCGAGGATCGGATTCACCGACGTGCCCGCGGTCCAGACAAGCGTCCGGGTTGTGATGCGCTCCCCACTGCTGAGGATGACATCGTCCCCTTCGACCCCGACAACCCGCGTGTTGAGATGGACTTCCAGGCCTCGCGCGCCGAGCCGTTCGTGGGTGTATTTGCCGAGCGCTTCGCCCAGCTCGGGGAGCAGATGCGGGCCCGGATGCACGACCACCACGCGGATATCAGTTGTGCTCACGTGAGGATAGAAACGCAGCGCCGCGTGCAGCAGGTCGTACACGGCGGTCACCGTCTCCACCCCGGCGAACCCTCCCCCCGCGACCAATACGGTCAGCAAGGCGTTCCGCGACGCGCGATTGCAGTCAAAGTCAGCCTCTTCCAAATGTGCGATCAGTTGATTTCGCAGCGCAATGGCGTCGCCGAGCGTCTTCATGGTGTGCGCCCGTTCAGCCAGGCCTGGAATACCATGAAAGTTTGTGACGCCGCCGAGTGCCAGCACGAGATGATCGTACTTCAGATTGTGCCAGTGGCCGCCATCGGCATGGCTGACCTGTACCGCGCGTTGCTCGACATCAATCGACTCCACGACGCCGGTAAAAATCGACGTCCGCTTGACGAGCTGGCGAAGCGGACTCACGATCGTGGTCAGGTCGAGATCGGAGGCCGCCACTTCGTGCAGCATCGGTGTAAACAGGAAGTAGTTCTCCCGGTTCACCAGCGTGATCTGCACCGCAGTATCGCTCGGCAGCAGCCGTTCGAGCTCGCGTGCCACTTCGACCCCTCCGAAGCCGCCGCCGGCGATCACAATCCGCACCGGCGCTGCGGCGACCGTGCGCTTTGACGCTTCAGCTGGTGTTGCAGTCGTACTCATCGTGCAATTCTCGGTGACGGAAAGCGACTCGCTGTCGTGCGCGCATTGACGTGATCGCAAAACAGGCAGGGCGTGGCGTGCATCATCTTGCCGCACGGCGCAGTCGCTGCGCCGGTGCGCCGAAAGGCGAGCGCCGCGGCCAGCAGCATGCCTGCGGGCGGCGCAACGAAGTAGATCCACATCGCGGCCCAGCTCTGCGCCATCGCCGCCGATCCAAGGCTGCGCGCCGGGTTCATGCTCATACCGGAGAGCGGCGCCTCGAACATGATGAAGATCGCAACGTTGATTGCCGCGAAGACGCCGGTGTAGGCGCTCCACCGTGACGAGGTCATGACACGGAGTATGACGAACATCTGCAGAAAGCTGATCAGCAGTTCCCCGCCCAACGCGGGCCAGACGCCACCGACACCAGGCTGCGTGACGGCGTAGAACACGCCCGGATGTCGCAGCGCATCACCAAGGACGAGCTGTGCCAGCGCGACGCCGGCGATGCCGCCGATCAGTTGCGCGATGATGTAGCCCACGGCATCGCGTGGCGCAATTTTCCTGAGTGCCGCAAACGTCAACGTGAAGGCGGGATTCATGTGCGCGCCAGACACCTGTCCCCACGGCGAGTATACGAGCGCAATCAATGTCAGTCCCATCCAGACGCCGAGCACGCTGCGCTGAACGAGCGGGATGGGCGGAATGACGGCGGCGAGCGGAGAGTTGGGATGCAGCACCAGCGCCGTGGCTCCGCAGGCGACGAACATGAAGCACCCGATCGCCCATCCTTCGATCGCGTACGCTTTCCAGTGGAACGGCGCAGGCGCAGATCGTGTCATCGCGCTTGCCGGCTGCGGACGGCGCCCGACCCTTTCGTCATTGCCTCGGCTGCCGATTCGCGTGCCGGCTCCACACGCAAAACCACCTCCTGCACCCACAGCGCCTCACCCACCGACCAGGCCTGAAATGGGCACCCCTGGCTTGCATGCGGTGCATCGCCGTCGGCGATCTCACCAAGGTGCCCTGGTGCTGACTGCTGATAGTGGGCGAGGAGCGGGGACAGGAAGCGATGGACCGCCTCGAGCTTGGCTTCGTCGGAGCCAGCGCGCACACGGACCCATGCGTCCACGAATGCGCCCGCGAGCCACGGCCACACTGTGCCTTGATGGTAGGCACCATCGCGCTCGCGCATGTCGCCGCGATACAGGCCGATGTACGATGAATCGTCTGGCGCGAGTGATCGCAGGCCAGCGCTTGTCCACAATTGCGCCTCGGCCAGCTCTACGATGCGGCGTGCCCGATCACCCTCCAGCACGGGCCATGGCAATCCACCTACGGCGAGCAATTGATTCGGACGCACCGAGGCATCCACGGCACCAGCGACACCATCTGCGTCGACAACGTCGAAGAGGCAGCCGACGGCCTCGTTCCAGAAGCGCGATTCGAACGCGGCCGTGGCGCGGTCAGCGGCACGCAGCGTGTCCGCGTTCCACCGTGATGCGATACGCAATGCGTTGATCCACAGTGCCTGGATCTCCACTGGCTTCCCGACGCGCGGTGTGACCACCCAGTCTCCAACCTTGGCGTCCATCCAGGTCAGCTGCACACCGGCAACGCCGGCCGCCAACAGCCCATCGTCGTCGACATGAATGCCATAGCGTGTGCCGCGGATGTAGCCGTCGACAATAGAACCGACGGCACCCGCCAGCACCATTTCGTCCTCCGCTGAAATCGAACCGTCGGCGCCACATTGACGGAGAAACGTTTCCACCGCCACGACGTACCAGAGCGCCGCATCGACGGAGTTGTACTCCGCGTCTGCACCGAAATCGGCGAACCGATTCGGCAGCATGCCGTCGCTGACGTGGCGCGCCCACTCGAGAAGCATGGCGTGTGCGTCACTCCGACGATTCGTGGCAAGGCACAATCCGCGAAGCGCGATGAAGGTGTCGCGCCCCCAGTCGGCGAACCAGGGGTAGCCGGCAATGATCGTCCGTCCGAGTCCACGTTGCACCACGTAGGCGTCGGCCGCACGGTGCAGCGGCGTGGCGAACGCCGCCCTCCGTTCGCGTTCGCGGTGTGTCACATCGTGCCAGAGTGCCAGCGGATCCTCGGTTGGGATTGCGTTGACGCCCTCGGTATCGCTGCAGAAGGCGAGCACGGCCGGCCTGTCACCGAGTGTGAACGTGATCGTGCCGGGCGACGCAAGGTCTTCGCGGAATTCGAGGCCCCGTGCACGCTCCTCGTCGTATTCGAAGCCGTAATACCAGTGGGGTTCCGCTGTGAACACTCCAGTGGTGAAGGCCGTCACGGCTGGAAGACCGCCGTATGGTCGCCAGTCGATGCGCGAGCCGGCGATCGTCGCATCCCACGCAAACACGTCGTTGGCATGGGTGCTGGAGTGTGCATCGCGGACGGAGAGAAACGGGCGCACCATGATCTGTGCGTCAATCGGTTCACTCAGATGCCATGCCAGCATCACCAGAGGTGAACCGTGAAGCATGACGAGTTCCTGCACCACCTCCACGCCACTCGGCAATTGATATCGCCAGGTGGGCCATGGCTCGCTCTGGAAGTCGCAGAGCCGGTTCACGCCATCTGGATCCGTCACGCCGCCGCCATACCGCTGTGCGCTCAAGGCGTACCGACCCTCGGCCGTCTCGATCCAGGCGTCGAAACCATTCACGAGCGTGAACCGATCGGTCGGTGGCGTTCGAGCGACGGTCAGGAGCGAGTGGTAGCGCCGGGTGCGCAGGCCATCGACGCGCCCCATGGCGTACCCGCCACGCCCATCGGTTTCAAGCCATTCGGCGGCGTGGTTCATACGCCCTTGACCTCCTGATCGGTCTGTGTGCTCGGCGCCTCGTGTGGTACCGCGCCGTGATGATGCTCATCACGCCCGTGTCGCTGACTTGCGACGCGTGCAGCACCGACATTTTCCAGGCAACGGGTCACGAGCGCCGTCCATCCCGTCTGATGGCTCGCGCCAACGCCGCGGCCCGTGTCGCCATGGAAGTACTCGTAAAACAGCACCATGTCCTTCCAGCCGTCGTCTGAGGCGTAGCGCGGATCGTCGCCGTGCACCGGCCGCCGGCCGTTCGCGTCTGGCAGGAAGAGATCCGACAGGCGGCGCGACAAGTCGCGCGCCACGACACCAAGCGTGCACATCGTGCCCGAGCCCACCGGATACTCCACGTGCAGCCGATCACCATAAAAGTGATCGTACTTTTCCAGCGCTTCGATCAGCAGGTAGTTGAGCGGGAACCAGATCGGGCCCCGCCAGTTGGAGTTTCCGCCAAACAGGTCGGTCGTGCTCTCGGCCGGGTCGTACTCGACGCTGAATTTTTCGTCGCCGACGTGCAACACGTACGGGTGTTCGCGATGGATGGCAGAAACCGACCGCAGTCCATGCGGGGACAGGAACTCCGACTCATCGAGAACATACTGCAGCACCCGTTGCAATCGCTCCCGCGTCGGAATTGCGAGCAGGCGATGCCGGTGCGTGTGACCCTCGTGTGTCTGTCCTTCGAAGTACGACGTGAATTCCGCCAAATCCGGACGATTCTCGAGGAACCACTTCAGGCGCCGGGAAAATGCGGGAAGCGCCTCGACCGTCTCTTCCTCGATGATTTCGCACGCCAGCAGCGGGATCAGGCCCACCATCGAGCGAACGCGCAACGGCAAGTCACCCTTGTCGTGATGGAGGACGTCGTAGTAGAAGCCGTCCTCGTCATGCCAGAGTCCCGTACCACCGAGCGTGTTGATAGCGTCCGCGATCGCCACGAAATGTTCGAAGAACTTTGAAGCCACGTCGTCGTACGCTGGCATGTGCCTCGCCAGTTCGAGGGCCATGGAAAGCATCGTGGCACAGTAGAACGCCATCCATGCCGTCCCGTCAGCCTGCTCGAGGTGTCCGCCGGTTGGCAATGGGCGCGAGCGGTCGAACACGCCGATATTGTCCAACCCGAGGAACCCGCCGCCGAACAGGTTGCGCCCATCAGGATCCTTGCGATTCACCCACCAGGTGAAATTGAGCAGCAGCTTGTGGAACGCACGTTCGAGAAAGAGCAGGTCGCGCTCGCCGCGCGCGGCAGACACCTTGTACACGCGCCAGACCGCCCACGCATGCACCGGCGGATTGACGTCGCCGAAGGCGAATTCGTACGCTGGCAACTGGCCATTCGGGTGCATATACCACTCGCGCATCAGGAGCAGGAGCTGCTCTTTCGCGAACGTCGAATCCACGCGCGCCAGCGGGAGCGTGTGAAATGCCAGATCCCATGCCGCGTACCAGGGATACTCCCAGGCGTCCGGCATCGAAATCACGTCGGCATTGTGCAGGTGCCCCCACTCAGCGTTCCGCCCGCGCTGACGCGAAGCCGGCGGCGCTGGCTGCCCGGGGTCACCGCCGATCCATTCCTTGATGTCGTAGTAGTAGAACTGCTTCGACCAGAGCAAGCCGGCATACGCCTGGCGCGCCACCCGACGCTCCTCGGCATGCAGCGATTCCGGAATACGCGTCGCGTAGAAGGCATCCGCC
>JANPFJ010000207.1:0-9020 GCA_031423355.1 Gemmatimonadaceae bacterium | reverse complement strand
CAACTGGTGGCACAGTGGATGCGGACGTCGCTGGCGTACACGCGGAGCGAACGACTGGGTCCGCCAGTCGCATCCCGGGTGTCTGCGTACGCGGCGATTGCGCTCTATGAGGGGTACGCCTCGGACGCGCGGTCATCCCTTCGGTCGCTGAGCGGGCAGCTCAATGGGCTGGCTGCCTTTCCGTCACTGGGCGACACCAGTGCGCTCGATGGCGCGACGGTGGCAGCCGAAGCCGTGCGCACCGTCCTCGACTCGCTGCTTCGCGATGGAACCGCAACGACACGCCGCACCGTCGACTCGCTCGCCTCCGCGCAGGCCTCGGCTCGCGCGGGTGCTGGCATACCTGCGTCAGCGGTCGAGCACTCACGTCGTCATGGTCGCGCGATCGGTTCGGCGATTCTCGTCTGGGCGGCCACCGACAGCTTTTTCGCGACGCGCGGGCGGCCATGGAAACCGTCCGGCGCGCGTGCCGAATGGGTGAACACCTCGACGGTCGCGCAGTTCGTGCCGCAGACACTCTCAGGGCAGTCCGATCTGGTGCAGTTCGGCAACCCTGATATCCATGCGGATGCCGAAAATGCAACGGCGAAGGGGACATTCACCAATCGTCCGAAGGCCGAGGGGCCGACCACACTGCCGGCCTTCAATCCGACCAAGCCAACGGAGCCCTTCTGGGGGCAGCTGCGACCGTTCGTGCTGGCGACCGGTGACGAGTGCGCGCCACCACCGCCGCCAGCCTACTCCGAGAAGCGCGGTAGCGCGTTCTACCAGATGGGGAAGCAGTTCCACGACACCGTGAGTGCTCTCACGCCGGCACAACGTCAGACGGCACTGTTCTGGGCGGACAACCCGGTCGCCACCGGCACCCCTGGCTTCCACTGGATCAGTGTGGTGAACCAGATGGTCTCGCGTCGCGGGCTGAGCGCTGACGCCGCGGTTGAGCTGTACGCGCTGACGTCGATCGGCATTGCCGACGCGTTCATCAGCTGCTGGCGCGAGAAGTATCATTCGCTCGTCGTGCGGCCAGAAACGTGGGTGCAGCGCGTGATCGATCCGCGCTTCGTGACCGTGATACCAACGCCGCCGTTTCCTGAATACACCTCCGGGCACTCCGTGCAGTCGGGCGCGGCGGTCGACGTGATCATCTCGGCCCTCGGTGACACGATTCCCTTCGTGGACTCGACGCAGGTCGACATCGGGCAACCGCCGCGGCAGTTTGCCTCGTTCTCGGCTGCGCTGGCCGAGGTGGCGGTCTCGCGAGTGTATGCGGGCGTGCACTATTTTCCGGCGGTGACTGACGGGCTGACCCAGGGGCGGTGCATCGGGCGCAAGGTGCGATCGCTCGTGACCCGGCGAGCGCCGTGATCCGCTGGCCCGTCGCAGCACGCGTTCACCTTGCGCTGGTGGCGGCAGTGGCTGCTGGTTGTGCCGCCGAGCAGACCATCGACACCAGCTGGCACACGGAAGCCGGGTATCGCTGGCGTGCCCTGCAGGTGGATGCTGGCGGTGCGGCAGGATTTCGCATGCTGACGGCGTCACAGACGGGACTCACACATCGGAACGATGTCGATGAGACGCGCGGCCTGGACAACCGCGGCTTGCTCGATGGCGCCGGCGTGGCGCTGGGCGACGTCAATGGTGATGGTCGGCCCGACATGGTGCTGGCCTCGGTCGAGACGCCGGCGGCGTTGTACCGCAACGATGGTGATTTTCGCTTCACCGATGTCACGAAAGCCAGTGGCCTCGATTTCACCGGCCACGCGACCACCAGCGTCGTGTTGGCCGATGTGGATGGCGACCGGGATCTCGATCTGCTGGCCGGCACGTTTGGCGGCCCGGTGGCCCTGTTCACGAATGATGGCGCCGGACGATTCACCAACGCCACCGCGCGCAGTGGGTTGACCGGTGGTTACAACGCCACCACCATGACGCTGGCGGATGTCGATGGGAATGGCTCGCTCGATCTCTACGTCGCCACGTACAAGACGCGCAACGCACTCGATGCGTACACGCCGCAACAGCGCGCCTTTGATCAGGTGCTGAAGAAGGTCGGCGACTCGGTCGTGGTCGTGGACGAATGGAAGAAGGAGTACCGCGTTGAAGCACGCCCCGATCTCGGTGGCTTCGTACGATCGCAGCGCGCCGAACCCGATCTGTTCTTTCTGAATGACGGCAGCGGGCATTTCACCGCGACGCCGATCAGTGGAGCGCGGTTTCGCGATGAGCGTGGCGTGCCATTGACGTCCGTGCCGGACTATTTCACGCTCGACGCCAGATTCTATGATATGAACGGCGATGGGGCGCCGGATCTGTATGTCTGCAATGATCTCGAAGACCCCGACCAGTTCTGGCTCAACGACGGTATCGGGAATTTTCGGCTCGCGCCCCCGATGTCGCTGCGTGTGACCAGCAATACCTGCATGTCGGTGGACATGGCCGACGTGAATCGTGATGGCCACGTGGATCTCTTCACCACCGACATGCTGGCCCCCACGCTGGCCGGTCGACAGCGCAGCATCCCCACGCACACGCCGATGCAGAAGCCGGTGGGACTTTCGCCGGAACGACCGCAGTGGATGCAGAACGTGCTGCACCTCTCGCGAGGAGATGGCACCTGGGCGCAGATCGGGGAGTTCGCCGGTGTGACCGCCACTGACTGGACGTGGGGCAGCGCGTTCCTCGACGTCGACCTGGATGGCTTCGAGGACCTGCTGGCCGTGACCGGGCATCGCTACGACGTGCGGGAGGCGGATCCGTATGAACGGATCCGGAACAGTTTTCCGCGCGTGCCCTGGAATCGAGAATCGCGTGAGTTTCCTGCGTTGCGCACGCCAAGCGTCGCCCTCAGGAACGGCGCCGACCTCACCTTTCACGACGCCAGCGCCACCTGGCAGTTCGGTGTCGACTCCGCCATCTCGCAGGGTATTGCACTGGCGGACCTGAATGGTGACGGCGCGCTGGATGTCGTGGTGACGCGGCTGAATGCGCCGTCGGTTGTCTATCACAACACAAGCAGCGCTCCGCGACTGAGCGTGCGATTGCGAGGCACCGGCCCCAATTCGCAGGGGATCGGTGCGACGGTCACGATCCGGACCGCGTCACTTCCGCCGCAGACGCGGGAGATCACGTCTGGCGGTTACTACCTCTCGGGCAGCGACGCGCAGTTGACCTTCGCGATGGGACGGGACTCCATCGCCGCCATCGATGTCCGGTGGCGTGACGGTCGGCACAGTGTGATTCCGAATGCGCGCTCGAATCGGTTGTACGAGATCGACGAGACGAGTGGAGTGCGGATCCCGGCCACGGACACTGCGGTGCGACCGGCGTTGTTCACCGATGCCACCGCGATGCTCGGCGGAGCGTCGCATGTCGATTCGCTCTACGCCGATTTCAAACGTCAGCCGCTGCTGCCGTCGCGTCTCAGCCAGCTCGGCCCCGGTGTGAGCTGGATCGATGTCGACGGCGATGGTCGCGAGGAGCTCGTCTTCGGCAGTGGCCGTGGTGGGCGACTGACCGTGCTGCGACACACCGGGACGCGGTTTGTGGCGCTGCCTGTTGCAGGTGCCGTGCAATCGCTTGACCTGACGACGGTGCTGCCATTCCCGCGCGCGGCGGGTGGTGTGACGCTGCTCGCCGGCCAGTCGAACTATGAGGCCGCTGATTCGCTCGCCTCGATCACGCCGTCGGTGCTGGGTTTTGCGGCCGCTGCCCGGATCGGCGTACCGTCGACGGCCGTCGCCGGTGACTCGGCGAGCGTTGGACCGTTGGCGATGGCCGATGTGAATGGCGATGGCTTCCTCGATCTGTTCGTTGGCGCGCGCGTACGGCCGGGCGCGTGGCCGTTACCCGTGCGCTCGCGGCTCTGGCTCGGCAGCGCGAGCGGGGCGTTTCTCGAGGATGCCGGCAACGCTGCGGCACTGTCGTCGCTCGGACTCGTGTCGTCGGCCGTGTTCGCGGACCTCGATGGCGATGCGCGGCCCGAGCTGATCGTCGCAACCGAGTTCGGTCCGATCCGCGTGCTGCAGAACGATGGCGGCCGTTTTCGCGATGCGACCAAGGCGCTCGGGCTGTCGGCGTGGTCGAGTCGCTGGAATGGCGTCGCGGCTGGCGATTTTGACGGTGATGGTCGCCTCGACCTGATCGGCACCAGTTGGGGACGGAACACACCGTGGCATACATCCGCCGCGCGTCCCTATACGCTGGCGGTCTCCCGCATGGACGGTGATCGTCTCGGACTCCTCTTCGCGCGTGCCGACTCGATCACGAAACGCGAGATGCCGCTGGATGGATTTTCACGGCTTGGTGCCGCGCTGCCATCGGTGAAGGAACGCTTCGCCACCTTCGCTGCATTCGCGAACGCTGACATCGATGCGGTGCTGGGTACCGCGGCATCGACCGCGGTGCGCGTCGGTGCCACGACCTTCGATCACACCGTCTTTCTCAACCGTGGTGATCACTTCGAGGTGCGCGCGCTGCCGGCGGCGGCACAACTGGCACCCGCCTTCGGCGTGGTCGTGAATGACTTTGATGGCGACGGTCGCGAAGACCTGTTTCTGGCGCAGAATTTCTTTCCCACCGAGATCAACACGATGCGGTTCGATGCCGGCGCCGGACTGGTGTTGCTCGGCGATGGTACCGGGGGGTTCCGGGTGCAGAGCGTTGCGCAGAGCGGGATCAGCGTGCTCGGTGATCAGCGCGGTGCAGCGGCCGCGGACTTCGACGGCGACGGCCGGGTGGATCTGGCGGTCTCGCAAAACGGTGCGCCGATGACGCTCTGGCGCAATGTCGGCGGTGTGCCCGGTCTGCGGATCCGGCTGGTCGGCCCGTCCGGCAATCCGCTGGGCATCGGTGCCCAGCTGCGCGTCATCTCGGGTGCCACCCGCGGTCCGGTGCGCGAGGTTCATGCTGGCAGCGGCTATTGGTCGATGAACGCGGCGACCGCGGTACTCGCGACAGGCGCATCGGCGACGGGCGTCTCCGTCCGCTGGCCAGGCGGAGTGGAGGAGGTCGTCCAGTTAGGGCGCGGGCAGCGCGATGTGGTGGTTCGCGCGCGCGCCATCGCGAGGCGATAGCAAGGTGCGACAGGCGCCGGCTGGACAGCGCCTCAGGGCTTTTTCTTTTTCGGGCGCGGGGGGCCGGAGCGCGTCCAGATGACGATGACGCCACAGCCGGCATTTGTGCCGGCGTACTCACCGGGCACATCAGCCGGTCCCGTGTAGACCTCGATTGCCTCGATGTCGCGGACCGGGACCGTCGGTCCGAAGAAATTGTTGACGTTGTCGTCGACGATGTACTCGGGCAGGCATCGCATTGGCGCCCTCGCCATCCGAATCGAGCAACCGGATCCCCCGGTGCTGCAATCGAGGTTGACGCCGCGCATGGTGCGGACGACATCCTGCAGGGAATTCGAGCCGGCTTTCTCGATGTCGGCCCGGACGGCGTACTGGCCGGCGCCGGTTTTCCGTCGACGTTCGAAGGAGGCGAAGCGCAGGCCCAGGCTGGCTTCTTCGGCGACGAGAACCGGTGCGAGCATCTGGGCTCGCTCGCCGGCCGCGCGGGGCGTCGGGACGTCGGCGAGGCGGGAGGCCGGCGTTGAGTCGAGCTCGATGCGCTGCTCCATCCGCTCCCCCTCAGCGAGGGCGAGTACCAGGCCCTTCTGTGGGAATCCGGGGGCACGGATCAGGAATCGGACGATGCCAACCGGGAGCTTCTCGAATCGGAAGGCGCCCGCGGTGTCCGTCGTGACGGCTTTGCCGTCGTGGAGGCTGACAACCGTGACGCCGGCGATGGGCTGGCCGCTGGACCGATCGATGACGGCGCCGACAACGCGCCCGTCGCGGCGCTGTGCACCGATTTCGCAGGCAGCTGTGAGTGCCAGCGAGCACATTAAAGCAACTCTGAAGGGGCGTCGACGAGTCAGCATGGTCAACCCGGAAGGTGACGCTGTGAGGGAGGCAGGTCAACCGCCGCGGTTACGCAAGCTCCCATGTGCTGACGTTACAAAGGCGCGGGCTAATCCACGCCATTGCCTTTGGTTACACACCAGCTACATAATAGGGCGTGAAGCCGGTTGTTCCACAGCCACTCGAGGCCCGCGCCGCCGCGGACCGGGAAAGCCATTTGTCCCCTGTTTGTCTGCACAGGAGAATCTCGCGCAACTCTCAATCCGGGAGCGAATGACGTTTTGTCCGTTCGTCCGAGGTGAACCCGTCACATCGAGTGTTGCAAACTCGTACCCGGGTCGCCCGCAATTTGTTTCAGTACCCCTCCACACTCCGAGGTAACGAAATGGATGGTGTCTTGATCCGAAGGACTCTCCGCTTCGCCGCAGCAGTCGCGGCGATGGCAGTGGGAGCCAATGTGGCAGCGGCCCAATCGGCCGTGTTTACCGGTAAGGTCTCGTCGAGCACTGGTCCCCTTGGTGGCGCCAGCGTCGGCATTCCTGAAATCGGTGCCGGAACGATCACCAGCACGGACGGCCGCTACAGCTTCACCGTCGACGTCTCCAGGTACAACGGGCGGGCGGTCAATCTCGTTGTGCGCTTCATCGGCTACAAGCCGAAGCGCCTCCCCATCACGCTGGTCGCTGGCCGCGTCGAGAAGGACTATGTACTCGATCGTGACATCCTGAACCTCGATCAGGTGATCGTGACGGGTGTGAACGAAGCGACTTCGCAGAAGAAGACGGCGTTTGCCGTGGCCGTCGTGGACAACACCGCGATCAAGGAAGTCCCAGCGATTTCGCCGGTGGGCAGCCTGGCCGGCCGCGTGGCCGGTGCGAGCGTGGCCACGGTCTCCGGTTCGCCGGGTTCCGAGCCCGCCATCCGGCTCCGTGCCGCCACGTCGCTGACCGGCAGTGGCAGCCCGCTGATCATCGTCGACGGCACGATCACCCGTCTCGGCCTGGCGGACATCAACTCGCAGGACATCGACCGCGTCGAAGTGATCAAGGGCGCCGCCGCCAGCTCCCTGTACGGCTCGGATGCGGCCAACGGCGTCATCCAGATCTTCACCAAGCGCGGCGCGAACCTCGCTGAAGGCCAGGTGAACTTCACGTTCCGCAACGAGTTTGGATCGGCGTACCTGCCGAAGAAGGTCGGCCTGAACACGTCGACCGCCTTCCAGCTCGATCCGACGAACACCACCGGTCTCACGAAAGGCTTCAAGCTCGACGCGAACGGGCAGCGCATCTCCGAGCCGGATGACATCTCGGATAACAGCTATCCGTTCGTGTACGATGCACTTGGCGAAGTGTTCAAGCCCGGCACCTCGATGGGCAACTACATCTCGCTGGGACAGCGCAAGGGATCGACGAACTTCAACGCGTCGTTCCAGAACATCCAGGAAACGGGTGTCGTCACGGACCTGAAGGGGTATCGCCGTCAGAACTTCCGCATCAACATCGATCAGGTCGTCAACGACAAGCTGAATCTGTCGACCGGCATGTTCTATGGTCGTTCCACGGCCGATCAGGCGAACGAAGGGAACCTCTTCTTCGGCATCCGCTTCCTCGAGCCGAACATCGACATCACTGCGCCGAACGCGGATGGTAAGCCGTACAACGCCGCGATCCGTCAGCCCCCGTCGTCGGGCAACCTGAGCAACCCGCTGTATAGCATTGCGAATCGGAATGTGAGTAACGATCGCAACCGTTTCACCGGCACGATGCGCCTGAACTACCGCCCGTTCAGCTGGCTGACGGCGGAAGGCAACTTCAACTACGACCAGAGCTCGGCGCTCTTCAAGTCGTTCACGCCGGTGGGTTTCGTCGGCTCGACCGGCACCAAGGGCTCTGGCTTCCTGCAGCAGCAGAATCTCGGCGAGCGCGCGCTGAACACCGGCGCGACCCTGACCGCCGTGAAGAAGTTCGGCTCGTGGCTCACGAACACCACCAAGGTGGCCACGGTCTATGAAGACCAGACGTACAACCTGTTCCAGGTCACCGCGGGCAAGCTGGGTGTCTCTGGTGTGACGGAGTTCGGTGCGGCCCTGGACAAGACGGCCAACACCACGGTGTCCGAGTCACGCACGATCCGGAACCGGAACCTGTTCGGCATCACCACGTTCGACATCAAGGATCGTTACATCCTCGACGGTCTCGTGCGTCGCGATGAATCGTCGCTGTTCGGCAAGGACAACCGGAGCGCAACGTATGTCCGCGCATCGGCCGCGTATCGTTTCAGCGAGGATTTCCAGCTCCCCGGCATCGACGAAGGCAAGATCCGCCTCTCGTACGGCACCGCCGGTCTGCGTCCGATCTTCAGTGCGCAGTATGAGACGTTCGACGTCAGTGGCGGCAGCCCGGTCAAGGCGACCCTCGGCAACCCGAACCTGAAGCCGGCGTTCTCGAAGGAAATCGAAGGTGGATTCAACCTCAATTTCCTCAAGAACTACAGCTTCGAGTACAGCTACTCGAAGAAGAAGACCAGCGATCAGATCCTGAACGTTCCGCTCTCGTCTGGCGCCGGCTATACGGACACCTGGACGAACGCCGCGACGCTGGAGGGCAACACGCACGAGTTCGCGTTCGGCGCCGTCCTGGCATCGAGCAAGGATTTCTTCTGGAAACTGAACATCACGGGTGACCGGACGCGTGCCAGGGTGACCGAGCTGAACGTGGCTCCGTTCCTTGCCGGTCCGGACAACAACGGTGGCGACAACACGCGCATCTTCCGCATCGCTCCCGGCCAGACGTTCGGTATCATCTACGGCAGCGACTGGATTCGTACGCCGGCACAGCTGGCGACCAACATCGCCAACGGCAAGCTCACCGGCGCGGCGGCCGACTACAAGCTGAATGAACTCGGCTACTACGTGGCGAACACCGCGTACGGCACCCGCAACGAGCGCCCGCTCAAGTACTTCGATGCCAAGGGTAGCTCGCTGCTGGCCATCGGTGACGTGAACCCCGACTTCACCACGGGCTTCGCGAACTCGATGCAGTACAAGGGTCTGTCGATCAACGGCGTGGTGACCTGGCAGAAGGGCGGCCAGATCTTCAACAAGACGCGCCAGTGGCC
>JANPFJ010000206.1:0-3413 GCA_031423355.1 Gemmatimonadaceae bacterium | reverse complement strand
GTCTACGGCCTCACCAAGGGCCAGTTCTCCGCCTCGGCGGACATCGGCTCGACGTCCAAGAAGGGTGAGTCCAACGAGCAGGCCCCGATCGATCCGGTGCTGCTTGCCCTCACGCTTGGCGCGACCTTCGTGGCGCGCTCCTTCTCGGGGGACAAGAAGCAGCTGGTGCCGATCCTCAAGGCCGGCATGGCGCATAACGGCCTCGCGCTGGTGGACGTGATCTCTCCCTGTGTGTCCTTCAACGACCACGAAGGGTCCACCAAGAGCTACGCGTTCACGCGCGAGCACGAAGTCGAGGCGGTCCACGCCGACTTCGTTCCGCTCCAGCGCGAGATCACCGTGCCCGAGTCAGACGCTGCCGTGCGGGTCGTCACGATGCACGACGGGGCCACGGTCAGGCTCCGGTCGACCTCGAGCGACTACGATCCAACCAATCGGGAGTCGGCATACGCGCATGTCCGCGACTGCCAGTCACGACACGAGATTGCAACGGGACTGCTGTTCGTCGATGAGAGCGGGAAGGACATGCACGCGATGATGCGCACGGTCCCGACGCCCCTCGTCGATGTCCCATACGAAAAGCTCTGTCCGGGCAAGGCGGCGCTCGACACACTGATGCAACGGTACCGGTAGCGGGTGATTCACCATGACCGAAGCCGAGGACGCTGAGGCGCTGCAGGAACTGTTGGCGGAGTCGCCGACCACGGCAGAACATTTGCTGCCGATCCTGCAGCGCGTGCAACGGCGCTTCGGATTCGTGTCACCGATGGCAATCCGCCGGATTGCCGACGCGTGCAACCTGTCCCGGGCCGACGTGTACGGCGTCGTCTCGTTCTACGGTGACCTCCGGGAGGCACCTGTCGGCGAACATGTCGTCCAGCTGTGCATGGCGGAAGCCTGCCAGGCCGTGGGCTGCCGGGCGCTGGCGCGTCATGCAGAATCGACACTCGGCGTGTCACTCGGTGGCTCCACGCCGGATGGCCGTGTGCACCTCGAAGCGGCGTTCTGCTTCGGCAACTGTGCGCTCGGCCCGACAGTCCGGATCGGCGATCGCATCCACGGTGCCGTCAGTACGGCCCGGTTTGATG
Organism: Gemmatimonadaceae bacterium; assembly: GCA_031423355.1. Taxonomy (GTDB): domain Bacteria; phylum Gemmatimonadota; class Gemmatimonadetes; order Gemmatimonadales; family Gemmatimonadaceae; genus JACMLX01. The sequence continues at coordinate 2,325 of JANPFJ010000206.1, read as the reverse complement.
CGCTGATTGCAGCACTGCCGAGCCGCGTATGACAAGCCGCGTCTACGTGCCCAATGACACCGGCGCACGGTCCGTAGGCGCCGACGACGTTGCACAGGCGATCGAGGCACAACTGCGGGCGCACGCACTGGATGCGATCGTGGTGCGGAATGGATCCCGCGGGGCCTACTGGCTCGAAGCGCTGGTTGAGATCGATACAGCAGACGGGCGTGTGGGGTTTGCGAATGTCACGCCGGAACAGGCCGCTTCGCTTTTCGACGGCGGAGAGATTCCGACGACAGCCCATCCGCTCTCGATCGGACTCGTGGAGTCCCTTTCATGGCTGCGTGACCAGCAGCGACTCATGTTCAGGCGAGTCGGAATCATCGACCCGTTGTCGCTCGACGACTATCGTGCGCACGATGGGCTGACAGGACTCGAGCGGGCACTGATGCTCGGAAGTCAGGGCATCATCAGCGAGATCAAGACCTCCGGTTTGCGCGGTCGGGGAGGAGCGGCTTTCCCCGCTGGCATCAAGTGGCAAACGGTGCACGACACCGTCGCCGACCAGCGGTACATCGTCTGCAACGCGGATGAGGGAGATTCGGGGACCTTCGCGGACCGCCTGCTGATGGACGCGGATCCTTTTCAGCTGATCGAAGGGATGGCCATCGCGGCGATCGCCGTTGGCGCGACGGCCGGCTACATCTACCTGCGGTCCGAGTACCCGCACACGATCCACGTCATGGAGCGCGCGCTGGTGCTGGCCCGCGACGCGGGAATCCTCGGTGCGACAGTGATGCGATCGGCGCACCGATTCGACATCACCCTGCGCATCGGTGGCGGCTCGTACATCTGTGGCGAGGAGACCGCGCTGCTCGAGAGCCTCGAGGGCAAACGAGGCGTCGTGCGCGCCAAGCCACCGCTCCCCGCCATCGCCGGGCTGTTCGGCAAGCCGACGGTGGTGAACAACGTGCTCACGCTGGCAGCGACGACCGGGATTCTGGCCCGTGGCGGCGCCCACTACGCCAGCCTCGGCGTCGAGCGGTCCACCGGGACGATGCCCTTTCAACTCGGCGGCAACATCCGTCGCGGCGGATTGGTCGAAGTCCCGTTTGGCATCACCCTCACCGAGCTCGTCGACCGCTTCGGCGGCGGCACGGCCAGCAGGCGGCCCATCAAGGCGATTCAGGTCGGCGGCCCGCTCGGCGCGTACCTTCCAGCAGCACACTGGCACACGCCGCTGACCTATGAGGCGTTTGCCGGGGTTGGCGCGATGCTCGGCCACGGCGGCGTGGTCGTCTTTGATGACACGGTCGACATGGGCGAGCAGGCGGAGTTCGCGATGGCGTTCTGTGCGCACGAGTCGTGTGGCAAGTGTACGCCGTGCCGGATCGGTTCAACGCGCGGCGTCGAAGTCATCGGCCGGCTGCGACGCGGTGAGTCGTCGAAGCAGAACTGGCAGCTGCTGGACGAGTTGTGTGAAACGATGGAACTGGGTTCGCTGTGCGCACTGGGTGGGCTCACGCCGATGCCAGTGCGGAGCATCATGACGCACTTTGCAGGGGATCTCCTGTCGCCGGCGCCTTCACGCGCGCCGGTGGAGGTATCGGTATGATCGACACGCCCATGGACGCGGCACGCCGTCGGAGGGATCTCGGCACGCCGCCGGTTGAATCGGTACAGCGCGTCCGACTGACGATCGACGGCACGCCGGTTGAGGTACCCGCCGGGACCTCGGTGATGCGCGCGGCGCGTGACGCCGGCATCAACATCGCCAAACTCTGTGCGACGGACTCACTCCAGGCATTCGGGTCGTGCCGGTTGTGCGTGGTGGAGATCGCCGGCCGCAAGGGGTTGCCGGCATCCTGTACGACGCCGGTGGACGAAGGCATGGTCGTGCGCACGCAGACCGCACAAGTGGCGCGCGTGCGGCGCAATGTGATGGAGCTCTACATCTCCGATCACCCGCTCGACTGCCTCACTTGCGCGGCGAACGGCGACTGCGAGCTGCAGGACATGGCTGGCGCGGTCGGCCTGCGCGAGGTGCGCTATGGCATGGACGGCGCGAACCACCTGACGGCGGTGAAGGACGAGTCGAATCCATACTTCACCTTCGATCCCGCGAAGTGCATCGTCTGTTCACGGTGCGTGCGGGCGTGCGAGGAGATTCAGGGCACGTTTGCCCTCAGCATCACCGACCGTGGTTTCGCGGCCAAGGTGAGCGCGGGGATGAATGAGTCGTTCCTCGAGTCCGAGTGCGTGTCGTGCGGCGCCTGTGTCCAGGCCTGCCCGACGGCGACGCTGACCGAGAAGACCATCATCGATGCCGGCCAACCCGACCGG
>JANPFJ010000205.1:0-1299 GCA_031423355.1 Gemmatimonadaceae bacterium | reverse complement strand
ACGAGGCGGCCCATCAGCGAATCCGGGAACGGAAACTTGTGGACGCGCGGATCGAGGTGCCCGACCTGCGAGAAGTACCAGTTACGCTGGAGGTCCATGATGTTGTGATACATCTGCACGTCGGCATCGATGATCTCGCCGCTGCGCGGATCGGTGGTGCTGGGGCCCACCGCGTTGGCGACCGGTGACGGCAACCAGCGCACCATCGCGACCGAGGCGTCTTCGCCGGAGAAGTCGGGATCGTTCGGCGCATCAGCGGCCACGATGCCCTTGGAAAAACCTGCGCCCTCGAAGGCCGGTTGCCACTCTTCGACCCCCTTCTTGACCCAGGGGATCAACCACGCGGGTGTGGCGGGATCGACGTAGTAGGTGATCGGTTTCTTCGGCGCACAGAGTGCCCCAACCTTCTGGTCTGAACACTCAAGGCGCCAGCGCGCGATGTACCGGCGCGGCAGCACGCGCTGCTCGCTGGAGCCAAAATCTGTTTTGGTTTCTCCGAAGTAGCCAACGCGTGCGTCCAGAAAACGCGGCATCATGGGGACATCGGGCAGGCGTACAATGGAGAAGGTATATGCCTCCGTTGTCGCACCGGGTCCACCACCGATCACCAGTCCGGGGATGCTAATGCCGCCGCCGCCCTGAGGCGTGTACGTCTGCATGGCGGTGATATTCACGTTGCGCGCGAAGGCCGAAAATTTCTCGATGTACGATCGCGACGCGTCGGCGCCGACGCGGCGTCCGCCCGCCGTAAATTCCTGAATGCCGCCGGTAAACATCCGCGTCATTTCGAGCACGGCCGCGGAGTCTTTGCCGTAGCTTTCCACGTTGAAGACGGCAAGGATCGGGTAGAATTCGATCAACGCCATGGCGCGTCGGGTCGACAAGGTGCTGTCGCTCGCCACGTTATCGAAGTTGATGTCGCGCATGAACACCCGGTTTTCGCGTCGCTCGAACCGAATGACGCGATCGGGCCCAAGTGTGCCGTTGATACCAATACCTGCCGGTGTACCGGACAGCACCGTGGTGATGACGAAGTCTTTACCGAGTTCGCCGGCTGGAATCTCGAAGTACAGACGCGAACCAACTTGGTGGACATCAAATACGCCCTTCTTGGTTTTTGCGCGGGGCGTGATCACCGTCGCGTAGGGACGCGGATTGGGGTCGCCACCGCCGCCGAGGGCACCGGCAAGCGCGCCGAGGTTAGGGAGGCCACCGGCGGGTGGTTGGTTGGGGGCTCCCGGTGCTCCGGGTGTTGGCGAACCAGGGGCAGGCGCGGGCGTGGGCGCGGTGGCCGGCTTT
>JANPFJ010000204.1:0-1504 GCA_031423355.1 Gemmatimonadaceae bacterium | reverse complement strand
CGGTGACGACAGTGCCGGCTTCGCGCGACCGGAACTCGTCACGACGTACGTGGCCCCGCGGAACGATCTCGAACGCGAGTTGTGTGATCTCTGGAAGCAGCTGCTCGGCGTGACGGAAATTGGTGTGCATGACGATTTCTTCGAGCTCGGTGGACAATCCTTGGTCGCGGTCCGGTTGTTCTCGCGGATTCGCAAGCGGTACAAGGTGGATCTGCCGTTGTCGACGCTGTTCGAAGCGCCGACGATTGCGCAGTGCGCGGAGATCATCGCGCAGGAGCTTGGCATCGACCTGAGTGTCGTGGCGTCCGTGCCGAGCGACGAGAGCGATGAGGGACGATCTTCTCTTCTGCCGGCCAGCGCTGAGGCGGCCTCGGAAGCGGCGTCCGAAAACAGAACGCCAGCGGCGGAGCGAGGGTCACGGTGGCGTTCGTTGGTCACGATGCAGAGCAAGGGCAGCCGTCCCCCCTTCGTCTGTGTGGCGGGGATGGGAGGCACGTTGAACAACCTGCGCAAGCTGGCGATGCTCGTCGGCGATGCGCGACCGTTCTATGGGCTGCAGCCCCCCGGCGCCGACAATCCAGGGGAAATGCTGTACAGCGTTGAAGCGCTGGCGGCGCACTACGTGGCCGAGCTGCGTCGCGAGCAGCCGCACGGCCCGTACTTCCTTGGCGGGTACTCCGGCGGCGGTGTCGCAGCATTCGAGATGGCGGCACAGCTGATCGCGAGCGGCGAAACCGTCCAGTTCCTCGGCTTCATCGATTCGTTCAGCCCCGCGTTGCCACAACGCAGTCGGTGGGAGCGAGCCACGCTGCACCTGCGGCGGCTCAAATCCCTCGGGCCGCGCTATGCCATCGAGATCGTCAAGCGGCTCTACTGGTCCAGGCGTGATCGCGCGAAACTGCGCGTGGCGAGTCGACTCGCGCGTGTCATGCCAGAGACGTTCCGCTACGACGCGATTGGCGTGTCGTGGCTGGTGGCGGAGCAGAACTACCGTCCCGCTCCGCAGTCGTTGAGCGGCACGCTGTTTCGTGCGCGCGAGGAGACGGCGCTCTCGCTGTGGTCGGGCGTGAAGGTGGACGCAGAGCATGGTTGGGGTCGCTACCTGAGGGGCAGCGTCACGGTGCAGGTGTGTCCGGGCAATCACACCACCATTTGTGACGAGCCGAACGTGCGCGTGCTCGCGTCGAAGTTGCGCGCCGCGATCGATGCCGCTGATACGGTTGCGGAGGCCGTTCCCGTCACGTCTGCTGCGACCAGCGTCGCTGCTGGCGTCTGAGACGGAGCCAAACGAGACGGGGGGCCCGCCCACAAATGCCGGGCCCCCCCCAAGGCCGGTACCCCCAACACTTGCAGCGCGAACAGGCGATCAAGGGGGCCCGGGACTATGCCGAGGCCATCCTGCGTACCGCGCGCGACCCGCTGGTCATCCTCCATGCCGATCTACGCGTGCGGACCGCCAACCAGGCATTCTACCAGACGTTCCAATCCACCGCGGAAGAGACCG
>JANPFJ010000203.1:0-1223 GCA_031423355.1 Gemmatimonadaceae bacterium | reverse complement strand
CCCGGTAAACGGCGGCTCGCCAGCGAGCATTTCGTACGTCACGGCCCCCAACGCATAGATGTCGCTGCGCGCGTCGATGGCGCGTTCACCCATCGCCTGCTCAGGGCTCATGTACTGCGGCGTACCCAGGCTGAGCCCCGTTTGCGTCATGCGGGCACCGCCGGCGCTTTGCACCGCGAGGGCGATGCCGAAGTCGGCGACGACCGCGGCACCATCCTGCAGGAGGATATTCTCCGGCTTGATGTCGCGGTGGATGATGCCTTGGCGATGTGCGTGCTCGAGAGCGCCGGCCACTTCGCGCGCGATGCGCAGTGCGTCGTCGAGGGGGAGCTGCCGTTCACGATCGAGCCGCGCGCGGAGCGTTTCGCCGCGTACATAAGGCATGACGTAGTACAGCAACCCATCGGCCGCGCCCGAATCGAGTAGCGGCAGGATGTGCGGATGCTGCAGCTTGGCCGTCGTCTTGATTTCACTCAGGAACCGCTCGGCGCCGAGCGCTGCGCCGAGATCGGGGTGCAGCACTTTGATGGCGACGTCGCGCTCGTGCTTGAGGTCGTGCGCGAGATACACGGTGGCCATGCCGCCGGCGCCGAGTTCGCGGGTCACGCGGTAGCTGCGGCTCAGCGCGATAGACAAGCGCTGCTGCACCGTCATGGAAGCGCTCCGCGCACGTGCACGGTGTGTGGCGGCCGCAACGCCCGCACGAGAACGAACTCGCCGTTCCGGCTCACGTCGAAGGGCGCAGCGATAGATTCGTTCAGCAAGTAGTCGCCTGACAAGACCACGCGGTTACGAAGCACGGATGGTGACGCGCCGAGCGTCACCTCACACGCCATTACACGATTTCCCTGCGAGTAATACACAGTGCTCCCGTCTGGCCCCCACACTACATTCAGTGCACCGTCTTGCGTGAGCTGCATGCGTACGCCCGGCCCTGGAAAAGCCGCGACAAATGCCTGACGTGCACCATTCACGTCAGCGGTATATGCGACCCACTGGCCGTCCGGTGAAAACCGCGCACCGTAGTCGTTGGCAGGTCCTGTGGTGAACCGGTGGGCGGTGGTATCCGACACGGTCCACCACCAGAGATCACGTCCGTCGTCATCCTGACGACGCGTGAACTTACCAATGATGCTACGTCCGTCTCCAGACATCTCGAAAGAGCCGACGCCCTTTGGAGCAGGCAGTACTGACTCAGCGTCTCGGCCATCAGCCGCCCGCCA
>JANPFJ010000202.1:0-1661 GCA_031423355.1 Gemmatimonadaceae bacterium | reverse complement strand
ACTTCGTCGGTGCTGCTCCAGCCGATGAAGTACGACCCGTGGTTGGCAGGATCGGGCTTGAAGTAGTTCGCGAGCGATGGATGCAGATAGTCCGGGAACCAGGGCTGCGTCTGCGCCCGCTGCAGGTCACGGCTGGCTTCGTAGATGTCCATCGTCGGCACCCAGGCCACATTCGCCTTCACCATCGCCGTCAGCAACGAATCGAGAATCTTTGGGTCAGCCTCGCGCCAGAGCCGACCGGCCCAGCGGAAGCGATCGGTTTCGTCGGAGTAGTTGTAGTCGCTCGGAAAGTTCTGCCGCAGATTCGGGATCGCGGCATCAGGAATACCGTACCAGTGCTCGATGCTGGTGGTGCCAAGCCGCACGTCGTCCCAGGCGTTGGTCTGCTCCACGCCGACATGATGCGCGACGCGGAGGCCGACCTTCTTCGCCTCGTCCATCATCGCGTCCATTACGTCACGTTCGATGCCGCCGATCTTGATGCCATCGACACCGAGTTTCTTCATCGCCTGCACGCGTGCCCGCGCTTCCACCGGAGTACGGATACGGCCGCCAAAGTCATAGAACGGATAGATGAACATGCGCGGCGCGACGATCTCGCCGCGCTGCGACCTTCCGCGGAGCGCGACGCTCAGCGACTCGCTTTCAGCGCCGACCTCCCGGACGGTCGTCACGCCGTTGGCGAGCCAGATCTTGTGGTTGTACTCGAATCCGCCCATGGACTGCCCGCTGCGATTCGACTGCATGTGGGCGTGGGCATTGATCAAGCCGGGCAGGACGTACTTGCCGGTGGCGTCGATTTCGGCATCCGCCGCCACCCGTTTGCTGCGACCCGCGCGCAGCGCCACCGGATCGAGTGCGACGAGCTCGGTGATGATGTTGCCTTCGACGATGATGTCGTACGGCCCACGCGTCGGCGTGCCATTGCCATCGATGACCAGCGCGTTGCGGATGGCGAGGCGCTTGACCCGCTGCCCGTGCGTGACACCGGTGGTCGGACTGGGTTGAGCAGCCAGCGTGCCGGCCGCGAGGGCGAGCAGCAGCAGCGAACGGGCAGGAAACATCAGAAGCTCCAGGGTGGGAGTTGGTGCGGCGTGACTACGCGGCCGATGTGCGCGGTCCGGACGTGCCGATCCGCGTCGCATGGAGACCATGCAGCGGAGAACGCACTCGCGCCAGCCACCGCTGCGGCAGCAATATTCCGGTCGCGTGTGCCCGACACACGAATCGCGGTCACCGTCGTCAGGAGATTTGCCGTGCCCACCGATCCGCTGCTGCGCCTCCGCCAGCTCTGTCTCGCGTTCCCGGAGGGGACCGAGAAGGTGGCGTGGGGTGCGCCGACCTTCCGGGCGAAGGACAAGCTGTTTGCGATGTATGCCAGCGCCGACAGTCATCACGGATCCGGCCGGCCAGCCGACACCTCATCGCCGCCACGGTTCGGCAAGCGCCGACCGCTCTCGACCGGAGCAATGACGGTCCGAACCATGCTGCACCTGGTCATGGAAGATGGGGCGTATCACGGTGGGCAGATTACCCTGTTGACCAAAGCGGTGTCGGCTCGTCAGTGTCCGTAATCCTGTGCGCCATTGCTGCGCGATCGCTCTCATCCGCGAGGAAGACCATGGCGTTCGGCCCTCGCCGATTGCTGACTGCTGCGATGT
>JANPFJ010000201.1:0-3122 GCA_031423355.1 Gemmatimonadaceae bacterium | reverse complement strand
CAGCGCCTGCACCACACTGGAGCTCGGTACAATGGCTGGACATCGCACGTTGACGATCATCAAGCCGGACGCATTCGGCACCCAGAAGGCCGGCAAGATCCTGGCGCATCTCGAGGCCCAGGGATTTGTCCTCAAGGCCGCACGGGTGATGCACATGACGACGGCCGAGGCCGGCAAGTTCTATGAGGTTCATAGCGGGCGCGGCTTTTATCCTGAGTTGGTCGAGTTCATGACGTCGGGCCCCTGCATGCCGATGGTGCTCGAGAAGCCGGACGCCGTCGCCGCACTGCGGGTCGCGATCGGGGCAACTGATCCGGCAGAGGCCGCTGAAGGGACGGTGCGCAAGCTGTTTGCCGAATCGAAGGGTCGCAACGCCATCCACGCCTCGGACTCGGATGAGAACGCGGCGGTGGAATCGGCATTCTTCTTCCCCGGCCTCGCCTGAGTTGGCCGCACCCGGTGCGGGTGGGCACACCTAAGTCATGATGCCGTGGGCACTTGCCCTGCGCGGGTGGCTCGTCTATTTTTCATGGCTATGCTGTCAGTTGATCTCCGGAGTCTTGATGGCCAGGCCGTACAGGTGGAGGGATCGATTGATCCCGCCGACGCCGTCTGGCTGGATGGAGACATTCGGCCCAGTTCGCCGGTGACGGTGCAGGGTCGACTCTCGAGCGCCGGTGAAGGGCGGTACTATTTCACCGGCGAGTTCGATGGGTCGGCAGTTGGTGAATGCACCCGGTGCCTGATCGAGGTGCCGGTGAGGGCAGGCGATTCGATTCAGTGCCTCTTCGTCAGTTCTGACGAGGACGGGCTGGATGATGACCCTGATGTGTTCCTGCTGGATGCGAAGTCGCGCAGCATCGACGTCCGTCCGGCGGTTCGCGAGGGGTGGATCCTTGCAGTCCCACCTTTCGTGCTGTGCCGTGAAGATTGCAAAGGTCTGTGTCCGACGTGCGGTGTTGACCGCAATACGACTGCCTGCAGTTGCGCCGTCCCAGGGGACGCGCGCTGGGCGGGGCTCTCCGAGCCCACGACTGACTCGTAAATCGCCTTATACCGGGAATTGACCGATGGCCGTACCGAAGCGCAGGACATCCAAGCAGCGCAAGCGACTCCGCAACACGCACAAGGTGGCACCGCGGATCGTGATTCAGAAGTGCCCCCAGTGCTCGAGCATGAAGCGTCCGCATCGCGTCTGCGATGAGTGCGGATACTACGGCGGCGAGCAGCGGATCGCGGCCCGGGAAGGCTGAGCCTTGGCCCGGATCGCCCTGGATGCGATGGGAGGCGATTTCGCCCCCACCGCACCGGTGTGTGGCGCGCTGCTCGCCCTGGCGGATCTGGGCCCTGAGCACCGTATCCAGCTGATCGGTCGCGAGCACGATGTCGTGCAGGCGCTCGACGCTGCGCTCGACGGCGACTACGCGCATCTGGCGTCGTTTCGCGCGCAGATCGACATCATTGATGCGCCCGATGTCATCGCGATGGGCGACAAGCCGTCGGCGGTGATTCGAAGGCCGCTATCCTCGATGGCCGTGGGTCTCAAGCGCCATGCCGATGGTGAGGCCGAGGGCTTCGTCAGTGCCGGCAACACGGGCGCGCAGATGGCAGCGTCCTACAACATTCTCGGCCTGCACGGTGACCTGAAGCGCCCGGCGATCGGCGCCATCTTCCCGACGGCGCTCCAGAGCGTGGTCGTGCTCGACAGCGGCGCCAATGTCGATTGCAGCCCGGAAGAGCTGCTCAACTTTGCGCGCCTCGGCCTGGTGTATGCGGAAGACATCATGGGCCGCAGCAATCCCGCGATCGGGCTGCTCAGCATTGGTGAGGAGCCGGAGAAGGGCAACGCCGCAGTCAAGGCCGCGCACCAGCTGCTGGTGCAGGCGGGCGTGAATTTCGTCGGCAACATCGAAGGGCGCGATGTGGCCGCGGGGCGCTGCGATCGGGGCGTCTTCGACATCGTGGTCTGCGACGGGTTCACCGGCAACGTCATTCTCAAGTTCTACGAGGGCCTCGCCCCAACGCTGATCCGCATGATCGCGGCGTCGATCAGTGTCGACCCGCAGGAGATGCTGAAGGGACTGTCGCATCTGGACTATTCCAACTACGGCGGCGCGCCGTTGCTGGGCGTCCGGGGCGTCAGCATCATTGCACACGGCAGTTCGTCGCCGCGTGCCATCAAGAACGCCGTGAATGTCGCCATTCGGGCGGCCGAGTCGCAGATGTCCGAGCATATCGGACGGCGACTCGCCGCGGCGGCTTCCGCGGCCTGACACCATGCGGTGATCGGCACACCCGTCAGACGGTGCGTCGATTGCAGCGGGAGGAGAGGCCATGAAGCGCCCGATCGCAGCGGTCACAGGCACTGGATACAGTGTCCCGAAACACGTGATGACGAATCACGATTTTCCGGGCATCGGTATCGACACGACGCACGAGTGGATCTTCGAGCGCTCAGGAATCGTCGAGCGTCACATCGCGCGCGACGGCGAATCGACGTGCAGCATGGGCGCGGACGCGGCACGAAAGGCGATGCTGAAGGCCGGGATCACCGCCGCCGAAATCGATGCCATCATTCTCTCCACGGCGACACCGGACCGACTGCTGCCGTCGACTGCCGTCGAGATTCAGGCTGTCCTTGGTGCCACGCGCGCCGCCGCCTTCGACATCTCGGCCGCCTGCACCGGATGGCTCTACGCCCTGACGGTCGCAGAGGGACTGATTGCTGCCGGAACGATCGAGACGGCGCTGGTGATCGGCTCGGAGAAGATGAGTGCGATCACCGACTGGCAGGATCGCAGCACGGCGGTCCTGTTTGGTGATGGTGCGGGGGCCGCGGTCGTGCGTCGCAGCGACGGCAAGCGCGGCATTCTCTCGTCGTTCATGCGGAGCGATGGCGCGCTGGCCGAATTGCTCTGGCGACCGAGTGGCGGAGCGCGGCAGCCCTTCTCGCTGCCGGTCCTCGAGGACCGCTCTTCCTTTGTGAAGATGGCGGGTCGTGAAGTGTTCAAGCACGCCGTGCGGATGATGGCCGAGTCGTGCGATCGCGCCCTCGATGGGGCGCGGCTGACGAGTGCCGACATCGATCTGCTCATCCCTCATCAGGCCAATGTCCGGATCAT
>JANPFJ010000200.1:0-7255 GCA_031423355.1 Gemmatimonadaceae bacterium | reverse complement strand
GGCGGAGTCGCCTTGAAGCCAGCCGCAATCTGAGGCACCACGATCATGAAAATGATCAGGAGCACGAGCATGACGTCGATCATGGGGGTGACGTTGGGTTCGGCCTTGACCGAACCCCCGCCGCCTGCAGACATACCCATTGAGTCGCTCCCCGGTTAACGGTGTGTCAGACTCAGGTGATCGGCTTCGCGCCGCCAGCCGTCGTGTTGAACTCGCGGGTGAACCGTGAGCGACCGAATTCGCCGGACACGCCCTTGATGAGATAGTCGATCATCTCCTTCGAGGTGTACGTCATTTCGGCGGTCAGGTTGTCGATCTTGGTCTGGAAGTAGTTGTACGCCCACACTGCCGGGATGGCCACGATCAGGCCGAAGGCGGTGGTGATGAGGGCTTCGGCGACACCGGCCGAGATCGAGGCGATACCACCAGAGCCGGAGGCAGCCATGCCGGTGAAGGCGTTCACGATTCCCATCGTGGTACCGAGCAGACCGACGAACGGCGCCGTTGCACCGACCGTCGCGAGTACCGCGTTGCCACGCTTCAGACCAACCACGGTCATCAGCATTTCGCGCTCAACGGCACGCTCTGCCGTGTTGATGTCCGAGACCGTGACCGAGCCATCCTGGATCAGCGGGCGAATTTCGCCGAGGGCGCCACCGAGCACTCGCGCCACGTGCGACTTCTTGTACGTCTCCGCCAGCTTGATCGCTTCGCCGAGGTTGTCTTCTTCGAGGAACTGCGAGAACTCAGGGGCGAACTTCAGCGTCTCGGCCTTGGCGGCGCGCAGCGCCCACCACTTCGACACCATCACGGTGAGCGACCAGATGGACATCGCGAACAGGGTAAACACGATCCCTTTCGCGAAGTTTCCCATCGAGTTGAACAGCTCCATCATTGACAGATCCATCGGAAACTCCCAGAGCTAAGGTGTGGAGATTGGACCGGGCGAAGCCGGGAACTATCGGTTGAGCGCAAACGCGAACGGCTGCTGGACCAGCATGCGGACCTTGCGCCCGCCGATTTCGGCCGGCAGGAAGCGCATGCGCGGCAGGGACGACCGCACCGCCTGTCCGAATGCGTCGTGGGTGGCACGCAGCACCTTGAACGAGCCCAATTCGGCTCGGCCTGTCGTGTCCACGATGAACTGCACCAGTGCTTCACCTTCCACACCAGAGCTCTTCAGCATTTCGGGGTACGCGGGAGCACCGCTGCCCGGAATCGATGCCGCCGCCTTTTCGACCTGGAAGTCGAAGTACGGCTGGTCGCTGATGACCGGGCCCGTACCCCCTTCCACGCCCTTGGCGATGCCGCCCTGCACGCCCTTGCCACTGAAGTCAGCCTCGTCGGTCGCCTTGCGGCTGAGGTCGACATCCGGAATCACATCCGGGACTTCGATCGGCGGCGTCAGCACCTGAAAGCCCTTCGGCGGCGCAACCTGAGCAACGACTTCCATCTGCTTGGGCTGCTCCTTCGGCTTCTCCGGCTCCGGCTCTTTCTTGGTTTCCGTGAGGACGACCTTCTCCTCTTTCGGCTTCTCGAGCGCGTCAGCGGTCTTCTTCGTCAGCACGACAGCCGCTGCGATGAGCACCGTGTGCAGCACGAGAGAAATGACCGTGCCACCAGTGGTGCGCTGCTTCTTTGCCTTCGTTTCCAGCAATTGATCGAACATCCACCCACTCCATTGTGCCGGATGATGGTCGAACGGGACACCGCAATAGTGCCAGCGGGGCTGCCTGGACGCGACGGCTATTCCATTACGATTTGCTTAAGCATCCGTGACGTCGACCTCACCGTGATCGTCCGACGGCCCTTGCGAACCCGCGGCACCAGCACTACGAGCCATCCTCGATCGCGCCGCAGCGCCTGCCGCAGCGCTACGCCACGCGTATCGGCGCGCCGCCTTCGTGAGCCGAGTGTGTGCGGATGGCGTCGCGCCGTACCGCACCGGGCAGGGTGAGCGTGAACGTACTCCCGCGGCCGAGCCGGCTCTGCGCGGTGAGGGTTCCGCCGTGCGCCTGCGCGATGTACTGGCTGATGGCGAGACCAAGCCCGGTGCCGCCGCGCCCACTCTTCCGTGACCGCGCGCGATCGGCGCGCCAGAAGCGCTCGAAGATGAATGGAAGATCGGCGGCAGCAATGCCCATCCCGCTGTCCTTCACGGTGAGCACCGCGGCCCCCTGATCCGCTGCGAGCTCCAGCTCCACGGTGCCGCCGACGGTGGTGTACTTGATGGCGTTCTCGACCAGATTCAGAAGCAGCTGGCGAAGCCGCGGCGCATCGCCTTCCACCGTCAAGGCTTCACAGCCGGTCACTCTGACCGCGATACCGTTCGGTTCACCGAGAATCGTCGCCGTCTCGGCGATGTCGCGCAGCATCGCGTCCAGCAACACCACGTCACGCACCAGATCGAACCGACCCTCGTCGGCTCGCGCCAGGCTGAGCAGGCTGTTGACGAGGTCCGCCATCCGCGTCACCTCGTTCAACGCCTCTTCGAGAAACTCCATCTGCTCGTTCGAGCCCCGTTTCGCCATCATTGCGCGTTCGATGCTGGCGCGCAACACGGTGAGCGGCGTCTTGAGCTCATGACTGGCGTCGGCCGTAAATCGCCGCAAGCCGCCGAAGCTGTTCTCCAGTCGAGCGATCATCGCGTTGAGCGTGCTCGTCAAGCGCGACAGCTCGTCGCCCTTGGCATCCGCACCGCCCAGCCGCCGATGCAGCGAGCGACCATCGGTGATCGCCTCGAGCTCGCTGATGATGCTGGTGATGGGACGCACGGCGACACCACCGATCAGATAGGCGGCGGTCCCGCCCAGCAGCAGCACCACGGGCGCCAGCATCAGCATCGACCGCAGCAGGTCGCGCCAGATCTCCTCCGTCGTGCTGGTTGAACTGCCCGCGACGATGCGTTCGATCGACGTCGTCGGATCACGTTCGTCGCGTGCCGAGAGAAAGATCTGGCCCGACGGCAGGGTCAGCAGCGTGGCCCGCGTGGCGTCAGCTTCGATGTCGAGCGATCGCTCGAGCAGCGTCGAGAGATCCGCCTCCGGCAGCGCGCGCGCCTTCTCCGACACGTACAGCGCTCGGCCAGTCGAATCGAGCACCAGCAGGTAATCCGGAATCACCTCCATCGCGCTCGCGAGTTCCGGTGTCAGCTGCTCGCCGATCAACGCGTCGCGCTTGATGGTCACCGGCCCGCGCGTCTCGGCCTGCATGATGATGCGGATCGCGAGCTCGGCCTGCGATTGCACGTATCGCTGCAGCTCGCGGTAGTAGGCTGAATCCTTCCGCCCGATCCAGATCCCGCCCGCAAACACCCCCACTGAAACCAGCAGTGCCAGCAGAAAGAGCAGCGTCACGCGAGCGCGAATCGAACGGATCACCTCATCACTCCTTGATCACGTAGCCCACGCCGCGAACGGTGCCAATCAGTTTCTGATCGTGGTTGGCATCCACCTTCTTCCGCAGGTGCGTGATCACGACATCGACGATGTTGGTTCCCGGATCAAAGTGATACCCCCAGGCATACTCGGTGATCAGCGTCCGGCTCATCACGCGGCCGGGATGACGCATGAGATACTCGAGCACCTTGAATTCCTTCGGTGTCAACTCGATGCGAGCCCCGGCCCGCGTCACTTCGCGGGTGTCCAGATCGACGACCAATCCGGCGAGTTCGAGTCGAGGCGACGTCAGCTGACGCGGCCGACGGGAGAGCGCCTCGATCCGCGCAAGGAGTTCCTCGAAGGCGAACGGTTTCGTGACGTAGTCGTCGGCACCGGCACGCAGGGTCTGAACCTTCGCGTCCACGGCGTCCTGCGCCGTGAGCACGAGGACGGGCCGTTGAAAGCCCCGCGACCTGAGGGCGCGGAGCACGGACAGCCCGTCCTTGCCAGGCAAGCGCATGTCGAGAATGATCAGATCATAGGCATCCCCCTGCCCCGCCGCCCGCTCGCCCGACTCGCCGTCCGCCTCGAGATCGACCGTCCAGTTCTGCTCCTCGAGCCCCCGTTTGACGAACTGCCCGACGATCGGATCGTCTTCGATGACGAGAATGCGCATCACGGGCTCCCGGCGGACGGTGAAGAAGACCTGCTGGCCGAAAGGTGTGACACCGAGAGTCGCGAGGCGAGTGGACGATGCCCGCCGACGGCGGTGGTCGGCACGGCAGGCCAGACCATCCGCACCGGCAGCCGAACGACGATCTCTCCGTTCCGCGTTACCGACGGCACCACCGTTCTCGTCGTGCCGTGCGCCCGTGCGAGCCAGCGGGCGAGATCTCTCGCCTGCGTGGCTCGCCTGGTCCGAAGTACAACGGGCACACGCTCGTCGACGGTCGCCCGAAGCAGCGTCGCGAGCACGGCGGATAGCGCCGCTTCCGAGTATCGCATGATCGCAGGGTAACACGGTCGCGGCACAGCGGCGAGCTCCATTCGCCCACCCGGTGCCCAATCAGCGCACCCAGGTGGATGCGCTGATTGGATCTCGATCTCAGGCTGCGGCGATCGCGGCGAGGATCTCGGCATTCGTCCGGCTCTTCCCTGGCGACTCCTCTGCGTGTGCCCATCGGACGATGCCATCGGCATCGATCAGGAAGTACGCGCGGTTGGAGAAGAAGAGCTCCTCGAGGAGTGTGCCGTAGGCGCGGCTCGCCTCACGCTTGAAGTCGCTGAGCAGATCGACGTTGAGGGAGTTCTTGGCCTTGAACTCCTTCAGGGTCGGCACGCTGTCGACGCTGATCGGCAGCACGGTCACCCCCGCCGTGGCAAACGTGTCGTAGTCGTCCGTGAATGCACACATCTCGGCGGTGCAGACGCCAGTGAATGCGAGCGGGAAGAAGGCCAGAAGCACACGGGCGTTCCCCTTGAACTGTGACAGCGTGACGGGTTGACCGCTGGTCGATTGCAACGTGAAGTCAGGGGCGGCGGTGCCGACGGCCGGGATGGGCATGGCGAGAAACTCCGGTAGGCGCGGGACGACTCGATCCTCGGCGCAGACGCCGGCGGACCGCAGGATATCCGTGCAAAGATGCGGCACGGCGCTCGAAATGGGAGCGCTCCCCCCTGCCCGCGTCGATCCTGCCCGCATACACTGCCTCAGTAGATGACGAACCCGGCTCAGACTCCCGCACACTCGGCACCAGGATCCGCCACGCTCGGCAGCAGCGACGCCGTCGGCTTCATCCTCCGGCTGGCGCGCGCGTTGCACAATGCCGGGTTTTCAGCCCATCGGCTGGAGGCGACCCTGTCGGACGTGTCGCGCAAGCTGGGCCTCGAGGCACAGTTCTTCTCCACGCCGACGTCGATCATGGCGGCATTCGGGCCACCTGACGCCCAGCGCACGCACCTGATCCGCGCCGAGCCTGGTTCGACGAACCTGCGACACCTGTCGGGCCTCGACCGTATTGCACGCGACGTGATGTATGGGACCCTTGGCCCCGTCGACGGCTCGCTCCGCATCGAACGATTGCTCGGCGAGCCCCCGCGTTGGGGGCAGGGCGCCGTGCAACTGGCATTCGTGCTGGTCTCGGTGGCGGTTGCGAGCTTCCTGCACGTCCGCCTGTGGGACATGGCGGGTGCCGCCTTCGTCGGCCTGGTGTGCGGACAGATCGTGACCCGCACCAAGGCGCACAGCGCGTGGGCTGACATCACCGAGCCGCTGAGTGCGTTCATCATCGCTGCCGTGGCCCAGCTCTTCGCGGCACTCATCGACAGCGGCGCGGGGTACGCGATCACCGTTGCCGGTCTGGTCGTCCTGCTCCCGGGCATGATGTTCACCACCGGCTTGATCGAACTCTCCACGCGACACCTCGCCAGCGGCACGGCGCGCCTGAGCGGTGCGCTGGTCACGTTCCTCGGACTTGGATTCGGCGTCGCGCTCGGCACCAAGCTGGGTGCCGGTGTGGGTGACTGGCTGGTAGCGCATCAGGTGTTGCTCCACGTGACCAACAGCGCGATGCCCTGGTGGGTGGAAGGCATCGGCGTGCTGCTCGCACCGCTCTGCTTCACCGTCTTGCTGCAGGCGGACCGGAAGGAAGCACCATGGATCGTCCTCTCGGCCTCGGCTGCCTATCTCACGTCACGATTTGCGGGACGCGCGTTGGGCGAAGAACTGGGCGCGTTCCTCGGCGCGCTGATGGTCAGCGCCGGCAGCACTTTCATCGCCCGTCGGCGCGACACCACACCGATAGTCACCATCGTACCGGGGCTGCTGATCCTGGTGCCGGGAAGCATCGGGTTGCGCAGCGTGACGAGCTTCTCGCAGCAGAAGGTGGTCACGGGTGTCGAGACGGCGTTCAAGGTCGCGCTGATTGGTGTGTCGCTTGCCGCAGGCGTCCTTGCTGGTCGCGCGCTGACCGGTGCGTTTCGCCGCAAGAGGCACGACCGCGTGGCCGCAGAAGTGACGCGAACCGACGAATGGACCGTCTCACGCGACTGGCGCTAGCCTACAAACGGCAACGACCCCTGTTCGGGGTCGTTGCTCGGACTACATGGAGGTCCGGGGACTCGAACCCCGCACCTATTGCTTGCAAAGCAATTGCTCTACCAGATGAGCTAGACCCCCGCACACTTGTACTCGACAACGTCAATACAGGATAGCAAAATCAGTGGTCGGCTTCAAGTCCCCTGGATGTCGGGCGCCGACACGTGCCGTGGCGCCCGACCCAACCAGAACCTTGCCGTCGACGCGAACTACTCGTGCGCCGGCAGCGGCTCCATCGTCCGGATGTCGACCGGGATCTGCATTTCATCGCGGTACTTCGACGTCATCCAGCTGATGCGCAGGCGCGGGAACGCCTCGAAGAACTGCACGTAGCAGGTGATCCAGAGGCCGAAGTACATCGCGGCCATGCCCAGCTCCTGCCATCCGAACGGAGCGCCGTCGGTCGGTACCCCATACAGCGACGGATACACCTCGATGTAGCGCTGCAGATAGGTGCCGAGCAACGAAGCGACGCCGAAGAGAATGTTCGTCGGAATGAACATCTTGGCGCCCTTCGAGATCAGTCCGGGGAATGGTGCCACGAACACCAGCATCAGCACCGCGAACGAGATCGGGAGCCACGGATCGATCAGGCGGAGGCGGAAGAAGTGTGTCTCTTCACCGATGTTGCCGTACCAGATGATCAGCAGCTGGGCGAACGTGGTGTAGCCCCAGAAGGCGGTCCAGCCGAAGCGGAGCTTGCCAAGATCATGAATCTGCAGGTCACCCATGACCTCGTACATCGTCGGGCTGTTGAAGTGCTTCCGCCACATGAAGA
>JANPFJ010000199.1:0-4712 GCA_031423355.1 Gemmatimonadaceae bacterium | reverse complement strand
GCTCTTCGCTGTCATGACGGCCGGCCGAGCCATGGCGCACGAGATTCCGGAACGTGTGGCGGTGCGCGCGTTCGTGCAACAGGACGGCAGGATTCTCAGGCTTCTGGTTCGTGTGCCGCTCGAGGCGATGCGCGACGTCGATTTTCCGCTGCGGGACGACGGGTCGCTCGATCTGGTGCGGGTGCGCGCGCTGCTGCCTGAGGCGGCACAGCTCTGGATTGCCAACAGTGTGTCGATCACTGCCGACGGTCGTGCACTCGGTGCACCGCAGATCACAGGCACACGCATCGTGCTGCCGAACGATCGTACCTTCGACACTTATAGCGGTGCGCGCGCCGGCTTTCAACGGCCGCCGCTCGACTCGGTGCGCATTCACTGGCAACAGACCTTTTTCGACGTCGCGCTGGCGTACACGCTCCCCGCGGCCGGCGCGCAGCTGGTGCTGCATCCGGACTTCGCGCACCTCGGCATCCGGACCAGCAGCGTACTGCGCATCATCGCGAGCGACGGGAGCGAACGCGCGCTGACGTACACGGGCAACCCCGAGTCCGTCGTGCTGGACCCGCGCTGGTACCAGACCTCGGCGCAGTTCCTCACCGTCGGCTTCAAGCACATTCTAGGCGGGATCGACCACCTGCTGTTCGTGTTCTGCCTGGTGCTGCCGCTGCGCAACTGGCGGTCGCTCGTGACAATCGTGACGGCATTCACGGTCGCGCATTCGTTGACCCTCGGAGGTGCCGCCCTCGGCGTTGCGCCGACAGCACTCTGGTTCCCGCCGCTGGTGGAGACGTTGATCGCGGCGTCGATCGTCTGGCTCACGCTCGAGAACATCGTGCTGCCCGAGGAGCGGCTGGCATCACGCTGGCCGATCGCATTTGGCTTTGGCCTGATTCACGGGTTCGGTTTTTCGTTTGCGCTCGGTGAGACCCTGCAGTTCGCCGGTCGGAACCTCATCAGCGCGCTGGCGGCGTTCAATATCGGGGTCGAGATCGGCCAGCTGGCGGTGCTGCTGTCCGCCCTGCCCCTGCTCTGGCTGGCGCGGCGATATGCCGGCGCTGGCCGCGAGCGGCTGATCACGATCGTGGGCTCGGTGCTGGTGGCCCACACCGCGTGGCACTGGATGACCGAACGCGGTGCGGCGCTGGCGGAGCATCGTGGCAGTCTGGCCTGGCCGGCCTTCGACGGCAGTCTGGCACTTGCCGCCATGCGGGTCGCGCTGCTGGCCGCCGTCGTATTGGCCGTGGCGCTCGCAATGCGACAGATTCTCCGCATCCCGCGACGGTCCTGACCGCCCCGACGTGTCCCACTGGCCGAACTCCGCTCCCTGTCACGTGTCTGCTGCCGTCCGTTTCGTCGCTCCGATCGCGCTGGTTACCATGGCGTACGCTGAATTGCACCGCGTGCCGACCCGCGCGCGGCCGACAGCCACGCCGACGCACCGAGCGGCCGTGTACGCGGTGCGCGCCACGATGCACCCGGCCGTGAGCCCGTTGCAGATCGGAACGCGGGTGGCCGCCGACACCGCACGCACCACGATGGATGGTGTCTACACCACCGCGCAGGCGACCAAGGGCGCCGATGTCTTCGCCACGTTCTGCCGCAGCTGTCACACGCCCACGGTACACACCGGCGCTCCGTTCCGCGCCAAGTGGTTCGGCCGGCCGCTGGACGAACTGTTCGGCTACCTGCGTCGCGAGATGCCCAAGAACGAACCCGGTTCCATGAGTGATGACGAGTATGCGCTCGCCCTCGCCTATCTGTTGCGCATGAATGGCATGCCTGCCGGTGCCGAGTCACTTGCTGCGGACTCGGTCGCGCTGCACCGAATCCGTCTCGACTCCGTTCGCGCCGTTCCCTCCACCCAGAGCAACCGTCGATGAAGACCCGACTCTTCGCCGTCGCCGTACCACTCGTCGCCTGTGCGACGACACTGGCGCTGACACTCGCCGCGCCGCTGCATGCGCAGGCCGTACGCGCGATGAGCGCGCCGCAGCCGCGACCGATCAGCGCGCCGGGCGGTACCGCCCCGGTGATGGCGGGACTGGTGCGAGGCAACGCGCCCGGCGAGTGGCGTTACTGGGGAGGCGACGCGCACAGCACGCGGTACTCGCCACTTGACCAGATCAACGCATCGAACTTCAACACGCTGCAGATGGCGTGGCAGTGGAATGCCGGCACGTTCGGACCGGATGAGTACTATCGCACCACACCGCTGTATGCGAACGGCCGCCTGTTCACCGTCGCCACGACACGCCGCAGTGTGATGGCGATCGATCCGGAGACGGGTGAAACGCTGTGGATGTATCGCCTCGAGGAAGGCATTCGCTGGCAGAAGGCGCCGCGGCAGTTCGCCGGTCGCGGCCCGACGTACTGGACCGATGGGCGCGAGGAGCGCGTGATCGTTGTGACGCCGGGCTATCACATGGTGTCGCTCGATGCAAAGACCGGTCGTCCCGATCCAAGGTTCGGCACCAACGGCGTGGTCGATCTGCAGCAGGGGCTTGGGTATCCGCTGGTGCCGCTGGCGGTGGACGACTCGGGATCACTGGTCATCTCCGACGCCGCACCGGCGCGCAAGGCAAAACCCGGTGAGACGTGGGACCCGGTGAAGAAGATGGGTGCTGACGGCACCGTCGGCATCGATCCCGTGAACGGCCAGATCGCCGCCAGTTCGCCGGCGATCATGGTCAATGACATGATCGTCGTCGGCAATTCGTCGATTCACGGCTATTACCCGATCCGCGTCCGGAACATTCCCGGCTTCATCCGCGGCTTCGATGTGCGCACGGGCCGACAGATGTGGAAGTTCAATCTGGTGCCGCAGCCGGGCGAGTTCGGCGCCGAGACGTGGGAGCGCGGATCGAAGATCGGCACGGAGGGTGTCGGCAAGAACGACGCCTGGGCGACGTACTCCGCCGATCCGGAGTTGGGGCTGGTATACATCCCCGTCGGCATGCCGTTGATGGACGAATACGGCGGGCATCGCCCGGGCAACAACCTGTTCGGCAACTCGCTCGTTGCTCTCGACGCGCGTACCGGCAAGCGGAAGTGGCACTTCCAGATGGTGCATCACGACATCTGGGACTACGACACCCCGATGGCGCCGAACCTGATCGACATCACCGTGAACGGTCTGCGTCGCAAGGCAATCACCCAGAGCACCAAGCAGGGGTGGCTGTACACTTTCGATCGCGCGACCGGTGAACCGATCTGGCCGATCGTCGAAACGGCGGTGTTGCAGAGCGACATCCCCGACGAGAAGACCTCGCCCACGCAGCCGATTCCCAGCCGCCCCGCACCTTATTCGCAACAGGGGTTGCTGGAGAGCGACATCATCGACTACACGCCGGCGATCCGTGACTCGGCAATGGCGATGGCGAAGAAGTGCCGGATGGGTCCGTACTTCATTCCGGCGGTCACCACAGATGGCGCGAGCAAGACCGGGCTGCGCTGCTCGTGGTATGCGCCTGGTGCGTCGGGTGGAGTGAACATCGATGGCGGCGCCGCAGTGGACCCGGAGACCGGGATGATCTATGTCGCATCGTTGAGCGGACTGTCGACGATCGGGCTGCAGAAGGATCCGTGCAGTGAATTCCGGTACAGCTCACCACGCGACAACTGCGGCTTGATCGGTGCGGTGGCTCCGCCGCCTGGCTACACCGCGCCGGCGGCGCGTGGCGGTGGGTTCGAGGGGCGGGCCAATGCCTCGGTGCTCGGTGGCGTCTCGATTCTGAAGCCGAAGGAGCTGGGCGGGATCACGGCGTACGACATGAACGCTGGCGACAAGAAGTGGTGGGTGCCGAACGGCGGGTTCGTGCCGGTGAAGAGCACGGATCCGTTGTTCGCCGGTGTGACGCTGCCGCCGCGGGCGGCGGGGGGGCAGGCACAGATCATGGTGACGAAGACTCTCGTGATCTACGGCACCGGTCGTGGTGGTGGTGTGCCGAATGCGAAGCCGCAACTGCTTGCGGTGGACAAGGCGACGGGGCGGCAGGTTGGCGCGGTGGAGATTCCGTCACGGACGACGGCGGTGCCGATGACGTTCCTTCACAAGGGGAAGCAGTACGTGGTGTTTGCGACGGGCGCGGGGGCGAGCACGTCGTTGGTGGCGATGCGGTTGCCGTGAGGGGGCGAGCTGGGACACGCAGCACGCAGGGCACCGACGACGATGGCATCGCGGCCAGGGACCAACGTTGTGCAGCCGGCCCCGCTGCGCGGTCATGCCTCAGCGCTTGACCGCCCCCCGTCGCGCCCGGTCCGCCTCCCACTCTTCGAACGGCCCATCGAAGTCCACCAAACGGTTCCCCTCGAACGACCACACCCGCGTCGCCACTGTCCGCAGAAACGCCCGGTCGTGACTCACCAGCAACACCGTCCCCTCGTACTCATCGAGCGCATCTTCGAGCACCTCGATGTTCTCGACGTCGAGGTGGTTGGTGGGTTCGTCGAGCACCAGCAGATTCGCCTTCGCCAGCGTCATCCGAGCCAACGCCATCCGCGCCCGTTCGCCGCCGCTGAGCGTGTGAATCTCGCGGAACACTTCGTCTCCGCTGAAGCCGAACGAGCCCAGGTGATTCTGCACCGCGCCGCGACTCCAGGTCGGCCGATGCTCCTGAATCACATCCGCCAGTGACTTCCGCAGCGGCAGGTCCGACAGATCCTGCCGGAACCACGCCGGTGTGATCGAGCCGCCGACGCGCGCCTCGCCGCTG
>JANPFJ010000198.1:0-2075 GCA_031423355.1 Gemmatimonadaceae bacterium | reverse complement strand
CTGATTGCCGTGGCGGCGCTGGCGACGTTCGCGCCGGCACGGCGCGCGGCGATGGTGGATCCGGCGATCACGTTGCGGGCCGATTGAGGAGCGCGCACCCGGTGGTTCGCGAACGAGGTATTGTCAGAGTTTGGCGACCAGCCGGACCGGCCCTACCGTGCGCCAGTTCACTGGCCTCAGATTCGTTCGAATCTGGCGGGTCTGATCAACTGCAACCAACGCGAGACTGACATGCGCGCGCTACTTTGTGCTCTGGGCCTGATCGCAACTGCGGATTTCGGAGTCGCCCAGGCACCGGGGCGTTTCCCGCCGGACTCGCTGCGGAATACCAAGGTCATTCCCCTGACCACCCCCGTGCAGGCGGTCATCGGACGAATGCGCAACTTCTCCGCTGACCTCGGAGTCCGTTGCACCCACTGCCACGTTGGCGAGGAAGGCAAACCGCTCTCGACTTTCGACTTTGCCAGCGACGAGAAGCGCACCAAACTCGTCGCACGCGAAATGATGCGGATGGTCGAGGATATCAACACCCGACTCCAGACACTGCCTGGACGCGCCACCAATGGCCTGCAGGTGACCTGCGCCACCTGCCACCACGGCCTCAGCCGGCCGATGACACTGGCCACGTTCATGACCGAGGCGGCAACAACGGCCGGCGTGGATTCCGCCGTGCGCACTTATAAGGCGCTCTGGCAGCAATACTACGGCAGCGATGCGTACGATTTCCGTGAAGGTTCCCTCAATAGCGCCGCCTTCCGTCTGGCGCGTGCCAAGAAGTTTGACGAAGCGCTGGCGATGCTTCGACTGAACGAAGAGAAGTATCCCGCCGGTATCGCGATGTTTGTCACCCGCGGAACCGTGATGCTGATCAAGGGAGATACAACGGCCGCCGAGGCCGCGTTCCGGGAAGCGAGCCGCCGTGATCCGGCGAACGATGAGGCAAAGGGTCGGCTACGGGAGATTGGGCGGCAACCGTAGCTCAGGCGACCCCATCGTCCGAAACCGTCTCGCCGTGCGTGCATTTTGCGCCTGCCTGCACGTTGTCCTGCGCAGCCCTCGCCGCTCAGACCATGATCTCCACCGGCAACCTCCACGCGGCGCGGGCGCACGAGGTCATGGAGCTGTTTGCCCGACTGAATGCACGAGGCACCACCATCATTCCGGTCGCGCACTCCGTGGAGAACGCGACCTGCGGGAAGCGCGTGATCCGGCTGCAGGATGGGGTTTCTCGTGTGACAGCCGCGCAAACCACCGGCTGCGCATGCCGCTCGGTGCGCTGCGGTAGTGCTCCCCCCGGTGCGCCCCCGGTCCTTTACCACGGTGTCGCCCCAGTGGAACCCAGGCCGGTCGTGAACGTAGGTTTCAGCATCAGCGCTCCGTCGCCCCCAACCCGCCCTGCGCCCATGGCCACCTCCCTCGTCACCCCCGCCGCCAGCTCCCGCACCTCGGCGCCCGCCCGTGACCTGCCGCTGCACCTGACGGCGGTCGTCCTCGGTGCCACCAGCATCCTGATCGGCATTGTCTGGGACATCTCGTGGCACCGCACCATCGGCCGCGACACCTTCTGGACGCCGGCGCACATGGCGGTCTACTTCGGCGGCACACTCGCCGGCCTGTCGTGCGGGATTCGGGTGCTCTGGGAATCGTTCTGGCGGAGCGACGACGCGAAAGGCACCGACAGCGTCCGCCTGTGGCGGTACTTCACCGGTCCCATCGGTGGCTGGATCTGCATCTGGGGTGCCTTCGCGATGCTCACTTCGGCGCCGTTCGACGACTGGTGGCACAACGCGTACGGGCTCGACGTCGAAATTCTCAGCCCGCCGCACGTCGTGCTGCTGATCGGTATCGCCGGAATTCTCGTCGGCGCACAGGCGATGGCAGCGGCTGCACAAAACCGTGCCGAGGGATCGTCGCTGTACGCGAATATCTTCATCGTCAGCAGCGGCGTGCTGGCGACGATGGCCGCGATTGCGATCACCGACTACACGTTCCCCAGTCGCACCCACTCCAGCATATTCTACATCGTCACCGGCGGCGTCTTTCCGGCGATTCTGGTGGCCGCAGCACGCGGCTCG
>JANPFJ010000197.1:0-6002 GCA_031423355.1 Gemmatimonadaceae bacterium | reverse complement strand
CTGGTCCGGTTCCGGTCACCAGGAGCCCGGTTCCTCGAATGGGGCTCTGCCACTGGCGTGATCACGATCATGGCCGACCTCCTCGGCTTTGAGGCGTTCGGCATCGAGATCGACGCGACGCTGGTCCGGTCGGCCGAGCGCTTGGCCACCCGATTCGATTCGCGGGCGCGCTTCGTGACCGGAAGCTTTCTGCCAGCGGGCTACCGGTGGCGGTCGCCCGTCGCCAACGAGTTTTCCGCCACCACGGGCGAAGGGGCATCAGGGTATCTCGAGCTGGGCATGGCGCTCGACGACTTCGACGTCGTGTTCGGATATCCCTGGAGTGGCGAGGCGCCGATGATGCTGGACCTGTTACGGCAGTTCGGTCGGTCGGATGCACTGTTGCTGATGCATGACACAACGGCTGGCGTGCGCGCGTACCGTCGGGGCAAGGAGATCGTCGCGTCGGCATGACACGACGCGACGATTCCGCTGATGATGTCAGCCCCGGTCCGCGGCCAGTACCGCGTTCAACAGCACATCGGCACCGCGGACGATGTCCTCCGGCCTCGAGAACTCGCGCGGGGAGTGACTGATCCCACCCACACTCGGGATGAAGATCATTCCCATTGGGGCGATCCGTGCGATTTCCTGCGCATCGTGGCCCGCGCCACTCGGCATTCGCATGTGGCTGAGCCCCAGGCCATCCGTGCTCGCCGTGATCCACTGCATCACCCGCGGGTCGGCGATCGCGGGTTCGCTGTTGACGAGGGCACGGAACGCAAACGTCGTCTGCGTCGCCACCCCGATCTCGCGCCCGAGCGCTTCGAACCTGGCATTGAACGTCGCCAGCGTCGCTTCATCGAGATCGCGCAGGTCGATGGTCATCACGACCTCGGCTGCGATGATGTTCGTTGTGTTCGGTGACGGCACCAGGCGGCCAACGGTGGCGACCTGACGACCGGGGACCGCACGGATGGCGTCGTTGATGGCGACGGTGAACTTCGCTGCCGCGAGCATCGCATCCTGTCGCTGATCCATCGGTGTGGCACCGGCGTGATTCGCCGCACCCGTGATCGTGACCTCGATCCATCGCAGCCCGACGATGCCTTCGACGATACCAATCTGCATGCCGGCCTTCTCGAGAATGCCGCCCTGCTCGATGTGCAGCTCGAGGTAGCAGGCGATATCGCCACGGTGTTTCACCGCAGTCGCCAGCTGCGCGACGTTGCCCCCCGTGAGCGCGATGCCCTCACGGATCGTCTTGCCGGAGCGTGCCGTCTTGTCGAGGTCCGTATCCGTCAGTGCGCCGATCGCCAGCTTGCTGCCGATGGTACCCCCCTCCTCGTTCTGCCAGACGACGATGTCGACCGGGTGCCGCAGGCGAATCTGCTGTTCGAGCAGCGTGCGTCCAACTTCAATTGCACCGAAGCTTCCGACCGGCCCGTCATAATTGCCCCCGTTTGTAACAGAATCCACATGGGAGCCGATCAGGATCGGAGGCAGGGCCGTGGACGTGCCCTGGACGCGCGCGATGATGTTGCCCGCCGCATCGATGCGTGCGGTGAGCCCTGACTGCCGGAACAGGTCGAGTGTGAAGGTGCGTCCGAGAAGATCGGCGTCGGAGTACGCCACGCGATTGATCCCGCCGGGCGTCCGGCCGATCGAGTCAAACGCCGTCAGCCAGCCGTTCAGTCGTGTCCCGTTGATATGCCGGCTCGCTGGCGCCGGTGTCCGGAATGCGAGCGGCAGTGCGCCGAGTACGGCACTGTGCTGCAGAAAGTCACGTCGATTCATGTGAATGGCACCGGAGGAGTGCGGCTGGTCAGTTGTCGCCCGTGGCAGCATCTCGCGCGGCGAGCCGGGCATCGGTAGCGCGAGGCGTTACACCGTGCCATTGTAACGCGGTTCGCTCTTCCATGTCCTGAGACCACGCATGCCAACCGTTCCTGAATCGTCCACTTCACTTCGACTCGGCCAGATGTCCGTCGCGCAGGACGCGCCGGCTGGACTCGTGGTCTTTCTGGTTGCGCTGCCGCTCTGCCTTGGCATCGCGCTTGCCTCGGGCGCACCACTTTTCTCCGGGGTGATTTCCGGGGTGATCGGTGGCCTGATCGTCTCGCTGCTCTCCTCGTCATCGGTGAGCGTGAGCGGGCCGGCCGCCGGACTGGCGGTGATCGTGGCGACGGCGATTCAGTCGCTGGGTTCGTTCCCGGCATTTCTGCTGGCGGTGCTGGTGGCGGGCGTGGCGCAACTGTTGTTCGGTGTGCTACGCGCCGGCAGCATTGCCAACTATGTCCCCAACGCCGTGATCAAGGGCATGCTGGCGGCCATCGGGGTGGTCATCATCCTCAAGCAGATCCCGCACGCGCTTGGCCGCGACAAGGGATACGAGGGCGACTTCGACTTCTTCCGCTCGGCGGACGGCGCCTCGACGACACTGTCGGATATCGCGGACGCGGTGGTGTCGGCGAATGGTGAGGCGATCGTCATCACGATCGTCTCGCTGGCGATTCTGCTGGCGTGGGAGTCGCAGTGGGTCAAATCTCGAAAGTCGCTGACGATGGTTCCCGGCGCGTTGATCGTGGTGGCCGTTGGCATCACGCTGAATGAACTCTTCCGCACCGTCTCGCCGGATTTCTTCCTGCGCGCGGAGGATGGTCACCTCGTCACGCTGCCGGCGGGTGGCCCCGCGGATCTGCTGGCACAGCTGGCAAGCCCCGACTGGTCCCGATGGACAGACCGCCGCATCTACACGACCGGGCTGACACTGGCGGTCGTGGCCAGCATCGAATCGCTGCTCTCCCTCGAAGCGTCGGACAAGCTGGACCCGCAGCGCCGAATTTCCGATCCGGATCGTGAACTGATGGCGCAAGGCGTGGGAAACATCGCAGCGGCACTGGTCGGCGGATTGCCGGTGACGGCGGTGATCGTTCGCAGCTCAGCCAACGTCTACGCGGGCGCGAAGACACGGTGGTCGGCGTTCATTCACGGCCTGCTGCTCCTTGTCTGTGTGGTCGCCATTCCCGGTCTGCTGAACAAGATCCCTCTGGCCAGCCTGGCGGCCGTGCTGCTGATGGTCGGGTACAAGCTCACCAAGCCGGTGCTGTATCGGGATTCGTGGAAGGCCGGCCTCGATCAGTTCATCCCGTTCATCGTCACGGTGGTCGCGATCGTCTTCACCGACTTGTTGATTGGCGTCCTGATCGGCGTGGTCTTCGGCGTGGTCTTCGTCATCCGGACCAATCATCACTCGGCGTTCACACTGGTGAACCAGGAGACGATGTACCTGCTTCGGTTCAACAAGGATGCGTCGTTCGTCAACAAGTCCGAGTTGAAGACCAAGCTGGCATCGCTCCCGGCACAGTCGAGCCTCATCGTGGATGGCACGAAGGCCATCTTCATCGACAATGACTTGTACGACGTCATCACCGACTTCACGGAAGGGGCGAGGCACAAGCAGATCTCGATCGAATTCAAGCAGTTCCACAACAAGTCGCAAAACTACCGCAAGCGGAGACGGACGAATGGAGTCCTATAAGAAGCTGCTCCTGGCCAACAAGGCGTGGGTCCAGGACAAGCTCAACGTCCGGGAGGACTACTTCCGCCGCATGGCCGACGACCAGCAGCCGGAGTTTCTCTGGATCGGCTGTTCCGACAGCCGGGTGCCCGCCGAGGATGTGACCGGCACGGAGCCCGGTGAGCTGTTCGTGCACCGCAACATCGCGAATCAGGTCATCCACACCGACTTCAACATGCTGAGCGTGTTGCAGTACGCGGTCGAGGTGCTGAAGGTGAAGCACATCATCGTCTGCGGCCACTACGGCTGCGGCGGCGTGAAGAATGCGCTCTCCCACAAGCATCTCGGCTTGATCAACAAGTGGCTGCGCAACATCAAGGACGTGTATCGCATCCACCGCCACGAACTCGACGGCGTGGCCGACCCGGACAAGCGCCTGCGCCGGCTGGTCGAACTGAATGTCCAGGAGCAGGTCTGGAAGCTGGCGGAAACGTCCTTCGTGCAGCACGCATGGCAGACGGACCATGGAATTCATCTGCATGGCTGGGTCTATGACCTCCAGACCGGGTACATCAACGACCTCTTGATGCTCCCGCCAGGCACGCACATCGACGACATCTATCAGATGGAGTTTGACGACGTCAAGCCGAAGTGACCGGCGGTGCCGGGGCGTGGCATGACCACCTCCCGGCGGTCCTTCCTCGTGACGATGAGTGCCGCCGTCACGGCGGTCTCGGAGCTGCGCCGCGCACCGCAGTTGTCGAAGCAGCCGACCGCGGATCTCATCCTGCGTGGCGGCACCGTCTTCGACGGCACGGGCACCGAGGGCCGCGAGGCCGATGTCGCGATTGTCTCGGATCGCATCGTTGCCATCGGTGCCGCGCTGCCGCAGGTCGGCCAGACGGAGATCGATGTGCGCGGATTGGCCGTCGCACCAGGTTTCATCGACATCCATTCGCACGGCGACTCCTCGCTGGCCGCCGACCCGCGCGCCGAGTCGGTTGTGCGGCAGGGGATCACCACGATCGTCGTCGGCGCTGACGGCAGCTCACGCGCGACGGGCACTGCTGCCAACAGCTTTGCGGCGCTCTTTCAGCGACTCGACCGACTCCGGCCGGCCGTCAACGTGGCCTCGATGATCGGACTCGGCAGCGTGCGCGGCGAGGTCGTGGGGAACGCCGACCGACCGCCAACCGCGACGCAACTGCGCACGATGGTGGCGATGGTGCGGCGCGCGCTGCTCGATGGTGCCTGTGGTGCCAGCTCTGGTCTCGAGTACACGCCAGGGGCGTTTGCCCGACCCGACGAGCTGATCGCGCTCTGCCAACCGCTGGCAGCACGCGGGTTGGCCTACGCCACGCACATGCGCAACGAGGATGATCGCTTGCTCGAAGCAATCGCCGAGTCGATCGCGGTGGCGCGTGGGGCGGGCTGTGGACTGCAGATATCGCACCTGAAGACGCAGGGCCCGCGCAACTGGAGCCGCCTGCCGGCGGTGTTCGATCAGATCGAGGCAGCGCGCCGCGGTGGTGTCGATGTCGCGTTCGACCGGTACCCGTATCTCGCCTACGCCACCGGCCTCACCAACCTCTTCCCGGTGTGGAGCCGCGACGGCGGAACCTCGGCATTCCTGGCGAGACTCCGAACCCCTGGCACCGCGGCGCGGATCGAGGTGGAAACACTGGCGAAGGTCGACCTGATCGGCGGCTGGGACAACGTTCAGATCACGAGCGTCACTTCGCCGGTGGACCGTGACGTCCAGGGCAAGCGCCTCGGCGCCTGGGCGCGAAGTGTCGGCGTAGCGCCCTACGAGGCGACCATCGCGTTGCTCGAACGCAATCGCGGTCGCGTCGACATGGCGGGCTTTGCGATGAGCGAAGAGAACCTCGAGCGGATCCTGTCACATCCGTTCGGCATGGTCTGCAGCGACGGCGGCGCGTTTGCGATCGACGGGCCAACCCGACGCGGCAGTCCGCATCCGCGGGGTGCCGGCAGCTTCCCGCGCGTGCTCGGACGATACGTCCGCGAGCGCCAGGTGCTCACGCTTGCGGAGGCAATCCGGAAGATGACATCCGTGCCCGCAGATCGGGTCCGACTCGCGGATCGGGGTCGTCTTGCGGTGGGGAACGCCGCGGACATCGTGGTCTTCGACCCGGGACGCATCTTGGACATGGCCACCTTCGAGCATCCATTCCAGTATCCGGTCGGCATTTCGCTGGTGATCGTGAATGGGCGCGTGACGCTTCATGACGGTCAGCGAAGCCGCGCACACACCGGGCGGAGCCTGAGAAGCAATCCGGTTGCCGGGCGGTGACGTAGCTGTGGCATGCGCCGATTCTTCCCGCTCGTCATCCTGTTTTCCGTCGCGGCCCGTTTTGCTGTGGCGCAGGCGGTATCCACCGCCGGTGTCGAGCGTGACGTCGGCGCTGCCTCGTACTGGCGGCTCGCGTACGACAACGACTTCTTCACGGCGACTGATCGCTACTTCACGCAAGGGATCACC
>JANPFJ010000196.1:0-2113 GCA_031423355.1 Gemmatimonadaceae bacterium | reverse complement strand
TGATCAGGATGTCACGCTTCATGCACGCCTCGCGGCACCGCGTATGGCGACCCCTCGCACACGCAGCCCGTGGGCTGACCTACGTGAGAACTGACCGATACGCGGACGCGCACCAGCCACCAGCGTCTGCCGCACTACGCGCCTCACCCGGTCGAATCAGCGTTGCCCGCCCGCATGACGTTGCGGCACTGCGAGTTCAACTGCGACCGGTGGTCACACAGCGGTGACCGGTGAAACGAGTACGGCCCAGTCCACCGGACGCCGCCACTCCAGCGTCTCTGCAAACCGGGGTCGAGCGCACCGGCACGGGGGTCGCTCCGCACCAGCGATCGGGCGCAGCGCACTCAGGCGCGCCTCACCACGTGGGAAGCCTATCGAGGCGCGATGCCCGACGGCACCCCATTCGTGATCAAACTGTCACAGTGGCAGATTCCACCGCATTCATCGTCCCTGTCTATTTGAACGGGCTGAAGACCAGCCACAGCAGCACTCCGAGGAATCCGAGACCGGCCTGCCATTCGTTGTGGCGCAGGTACAGCGGCACGCTGAAGCCAGCGGAGCGGTCGGCCCCGGGCGGGCCGGACCATGGAGTGAGCCGCGGCAGAAATGCGGGAACATTGGCCTCGTACTCTGCATACGCGGCGCCGTAGAGTTTGCGGAGGAACTCCCGCTCCCGCGCGATCGTCGGACCGTAGACTGCGACCCAGAACGCTATCACGAGCACCACAGCCACCCAGTGAGCCGCGATCGCAAAACCGAGCGCCAGCAGAAAACTCCCGACGTAGAGCGGATTGCGCGTATGGGCGTATGGGCCGGTCGTCGTCAGCACCTGGTTCTTCACGATGTGTCCGGTCGACCAGGCCCTGAGCAGCACCCCGGCGAACGCGATGAGGCCGCCGAGCACGAGCCGGTTGGGCGTGGTGTAGCGTGGCGCGAACCAGAGAAAGGCGATGCCGAAGAGGAAGCCCAATGGCACCCTGATTCGCTGCACCAGCGTTTGCGAACTGTCGGTCACCCCGTGATTTCCTTGACCAGGTGCCTCGCGATGACGAGCCGCTGAATCTCGGATGTTCCCTCGCCGATTTCGCAGATCTTGGCATCGCGCATGAAGCGCTCAACCGGATAGTCCTTGGTGTAGCCGTAGCCACCGTGGATCTGAATCGCCTTCAGTGTGGCGCGCATCGCCAGTTCGGAGCAGAACAGCTTGGCCATCGCCGCCTCCTTGCCGTACGGCTTGCCCTGCTGCGCCAGCATCGCGGCGTGGTACGTGAGATGCTTGCCGGCCTCGATCTCCGTGGCCATGTCGGAGAGCTGAAACGAGACGCCCTGAAAGTTCACGATCGACTGGCCGAACTGTTTCCGTTCGATGGAGTACTTCCGGGCCTCTTCGAAGGCACCCTCCGCAACACCCAGGGCGAGCGCCGCGATCCCGATCCGGCCGGCATCGAGCGTCTTCATGAAGTTGACGAATCCGTTGCCTTCCGTTCCGAGCAGGTTTTCAGCGGGCACTTCGACGTTCTCGAAGATCAGCTCACGCGTGTCACTGGCTCGCCAACCAAGCTTGTCCTCCTTCTTCCCTGCCCGGAATCCCGGCATGGCCACGATGGATTCGTCATGCCCGACACCGACCGCGCGAGCCGCGGCCAGATCGGTGGTCTCCTTGGTGAGGATGAAGGAACTGATGCCCTTCGTACCTGCCTCGGGATTGGTGACGGCCGTCACGATGAAGACTTCACCGACACCGGCGTGCGTGATGAATCGCTTGGTACCGTTCAGTACATAATGCCCGTTCTTCCTGACCGCCGTCGTCTGTGTGCCGCCGGCATCACTGCCGGCATTTGGCTCCGTCAGCCCGAATCCACCAAGCACCCTGCCAGCCGCCAGCATCGGCACGTACCGCTGCCTCTGCGCGTCGGTGCCGAAGTAGACGATCGGAGACGTTCCGAGCGTGGTGTGCGCCGAAATCGTGATCGAGTGGCTGGCGCACACCTTCGCGAGTTCATGAATCGCGATGATGAAGGCCGTCGTATCGAAGCCGGCTCCGCCAAGCTCTTCCGACCAGGGAATACCGAGCAGGCCGAGGTCGGCCATCTTCGCCACGTTCTCCCACGGA
>JANPFJ010000195.1:0-5156 GCA_031423355.1 Gemmatimonadaceae bacterium | reverse complement strand
CGCGCTCGTGTATGTGCCGCTGGCACATTGGGTCTGGGCGGATGGGGGCTGGTTGCGCTCGCTCGGTGCACTCGACTTTGCCGGTGGCACCGTCGTGCACATCAGCGCTGGTGTCGCTGCGGTGATTCTCGCGCGGATGCTCGGTCGACGGCATGATGCGGGTCGTACCGCGATTCTTCCGCACAATGTGCCGCTCACCCTGCTGGGCGCCGGTATCCTCTGGTTCGGCTGGTTTGGCTTCAACGCCGGGTCGGCTCTGGCTGCCGACGGCATCGCGGCGAATGCGTTGATCACCACGCACACGTCGGCCGCGGCGGGGTTGCTGGCCTGGATTGGAGTCGAACTGATTCGAACGAGGCACGCGACGGCGGTTGGTGCAGCCACGGGAGCGGTGGCGGGGCTGGTGGCGATCACGCCGGCCGCTGGTTTCGTGTCCCCCCTCTCGGCGATCGTGATTGGCGCCGTCGGCGCCGTCGGCGCGTATGCGGCGATTCAACTGCGTGCCAGGACGGCCATCGACGATGCCCTCGATGTCTTTGCGTGTCACGGTGTGGCGGGCATCGTCGGGGCATTGGCGACAGGGGTCTTTGCCACCAAGGTGATCAACCCCGCCGGAGCGGACGGACTGATCGCGGGCAATGCCAGACTGCTGGGCATTCAGGGCATCGCGGTCGTGGCCACGATTGCGTTTGTGGCAGTCATGACGCCCGCGGTCGTTCTGGCGGTGAACGCGATCACGAAGATCCGCATCTCCCTCGCCGACGAACTTGCGGGAGTCGATACCAAGGAACACCGCGAAGAGGGTTATCACGGCGGTGGTCTGGCAGAGTTTGCCGGCCAGGCGATGACACTCGGTCAGCGGGTCGTCCTGCCCGCGCACGAGGTGTACGGGCAGGCGCTCTCGAGCGGAAACTGACGGGATCGTGTCTCGGCGGACAGACGACAACGGGGCGCTCTTCATGCGAAGAGCGCCCCGTTTGGCCGTACCGATGCAAGGTCAGCGGAGTTCTAACTGCGCTGATTCGGCTTCGCGACGATCTTGTCCTGCAACCAGGTCATCGGAACGATGAAAAGCGGTGTCAGAAACGAAGCCAGCAGCACGTTGATCCAGGTCAGAGCCAGAAAATAGGCGCCGAGCCCGATTCCCATCCAGAGAGTGCCAAAAATGCCGTTCGTCTCCACGCCAGCTCCACCGTTAAGGGTACGCATGCAATGCTAATGACCGCCGGGCACCCGCGCGAGAGGGGGCTGGTCGTGGCGCTCGCGCACCCTGCCGTGCTGGCGGTGTCCGGCGGGGCGGACTCGATGGCCCTGGCGTCGGCACTCTACGAGAGCAGCCCGGAGTCGCTGGTCGCGATCGCCACCTTCGACCATGGAACAGGATCCGCCGCGCGCGACGCGGTGAACCTGGTGCACGACTGGGCGACGGCGCGCGGCATACCAGTGCACATCGGTCGCGGCGAGGGGCTCCCGCGTCGCGAGTCGGCGTGGCGGCGGGCCAGGTGGGACTATCTCAACTCGGTGGCAGGTGCCTGCGGTGCACCTGTGGCAACGGCGCACACGGAAGACGACCAGGTCGAGACGGTGTTCATGCGGCTGCTCCGGCACTCCGGGGTGCGCGGCCTCGCCGGGCTCCTGGCGCCTGGGCCGACACTGCGGCCGCTGCTGCATCTTGGCCGCGGCGCCGTGCGGGCGTTTGTCGAGGGAAACGCAGTGCCGTTCCTCGAGGACCCGTCGAACCGGGATCTCGCGCACCTGCGCAACCGCGCTCGGCTGGAACTCCTGCCTGCGCTCGAGCGCGGCACGCCGGGATTCAGGGAGTGGCTGCTGGAACTCGGACGGGCGGCGGCGAATTGGCGCAGCGACGTCTCGCAGGCGACTGATCGTTTTTGGGCACCCATTGTGCAGGCCGACGGTTCTATCGTCGTGCGCAGGGAACGCCATCGCCTGCCGTCGGCCGAGGAGGCGTCGTTGTTCTGGCCGGAGGTCGCGGGGCGGGTCGGCGTCGCTTTGGATCGGCGAGGAACTGCCCGGGTCGCGATGTTTACAACAAAGCGTGAGTCGGGCCTGTGGATGCCGCTCTCGGGTGGTGCTGTCGTGTCGAGCGGTCGCCATGGATGGCGTCTGGAACCGGGCGCAGCGGGCGGGGGGGCAGCGCCCCCCCAAACGTCCGGCATCACGTTTGGTCGAGCCTTAAGTTAAGTCGAGAGAACGACGCCGGAGACTCGAGGACGCAGGGCCGGTTGTCGCCGAATCAGCGAAGTGATCGTCTGGGTACGAGGGCCGTGCCGCAACGACGCGCAACACGATGACCCTGTGTCATCGGGAGACGACGGGAGCGGTGAGCGACGTGTCTGCGGCAGACCCACGGTTGGAAGGACGCGCAGTCAAGCGCGTCGTGTTTGATGAGGCCGCCCTGGCCGCAAAGTGCAAGGAGCTCGGTGCCCAGATCACCGCAGCGTATCCGGATGGCGATCTCCTTGTGCTTGGGCTCTTGAAGGGCAGCTTCATCTTTGTCAGTGATCTGGTGCGTCAGGTGCACCGGCCGCTGGCGGTCGATTTTCTTGTTGCCTCGAGCTATGGCGATGCCACGGTCTCGAGCGGGGTCGTGCGCCTGTTGTACGATCCGGAGACGACACTGGAAGGGAAGCACATCCTCCTGGTGGAGGATATCGTGGACTCGGGGCGTACGCTGGAGCGCCTCGTGAAGCTGTTGAGTGAGCGGAAACCGGCGTCGCTCGAGATTTGCGCGTTGCTGCACAAACACATCGCGACTGAGCTGTCGCACCCGGTGCGGTTCGTTGGTTTTGATGCGCCACACGAGTTCCTGGTCGGGTACGGCCTGGATCACGCCGAGCGCTTCCGTCACGTTCCTTACATTGCGAGTCTGCTGTAATGCCCGTCATGCCAAACAACCCGAGCCCGAACAAGGGCGGCGGATTCAATTGGGGCAAGTTCTCCAAGACGCTTGCCTTCTGGGTGCTGATCATCCTGATCCCGGTGACGTTCGTCACGCTGACGTCGCGTGGCAACGCTGACGTGCCGGTGCTGACCTGGACGCAGTACGACCGCGAACTGACGCGAGGGAACCTGAAGAAGGTGATCGTCGTCGAAGGGCGCGAGGTGCAGGCCGAGACCAAGCAACCGATCACGGTGGACGGCAAGGACGTGACGCGCTTCTCGGCGGCGCTCGTCGGCGACATCACCGACGAGGACAAGAAGGCGCTGCGCAATGCCGGTGTGGATGTCAGCGCCAAGCAGGCGCGCACCTCGATCGCGTCGGTGCTGATCAACATTCTCCCGTATCTGCTGCTGTTCGGCTTCTGGCTCTTCCTCTTCCGGCAGATGCAGGCCGGTGGCGCCAAGGCGTTTTCGTTCGGCAAGAGCAAGGCGAAGTTGCTCACCGGTGACACGCCCAAGGTGACGTTCGCTGATGTGGCCGGCGCCGATGAGGCGAAGGTCGAGTTGCAGGAGATCATCGAGTTTCTGAAGGATCCGCAGAAGTTCACCAAGCTTGGCGGGCGCCTGCCGAAGGGCGCGTTGCTCGTTGGTCCGCCGGGTACCGGCAAGACGCTGCTCGCGCGCGCGGTGGCTGGCGAGGCGGGCCGTCCATTCTTCAGCATGTCGGGCTCCGACTTCGTCGAGATGTTCGTTGGCGTTGGCGCCAGCCGTGTGCGTGACCTGTTCGAGCAGGGCAAGGCCAGTGCGCCGTGCATCATCTTCATCGACGAAATCGATGCCGTGGGTCGCCATCGCGGTTCCGGCATGGGCGGCGGACACGACGAACGTGAGCAGACGCTGAACCAGCTCCTGGTGGAGATGGACGGGTTCGAGTCGAACGAAGGGGTGATTCTCATCGCCGCCACGAACCGGCCCGATGTGCTCGATCCGGCACTGCTGCGCCCGGGTCGCTTCGATCGCCAGATCGTGGTCGATGCGCCGGATCTGCGCGGCCGCGAGGGCATCCTGCGGGTGCACGTGCGCAACAAGCCGATTGCCGATGATGTCGACCTGCGGGTCCTGGCGAAGGGGACGCCTGGCATGGCGGGCGCCGATCTGGCGAACCTCGTCAACGAAGGGGCGCTGCTGGCGGCACGTCGCGGTCACGACAAGATCTACATGGTGGATCTCGAGGAAGCGAAGGACAAGGTGCAGCTCGGTGCGGAGCGCAAGTCGCTCGTGATGCGCGAAGAGGAGCGCCGCCTGACCGCTTATCATGAGGCTGGGCATGCCGTCTGTGCGATCAAGATCAAGGGCAACGATCCGTTGCATAAGGTCACGATCGTGCCGCGCGGTCGGGCCCTCGGCGTGGCCTTCACGTTGCCGGAAGATGATCGGGTGAGCGTCACGCGCGAGCAGATCGAGGCTCGCCTCGTGATGGCCTACGGTGGGCGCACGGCAGAGGAGTTGATCTTCGGGCGCGATCATGTGACGACCGGTGCCAGCAGTGACATCCAGCAGGCCACCGGGATCGCGCGTCGGTACGTGTCGCAGTGGGGACTGAGTGATGCGGTGGGACCGATCCTCGTTGGCGACAACGAACAGGAGATGTTCCTCGGCCGCGAGTTGACCAGCCGGCGCGAAGTCAGCGAAAAGACCGCGCAGTTGGTGGACGCGGAAGTCAGCCGCGTGATCAAGGATGCGTATCAGCGCGCGAAGACGGCGCTCGAGGAGAACGTCGATCTGCTGCACACGCTGGCGAAGAATCTGCTGGAGCGCGAAACGCTGACGCGTGAGGACATTGGGTTGCTGGTGGCCGGTCAGGTCCTGCCGCCGCGGATCGATCCGCCGTCGAGCCTCACGCCGCCGGTGGTGACGCCGCCAGTCGTGGCGGTAGTACCGGAGCCAAAGCGGATCGCGCCGCCGCTGCTCGGCGGACCTGGTATCCAGCCGGCGTGATCGCGCAGGTACGACGCATCGTCGGTCACAATGGACCGCGATGACGACGAGATGAGTCAAACGCCACCGGCCGCTGTCGCGGTGCGGTGGCGTTTGCGTGGCAGGGTGCTCGACCTGTCGCAGCCGAAGATCATGGCGATCTGCAATGTGACGCCGGACTCCTTCAGCGATGGTGGCGAGCACTACTCGATTGACCTCGCGTTGCGGTACGCTGAGGAATCATTGCGTGATGGCGCGACCCTGCTGGATATCGGCGG
>JANPFJ010000194.1:0-11752 GCA_031423355.1 Gemmatimonadaceae bacterium | reverse complement strand
CGTTGCTGGGCGGCGCGCTGCTGCAGTTCGGCATCGTACCGCGTACGACCGACGGGTTGATCGGCATTCTGGTCGCGCCGTTTCTGCATGCAGACCTGAATCACCTGATTGCCAACACGGTGCCGTTCCTGCTGTTCGGCTGGCTGGTGATGCTGCGGGATCGTCGTCACTTCCTGCCGGTGACGCTGTACTCGATGCTCGGAGCCGGGTTGCTGGCGTGGGCGATCGGGGCACCGGGCTCGGTCCATGTTGGCGCGAGCGGTGTGGTGTTCGGCTTCCTCGGATTCCTGCTGCTGAGTGGGTGGTATGCGCGGAGCTTTGCGAGTATCGCGCTCAGTGTGCTGGTGGCGGTGGTGTGGGGCGGCACGGTGGCCGGCGTATTGCCTGGAACCCCCGGCGTGAGCTGGCAGGGTCACCTGGGCGGGTTCGTTGGCGGGGTGCTGGCGTCGCGGCGGTATCGGGTGAAGGGGTAGCGGCGGCAATTCCGCCGAACGGATCTATCAGAAATTCTGCGTGTGAGGCATAGAACGACATCTGACCGGAATCAGTGTGCCTCGAAGCAAAGCAGGATGAGGGGCTGCGAATGCAGTATCGGACGTCAAGATCCCGGCGGCGCGCTTGGATGAGTTGGGCAAAGGCCCAAAGTCCGCGGCGGCGGTGCAGGCCGTGTCACTGGCGTTTACGAAGGCGCAAATCGCGCGGGTGATAGGCGCGGAGCTGAGCCAGCACAGGCGAACGTGTCCACCGTCGCCGCGCGGAAGCTGTCGCTGCCGCGTCGTGCGCGTTGCCTGAGGCGAAGGCGCGGCGCTGGTCCTCTGCGCCGACGACTCCCGCTACACCGAAGGCGCATTAGCATACTCTTACGTCTGCCGATCGGTTCGCACGACCCTCGGCCCCCGTCGCGTAGCCGTTCAATTCCCGGCAGGGGAACGCGCGGATGCCGTCTCGGTGCAGCACGATACGATATCGGCAGTTAACGTTCAGATCGCCACAGCTCCGCGACCGCATTCGGAATGCGGCAGCGTGACTGGGGCAACGCCGTTCAACGTCAGCCCGCCGACATGCCCGCGAAGAAGGCCAGCGCCCGCAACCAGTCCACCGCCACCATCGGCTTCGAAGCCAAACTCTGGCTCACCGCCGACAAGTTGCGCAACAACATGGATGCGGCGGAATACAAGCACGTCGTCCTCGGCCTGATTTTCCTCAAGTACATCTCCGACACGTTCGAGGAGCACCGCGCGAAGCTGGTTGCCGGTGATGGCGACTTCGCGGGTGCCAACCCGGAGGATCCGGACGAATACAAGGCCGAGAATGTGTTCTGGGTGCCGGCCGAGTCGCGGTGGTCGCATCTGCAGGCCAGCGCGCGACAGTCCACCATCGGCAAGACGGTGGACGATGCGATGGTGGCGATCGAGCGTGACAACCCGCGCCTGAAGGGTGTGTTGCCGAAGGACTACGCTCGCCCCGGTCTCGACAAGCAGCGGCTGGGCGAGCTGATCGATGTGATCGCGACTATCGAACTCACGGCCGCCAGCGAGGGGGAGAAGACCCATCGTTCGGTGGACCTGCTGGGTCGCGTGTACGAATACTTCCTGACGCGGTTTGCGAGCGCCGAGGGGAAGAACGGTGGGCAGTTCTACACGCCGAGTTGTGTGGTGCGGTGTCTGGTGGAGATGCTGGCGCCGTACAAGGGTCGGATCTACGACCCCGCCTGCGGTTCGGGCGGGATGTTCGTGCAGTCAGAGAAGTTCGTGGAGAGCCACGGCGGACGGCGCGGTGACATCAGCATCTACGGTCAGGAGAGTAACGCCACCACGCGACGGCTGGCGGTGATGAATCTGGCGTTGCGCGGGATCGAGGCGGATTTCGGCGCGGAGCATGCGGACACGTTCCGCCGCGATCTGCATCCGGACTTACGGGCGGACTATGTGATTGCGAATCCGCCGTTCAACGACAGCGACTGGTTCCGAAAGGACGATGATGTGCGCTGGCAGTATGGCGTGCCGCCGAAGGGGAATGCGAACTTCGCGTGGGTGCAGCACTTCATTCACCATCTGGCGCCGCACGGGTATGCGGGGTTTGTGCTGGCGAATGGGAGTATGTCGTCGAATCAGAGTGGCGAGGGGGAGATTCGTCGCGCGCTGATTGACGCTGACCTGGTGGATTGTATGGTGGCGTTGCCGGGGCAGTTGTTCTACAGCACGCAAATTCCGGTGTGCTTGTGGTTTCTGGCGAAGTCGAAGTCCGTCGACAAGGCGAGGGGATTTCGGGATCGGCGGAAGGAGACGTTGTTCATCGATGCGCGGAAGATGGGGACGTTGATTGACCGGGTGCATCGGGAGTTGACGGATGCGGATCTGGAGAAAATCTCGCGGACGTATCATGCGTGGCGGGGGGATCGTGACGCGGGGGTGTACGCCGACGTCGCTGGGTTCTGCAAGTCGGCTTCCAGTGCTGAGATTGCCGCTCATGGGCATGTGCTGACGCCGGGGCGGTATGTGGGTGCGGAGGACGTCGATGATGATGGGGAGCCGTTTGAGGCGAAGATGGCGCGGCTGACACGTGAGCTGCGCTCACAGTTCGCAGAGTCAGCGAATCTGGAGCACTCGATAAGGGAGACTTTGCACGGACTGGGTTATGTCGTCTGATTGGGTAGAAGCACGCCTAGAGACGCTTATCGATGTTAAGCACGGCTACGCGTTTGAAGGCGCAGGTATTCGCGACGAACCACCCGGTGACATTCTTCTCACGCCGGGCAACTTCGCCATTGGTGGCGGATTCAAAGGCGACAAGTTCAAGTACTTCGACGGCACGGTTCCCGAAGC
Source organism: Gemmatimonadaceae bacterium (assembly GCA_031423355.1). Classification (GTDB taxonomy): domain Bacteria; phylum Gemmatimonadota; class Gemmatimonadetes; order Gemmatimonadales; family Gemmatimonadaceae; genus JACMLX01. Next base: position 8,927 of record JANPFJ010000194.1, on the reverse strand, counting down.
GTACGTCCTCAATGAAGGGGAACTTGTCGTGACGATGACAGACCTAAGCAAGCAAGCCGACACTCTCGGCTATCCCGCGCTCGTGCCGAGCACGCGCGGGCCGCGCTTTCTGCACAACCAACGGCTAGGGAAAGTCGCGATTAAACAGGGCGCACAGCTTGACAGTGGGTTCCTGTTCTACCTTTTGCGTACGGCGGAGTACAGACGCGAAGTGTTGGCGAGTGCAACCGGCACGACGGTAAAGCACACGTCACCGAGTCGGATTCTTGCATACAAAGCCGCTATCCCACCGCTCGGTGAACAGAAAGTCATCGCATCGATTCTTGGAGCGCTCGACGACAAGATCGAGTTGAATCGGCGAATGAATTCAACGTTAGAAGCGATGGCACGCGCGCTATTCCAGAGTTGGTTCGTGGATTTTGACCCCGTGCGGGCCAAGCTGGACGGTCGGCCGCCGGTTGGGATGGACGCGGAGACGGCGGCGTTGTTTCCGGATGCGTTTGAGGAGTCGGCGATTGGACTAGCACCGCGGGGCTGGAGCGTTGCACGCTTATCAGACGCCGTGCACGTGAATCCTCGTCGATCACTTAAAGCTGGCGCTCAGGCTGCGTATCTCGACATGAAGAACCTGCCAACACAAGGACATTGCGCAATTGACATCGCTCGGCGCGAGTTCCGTTCAGGAAGCAAGTTTCAGAACGGAGACACGCTTCTCGCCCGAATCACGCCGTGCCTCGAGAACGGCAAGACTGGCTTGGTTGATTTTCTCAACGACGGAGAGGTCGCATGGGGTTCAACTGAGTATATCGTACTAGCTCCTAAGCGAGCATTGCCGCCACAATATGTCTACCTACTCGCACGCTCCGACGCGCTGCGCGCGCATGCGATACAGAACATGACCGGCACAAGCGGCCGGCAACGTGTCCCCGCAGAGTGTTTTGACTCGTTTCTTGTCGCTATACCGCCCGACGGCATCGCACGCAAGTTTCACGACATCACGGGGCCGATGTTCGTCAGAACTAGGAGTGCTCTTGCCGAATCGAGAAGCCTTGCCAGCCTGCGTGAAACGCTGCTTCCCAAATTGCTGAGCGGGGAAGTTCCGCTTGATGAAGCTGTGGGTGAGTGCGGCCCATGACGAGCATAGCATATCCGCGTGGGTCAGAATGGCGTAAGTGGGATCTTCAGGTGCATACGCCCTACTCTGCGCTGAACAATGGCTTCGGCAGCGATTTTGACGAGTATGCAAAGACTCTCATCACTCGAGCGTGTGAGAATCACATCGCAGTGGTTGGAATAACGGACTATTTCACGATTGAGGGCTACACAAAACTTCGCGCGCTACTCGACGACACCTCTCGGCTCGAGGCGCTCGTTGGCAAAGCGAACGCCGACAAGGCGAAGAGAATTCTGTTCCTACCCAATATTGAGTTTCGCATCTCTACAGTCGTGTTGAAGCAAGGCAAGCCAGACAGTCGCGTGAATTTTCATGTAATCTTCTCGAACGATGTTTCAGTAAAGGATATCACAGAGAATTTTCTTCACCGGTTGACGTTTGCCTACCAAGCTAGCCCCGGCAGTAAGGATGAGCTGAGACCTCTGACCGTTCACAATCTCGAGCAGTTGGGTAAGCGGTTGAAGTCCGAACAAGAGAGCTTTCAAGCGGAGTCGGACATTTATGTCGGAATGATGAATAGCGTCGTCGATCATCACGACGTGAGCGAAGTTTTGGTTAATGCTCGGTCGATCTTCAAAGATCGCTACCTATTGTGCGTGCCATGCGACGAAGATCTCTCAAGCATCAACTGGAACGGCCAAGGCCACCAAGTTCGCAAGTTGCTGATACAGAAATCTGATGCGCTCTTCTCTTCAAACGCGAAGACGCGGCGTTTCGGCTTGGGGCTCATGCACTCGTCGCCGGACGATTTTGTCACCGAGTTCAAGAGTCTGAAGCCATGCATCCACGGATCTGACGCGCACTGCCCGGAAGAACTGTTTCAGCCGAAAGAGAGCCGTCACACCTGGATCAAGGCGGATCCCACGTTTCGCGGCCTTCGCCAGATCCTGCACGAACCCGAGGATCGCGTATTCATTGGCGAAACTCCGCCAAGCTTGGAACGCATATCGAAGCGCCCGACACGCGTCGTGAAACAGCTCGAGATCCGAAAGACCCCTTCCGCAACACTCAGCGAAAGGTGGTTCGACACCACGATCCTGCTAAGTGCGGAGCTCGTCGCTGTGATTGGGAACAAGGGCAGTGGTAAGAGCGCGCTGTCCGACGTCCTCGGCCTATTGGGAAACACTCCTCGTGGTGATGCCTTCAGTTTCCTTACTCCGAAAAAGTTTCGTAAGGTCAAGGACAACAAGGCACGCAGTTTTCATGCGTCGCTGACTTGGGTGGATGGTACCTCGGAAACCGTCGACAGCTTGGATTCAAGTCCCGACCTGAATGCGGTTGAGAAGATCAAGTACATCCCGCAGAGCTACCTTGAGGATATCTGCAACGAGATTGGCGAGGGCAAGGGGAGTCGTTTCGACGCCGAGCTCCAGCACGTGATCTTTTCGCACGTTCCGGAGAATGATCGAGCCGGTTTTGGGACACTCGATGAACTGCTAAAGAGCAGGGCCGAGGAGACAAGAGAGGCAATCGAGCAGCATGTCCGCGGATTATGCGAACTGAATGCGAAACTTGTTGAGGGAGAGTCGAAACTTCTGCCGCAACATCAGGCCTCGTTAGGCGCTCTGCTCACTGAACGGAAGCGCGAACTTGCCGCTCACGAAAGCTCGATTCCTGGCGTGATCATGGCTCCAGATTCGGAGCAGTCGGCGGAACAGGTAAAGGCTGCAGAAACGCTCGGCGAGGAACAGAAAGTACTCTCGGACATTGAGGCCGAGATCGCGACGATCGTCGCTCGCGATGCAGGTGCAGCTCGAAAGCTCTTGGTCGCGGAGAAGCTGCTCGGGAAGGTCCGCAATCTTGAGCGATATGTGAACGGCGTGCTCGCGGAGGCAGAGCCTGAGTTTGCGGAGCTCGGCATAGCTGCAGTCGACGTCGTAAAATTTGAAGTCGTGACCGGTTCAGTGGACACACTAGCGGATTCGCTGAGGGGCGAACGTGAGTCCGCAGCGTTGTCGTTGGATCCGAATGCGCCTGCCAGCCTACGCGGAAAGCAGCTCGAAACAATCGCTGCGATCGCGTCGATTAATGAAGAACTCAGTGCACCGCAGCGTCAGTATCAGGTGTATTTGCAGGAGAAGAAGGAATGGGACATCGCGAAGGCGCGTATCGTTGGCAGCCCTGGCGAAATCAACACGTTGTCTGAGCTCCAGGCGCAGCTCACCGCCCTCGCGAGCGTTCCGTCCGAGATCGACGAGCTCCGCAAGAATCGGGACCGGATACTCTGCGAGATCTTCGATGAGAAGCAGAAGCTGCGTAATTTGTATGAGTCGTACTATGGTGCCGTACGGTACTTCCTCGAACAGCATCCTCTTTCCAAAAGCGCAAAGTTTCAACTCAGCTTTGACGTTTCAATGTCTGAGATTGGCTTTGCTGAGCAATTCCTTCGGCGGATTGACCGGCGAAAGAACGGTCCGTTTATGGGAGAAGAAGACGGCACAGCCGAAATGCGACGGTTGCTCGATGTTGCCAGCTTCGATACACAGGAGGGCATCGTTGATTTCACCAGTAGTATTCTACTTGGCATGACGAACGCGGACGGCAAGCAATTGTCCATCCTCGACCAGCTGCGACAGGGTGTATCGCTTCAAGACTTGTACGACTACCTGTACTCGTTGGACTACCTCAAACCGGAGTACACACTCAAGTGGGATGGGAAAGATCTTGCCCAGCTGTCTCCCGGCGAGCGTGGTAATCTTCTGCTGATTTTCTATTTGCTCGGTGACCGTGACGACATTCCGCTGGTCATCGATCAACCGGAGGAGAATCTTGACAATCAGACCGTGTACACGACGCTCGTTCCGTGCATCAAGGACGCGAAACGGCGACGGCAGATCATCATGGTCACGCACAATCCCAACTTGGCCGTTGTGTGCGACGCCGAACAGGTGATTTGTTCCGAGATGAAGAAGGATGAGGGCAATGCGGTTATCTATACCACCGGTTCGATTGAGGATCCCTTCATCAACGCTCGCATTGTCGACGTGCTTGAGGGTACTCGTCCAGCGTTCGACAAGCGCGATGACAAGTACATCGCGTAGCACGTGACGCGCGCCTACCGATGGGTCCGCGCGATTCGGTCGTCCACGTTTGTGATCGTACGCCATCGTGCTGACCTTGGTGCGCGCTATTCAGCTGGAGCGTTGTGAATGTGAATCAAGGCCAATCGGCCCCTCCCCCTCATCCTCTACCAAACCGAAGACGGCCGCACCCGCAACGAGTGCCGCTTCGATGACGACTCCCACTGGCTCACCCAGGCCCAGACGGCCAAGCTCTTCGCCACCACCCCGCGCCTCGAAGCCGATCTCGGCAAACTGCCGCCGCGGATCACGCCGCGACCAAGTGTCTGATTCCTCAACATACTCGTAAAACGCCAAATATGGCGTGTTACGATCTGAACCTCATATAAACCGCCACAAGTGACCCGTAAAGCGCAACTTGTGTAAGTGCCATATGTGACGCTTTACTTGACAGTCGCTGTTTAAGACGCCATCGTAGACGTGTTATGAGAATCTCAGAAACGAACGCCGACGACGCCCTCCTGCTCACCCTAGGGAGCCGACTCGCCGCCATCCGGCTCGCGCGCAACATGACGCAGGCGGCCTTGGCTGCGGAGGCCGGACTCGGACTGCGTACCGTCCAGCGACTCGAACAAGGGGCCGCCGCCACGCAACTCTCCGGCTTCCTCCGCGTCTGTCGCGTGCTGGGCCTGCTCGACCGGATCGACCAGCTGATACCGGAACCCGCCGCCAGCCCGATCGCTCAACTCAAACTCCGCAAGCAGCGTCGCCAGCGAGCAAACCGCACCGCCGAAAAGCGCACGCCGACGTCCGACTGGACGTGGGGCACACCGAAGTGATTGCGGAAGTGCGGCTCTGGGAGCGCACTATCGGCGCCGTCACGCTGGACGACGGCCGAGATGTCGCTGCGTTTCAGTATGACCCGACCTTCGCTCGAAGTGGCATTGAGTTGTCGCCTCTGGTCATGCCACTGAGCGACCGTGTGTACGAGTTTCCCGCCCTGCCACGCCGCACCTTCCATGGCATGCCCGGCCTGCTCGCCGATTCACTGCCCGATACCTTCGGCAACGCCCTGATCGACGCGTGGCTTGCCACAGAAGGCCGGACGCCAGACAGCTTCGGCCCTGTGGAACGCCTGTGCTATACAGGCACTCGTGGCATGGGCGCGCTTGAGTTCGCGCCCGTCCTCGGCCCGCGGACCCGTGCATCGCGCGAGATCAATCTCGACGCACTGGTGCAACTCGCGAGCGATGTACTCACGCATCGCAACGACCTGCGCGGGCACTTTCACACCAGCAGCGCCACGCAGACGCTGCAAGACATCCTCCGCGTCGGCACGTCCGCCGGCGGCGCCCGCGCAAAGGCCGTCATCGCGTGGAACGAAGACACCAACGAAGTCCGCTCGGGGCAGATCGCCGCTGGCGATGGCTTTGCGTACTGGCTGCTGAAGTTCGACGGCGTCGCCGGGAACAGAGACAAGGAGCTCGACGACGCGAAGGGATTCGGTGTGGTGGAGTATGCGTACTATCGGATGGCACGAGCCGCTGGCATCACGATGAGCGAGTGCCGACTGCAGGAAGAGAACGGCCGCAGGCACTTCATGACGCGCCGCTTCGATCGCCTGCCGGGCGGCGGGAAGCTGCACATGCAGTCACTGTGCGCACTGGCACACTTCGACTTCAACGCCGCCGGCGCGTATGCCTATGAGCAGGCGCTGCTGACGCTCCGCCAACTGCAACTGCCCATGGCCAGCGTCGAAGAACAGTTCCGCCGCATGGCATTCAACGTGGTCGCCCGCAATCAGGATGACCATGTCAAGAACATCGCATTCCTGATGACGCAGCGCGGCGAATGGTCGCTGGCGCCTGCATTTGACGTGACCTACAGCTACAACCCGACCGGTGCATGGACAGCAGCGCACCAGATGACGCTGAATGGGAAACGGGACGGTTTCACATACGCGGATTTTGACCGCTGCGCGCGCGCGTCGCAGATGAAGCGCGGTCGGGCGAGGGCCATTGTTGACGAAGTGATTGCCACCGTCCGACGCTGGCCGGATTTTGCGGCCGAGGCACGTCTGGAGGACTCACTTCGAGACAGAATCCGGGAGACGCACCGGTTATCATTCAAGGCAGAATGAGAGTCTTTCATCATGGCGTCGCGCGCGCCGAGCCGCATGTGGTGTTTCTGCGATGATCAACATCACTTCTGTGGCCGACCTCACTCTGCTGCGAGAGTCCGTCGACCTTGAGTGCAAACTCGCTGCTGGACGCGACGGCAAGGGGGCGCTGCCTGAAGACTTCTGGCCGACGTACAGCGCCTTCGCCAACACGCAGGGTGGTGTGGTAGTGCTTGGGGTGCGCGAGCACAACGAGCAGTTCACGGTGCACGGCATCGCAAACATCGCCAAAGTACGCAGAGAATTGTTTGACAACCTGAACAACCGGCAAAAGGTCAGCGTCAATCTTCTGACGGATGCGGAGGTTGTTGAGGCAGAGCTGGAAGGCCGCTCCGTCCTGATCGTGAATGTCCCGCGCGCGTCGCGGAAGCAGCGGCCGGTATTTCTTACCACGAATCCGTTCTCGTTGCACACCTTCCGGCGCCTGAACGACGGTGATCGACATCTCGCCGATGAAGAAGTCAAGCGGATGCTTGCCGAACAGGTGGAGGACAGCCGCGACGACCGGATTCTTACCGGTTACGACTTTGAAGATCTGGATGCATCAACGTTTCGTGCGTATCGCCAAGTGTTTGCAAACCGTGAACCGGGACATCCGTGGAATGATGTCGATGACCGCGTCTTCCTCCGGTCGATCGGCGGCTGGCGGCTGGACCGCGAATCAGGCAGAAGTGGGCTGACGCTTGCGGGGCTGCTGATGTTCGGCCAGATGGTCGCTATTCAAGAAGAGCTGCCAAACTACATGCTGGACTATCAGGAGCGTCCGGAGTCAAAAACAGAGAAACGCTGGATTGACCGGATCACGCTGGACGGCAAATGGTCAGGCAATCTGTACGATTTCTACCGCAAGCTGTATCTCAAACTGACCGCCGACCTGAAAGTGCCGTTCCGGCTCGAGAAGGGAGAAAGAAAAGATGAAACGCCCGTGCATGAAGCGCTGCGCGAGGCACTGGCAAACGTGCTTGTACACGCCGACTACTCTGACCGTGCCTCTGTGCTGGTCGTCAAGCGGCCCGATATGTTCGGCTTCCGGAATCCAGGGCTGATGCGAATTCCTGTGGAAGTTGCGCTGCTTGGGGGAGAACCCGATTGCCGAAACCGCACGCTGCACCGGATGTTTCGCTTCGTCGGGGTCGGTGAGCAGGCGGGGACCGGCATTCCGAAGATCCTGAACGGATGGCAAGCCCAGCACTGGAACCCGCCGAAGCTGTACGACAACTCGACGCCATACAATCAGACGCTGCTCGAACTCAGGATGATCGATCTGTTCCCAGACGAGGTAATGTCAGGGTTAACGGCTCGGTTTGGCGCAGAGTTCGGCCTGCTGAGTCACCTTGAGCGGGTCGCGCTTGCAGTCGCAGCCAGCGAAGGCACAGTGAATCACGCCAGACTACGGTCGGTCACGGTGGAACACCCGGGCGATCTCTCGAAAGCTCTCCAGCGTTTGCTCCAGCTCGGTATGCTCGCGTCCACGGGTGGCCGGGGAGCCGTGTACTACCTGCCTGGAGAGACGGTCCCAACTCCCGATGATGTGTTCGGCCCGGTTCCGTTACCAGTGGCGTTTCGCTCCGCTGGGTTGCAGGTGCGCGCAGAAAACCTGAGCCCGAGCTCCTCGAATTTGCCCTCGAGCTCCTCGAATTTGCCCCCGAGCTCCTCGAATTTGAGCGACGCGGTGACGAGCGCCGGTGACGTCCGCGACGCGGAGGGATGCCTGATCACGGATCAGTTGTCTCGACCCGTCATTGATGACATCGCTGAACTCTCCACCTCCCTGCGAGAAGCCCTACAACGAACGGCCGCGATACCGCGCGCAAAGCGTAAGGTCGACCGCAGCGTTTTGATTGATGTGGTGCTCTCACTTTGCGATGGTCGATTCATCACGCTGCAGTCTCTCGCGGAACTCGTGAGTCGCGACCCGGCGACCCTGCGGAACCAGTATCTGACCGGCTTGGTAAGGGAGCGACGCCTCACGCTCGCCTTCCCCACAACGCCAACGCACGAGCGCCAAGCCTATACGACTGCCGACGTCCTTCCCACGTGACCCTCACCGAATCCACCGTGGAGGAAGCCGCCCTCTCGTGGTTCCGCGAGCTCGGCTACGCCACCGCAGCCGGCCCGCACCTGGCGCCCGGCGAACCTGCCGCCGAACGCGACTCCTTCAGCGACGTGGTCCTCGTCGGCCGACTGCGCGACGCCATCGCGAGACTCAACCCGCAGATCCCGGCCGACGCGCGGGACGAAGCACTGCGCAAGGTCACCCGGATCGGCTCACCATCGCTGCTCCAGACCAATCGCGACGTCCATCGAATGATCCGCGATGGCGTTGAGGTGGAGTACACCCGCGCCGATGGCACCATCGCCGGCGATCACGCACGCCTGATGGATTTCGCCGATCCGCTCGCCAACGACTGGTTGGCCGTCAACCAGTTCGCCGTCGTGGACGGGCAGCATCACCGTCGCCCCGACATCGTCGTCTTCATCAATGGCCTGCCGCTCGGCCTGATCGAACTGAAGAACGCTGCCGATGAGGATGCCACGATCTGGAGCGCGTTCC
>JANPFJ010000193.1:0-8961 GCA_031423355.1 Gemmatimonadaceae bacterium | reverse complement strand
CTGGACGCACCTCATTCCGATGGCCCTGATGTGCCTGTTCAGCCGGCGCCTGCTTGGATGGTCATTCCCGTATCTGGTCACGAGCGTTCCGCGCGTCGTCGCGGAGGACCTGACACAGATGACGTGGCGCTCGTCGACGTCCACGATCTGGGAAGTGATCTATGGATACGATCTGGCGGCGGATGTGCGACGGCTTCCGGCCGACACGCCGATGCTGTGCCTGCACGGTGACCGGGATGAAAGCGCGCCGCTGGATCGCATGCGCGAATTGCAGGCGCTGCACCCGAAGTGCGTGATCCGCGTGCGGAGTGGCGCGACGCACCAACTGCCACTGTTTAACCAGGCGTGGGTGCGGGCGCAGATCGCTTCGGTCCTCCTCGCATGAGCACAACGTCGGGCACGCCCACACCGCACACGGAGCATTCGATGGACGAGCACTCGATGCACGGGCACACGATGGCAGATCACAGACCTGCGGGGCAGACGATGCCGCCGCGGCCGCGACCGGGAGCGCATCCGCCTGCGGGTGGGCATGACGCCATGTCGACAGGGCATGACAAGCACGCCGGTCATTCGGTGGCGATGTTCCGTGACAAGTTCTGGATCTCGTTCGTGCTCACGATCCCGACGCTGGTCTGGGGCCACATGCTGCAGACGGCGCTCGGCTACTCGGCGCCCTCGTTCCCGGGTGTCAGCTATGTGCCGGCGTCGTTCGGTACGGCGGTGTTCCTGTACGGCGGCCTGCCATTCCTGAAAGGCGCCGTGCAGGAGATACGCGACCGACTGCCGGGCATGATGGTCCTGATCTCGTTGGCGATCAGCGTTGCGTTCGCGTTCAGCACGGCGGTACTGCTCGGCTTTCCTGGCATGCCGCTATGGGAGGAACTGGCCTCGCTGGTGACGATCATGCTGCTCGGCCACTGGCTCGAGATGAGTTCGGTGACTCAGGCACAGGGCGCGCTGGGCGAACTGGCAAAACTACTGCCCGATATGGCGACCCGCGTCACGGGCGTCGGTCCGTCCGAGACGCTGGAGGATGTCGCGGTGTCGGCGCTGCAGGACGGCGATTCGTTGCTGGTGCGTCCCGGTGCCGCGATTCCCGCCGATGGTGTGGTACGCAGCGGCGACAGCGCTGTGAACGAAGCGCTCGTGACGGGCGAGTCCGCGCCGGTGCATAAGGCGGCCGGCGCGACAGTGCTCGCCGGCACGGTGAATGGCTCAGGGTCGTTGCGAATCGACGTCACTGGCACCGGCTCGAAGACGGCACTGGCCGGCATCATGCGCCTCGTCGAGGCGGCGCAGAACTCGAAGTCACGTGCGCAGGCACTCGCGGATCGCGCGGCCTTCTGGCTGACGTGGATCGCACTTGGCAGCGGCGTGCTGACCTTCGCGGTCTGGCTGAGCATTGGCGCGGGCGCCGGGACTGCCGTGGAGCGGTTGGTCTCCGTACTGGTGATCGCCTGTCCACACGCACTCGGCCTGGCTGTTCCGCTGGTGCTCGCGATCTCGACCACACTCGGCGCACGCAACGGGTTGCTGGTGCGCGATCGGGCCGGGTTCGAGGATGCGCGCAAGCTGACGACCGTGGTGTTCGACAAGACCGGAACGCTGACACTCGGTGCACACCGGGTCGTCGCCACGCGCGTCGCCAGCGGCATGACGGAATCGGATGCACTGCGCTTTGCGGCGAGCGTCGAGCATGACGCCGAGCACCCGGTGGCGCGCGCAATCGTGCAGAGTGCCGAGGCCGCAAAGGTGACGGTGCCGATCGCGAGCGAGTTTGCGGCCATCCCCGGTCACGGCGCGCGTGCGACCGTCGATGGCCGGGCGTTCTCGATCGGTGGACCCAATCTGCTGGTGCAGCTGAAGGTGCCGGCCTCGCCAGACTTCGCTGCGTTCGAAGCGGATGCCGCGGCAAAAGGGCAGGGCGTGATCTATCTCGTCGAGGACGCACAGGCGCGGGCGGTCTTTGCAGTGGCGGATGCAGTGCGCCCCGAATCAGCAGAGGCGGTCGCGGCGCTGCAGCGGGCAGGCATACAGGTCGTGATGATGACCGGCGACGCCAAGGCCGTTGCCGAAGCGGTCGCGAAAACGCTTGGCATCACGACGGTCCTGTCGCAGGTGCTGCCGCAGGACAAGGCATCGCAGGTCGAAGCGCTCCAGAAGGCGGGGCAGCGGGTTGCGATGGTCGGCGATGGCGTGAACGATGCGCCGGCGCTGGTGACTGCGGATGTCGGGATCGCGATCGGTGCGGGTACTGACGTCGCGGTGGAATCGGGTGACGTGGTCCTGGTACGCAGTGATCCTCGCGACGTGGCTCGCATCATCACCTTGTCGCGCGCCAGCTATCGGAAGATGGTGCAGAACCTGTGGTGGGCGGCGGGCTACAACGTCGTCGCAATTCCGCTCGCGGCTGGAGTCTTCGCGCGTTGGGGGCTGACGTTGACGCCGGCGATGGCTGCGGGGCTGATGTCGCTGTCGACGATCATCGTGGCGTTGAACGCGCAGCTGTTGCGGCGAGCCAGACTATAGCGTGTCGCCACCGTCGGTGAAACCTCGCCGATCCATTTCGTCATGTTGGGCATGCCGGGGCTGCGTTTTCCACGGCGAGGGCTGACGCCCCCCGAGAAAGGTTGGCCAGTGTTTTACATACTGAATCGAGCCGTAACGCGGTGGCTCAGCCCCGCAATCGTGGGGGCACGCGCTTCTCGTGGCCGAACGACAACGCGCCCCACCGCACAGTGCGGTGGGGCGCGTTGATCATCCAGGCGCACTGAAGTCGGCTAGACGGCCCGCTTCGCGCCCCGTCGACGGCGCGCTGTCAGGCCGAGCCCGAGCAATCCGGTGACCATCAGCGCGTAGGTGGACGGCTCGGGAACCACTTCCACGAAACCGCGGATTTCGCCGCCCGGCGCGAAGGTGGAATGGATGTTGAAGTAGCTGCGGCCGTTGCTCATGCCGGCCAGCAGTGCGGCCTTCGCACCAGCCACGTTCGTATTCGCAGTCACGAATGAGGCATTGTACGATGTCGCGAGATCGAGATCCAGGATGATGTTGAACACGCCGTTCGTCACGCCAACCGGAAACCCGATGAAGGAGGGCGTCTGCGTTGCAACGCCGACTGTGCCGGTGCGCGGCGTCGCGAGACAGCAATGGATGTGCGCGACTGTCGTGTTCCCTGTGAGTCCGGTGAAACTGCCGGTGATGGTGAGCACCGAGCCGGAGAGCGTCAGGGTCGCGGAGCCGGTGCCGAGCGACGCGACGGGCGGCGATTCGTTCGCTCCGTTCATCAATACCACCCAACTCTGTGCGCCCGCGACTGCGCTGGTGACCGCCAGCGCTGCTGCGATCGCGAGCCCACGTGTCCAGCGAACCATGTTCGTCATCTGCCTGCTCCCTCCGAGGTGGCTTCAGTGCCCAGTGGTCGCATCGTCGCGCACAGCTGTGGCTGTCTGCAAGGACGGATCGGTACGCGGAAGTATTCCCGAAGGACGGTCTGGCGAACAGTGGTGACTGTCTACGGGGGGTGACCTGGGACGTGCGGAGGTGTGCTGGCCGTGGCCAGCGGGTGGACGGGCAGGGTGGCGTGCACTGCGGGCGGAGCTGAAGCGAGCTGGGCAATTGGTCTCACCGCGGGCGAGGCGCGAGGCGTGTGTGCAACCGGCGACGCGAGCGTGCGTGATTCCGTCGGCGCTAGAAGTCTGAGGCGATGACGTGGATGGTGCGCGGGGGCTCGGCGCAGTGTCTCGAGATTGTCGCGCACCGTCGCGAGCTTGGTCACTGCCAGCGCCTGCGTCGCTCGGCAGTCGTGACCATTGTCCAGCCGCAGCAAGTCGGCAACCTCGACGAGTGTGAAGCCAAGACTCTGTGTCGCCTTGATGCATGTCACGCGGGCAACCGACGCGGTGTTGTATCGTCGACCGCGGCCGAACTGCACGACGCACGTCTGGAGCAACCCGCGTCGCTCGCCGTACCGCACGGATTCGACCGTGATACCGGTGACAGCGGCGAACGTGCTGATCAACATGCCGTCGCGGTCACTTTTCGACACGGTCTTGACTCCGCAGTCGGGTACGGTCTTATGATTGTCTTGCGAACACCACCGTTCACTGTCTCTCATGTAAACGATCCCGATGCAACTGCAATCCATGCTCACGTGTCCGCACTGCGGCCACGCCGAGACGCTGACGATGCCGGTGGATGCGTGTCAGTTCTTTCACGGGTGTACCAGCTGTGGCTCGCTGCTCCGGCCAAATGCCGGGCACTGTTGCGTCTTTTGTTCGTTTGGCTCGGTGCCATGTCCGCCGATGCAGGCTTGTACAGCCGAGACGGCGGATGGATCGTGTTGCCCGCCAGTGATTACGTCGTGACGTCCGCCCGGAAAAGTTGGCCAGGTCGAAAGCAGGGAACTCGAGTGGTATGTTCGCGGTCTGGACCTCCGGCGTGGTACCCGTCGGCAATGCAGGCCGGAATGACGCCCACTGGAACGGCGCGGAGAAGGGCCGTCGCCGGTCGCTCCCTCACCTCGCGACGAGGCGGTGCCGCGAAGGTCAAACCCTGAACCGCCCCCGTCCAGCCGATCTGGGGCACACCTCGAAAAGCACGGACACGAGCGGCAGTGACACCAGGGCGGACTGCGGACTGCCAGCTAGCGAATCTCCGCGTCTTCTGCGTGATTCCTCGTTCACCGCACCTGGAGCGTCACAGCGTGACCCGTCCCCGTAGATCGCTGCTTCGACGTCTGTTCGTCGCATCCGCCGCTGCGACCACGACGGCGTGCACCTCGCTCCACGTCGAGGAAGGTCCGAGCCCGCAGAATCGCGTGCTGCCGAACGGTCGCGGTGACGAGATCAAGCTGACGCTGAAGAATGGAACAGAGATCCGTATGTTCTATCCGACGATCGTCGGCGACAGCGTCGTGGGTACCACGGAGCATGCTCGCGATCCCGGCACGCCGAACATTGCGGTCGCCAAGGCGGATATTGCGACGGTCTCGGTCTGGCGCACGGATGCCGGCAAGACGACGCTGGCGGTGGTCGCTGGTACCACGGCTGCGCTCACCATTCTGCTTCTGGCCACCTGTGCGTCACTGGCGTCAGCTTACTGATGCGCGCGCGCTGACGCCTCCCGCGTCGGGCGCGCTGGCGTTGGACGCAATCGCAGGACGGCACAACGGAAGAGTCGGCAGGTTGCGGTTTTCAGGCAGTGCGTGCTGCGGTTTGCGCCGTGCGTGCACTGCGGATGAAATACAACGGCAGCGTGATGACTGGTACCAGCACCGCCAGCTGCGATCCGCTCAGCCCAAACAGCATCGCGGGACTGCCGCGCACGAATTCGAGCAGGAAGCGCGCGACCGCGTACGCCAACAAAAAGAGCTTGAACAGATCGCCTTCCCGCATCCAACGCGCAGGGAAGTTGGAGCGCCGCGCGTACGGATAGAGCCAGAGGCCGATCACCAGCAGGAACAGGCTCTCGTAGAGAAACGATGGATGCATTGCGGCGCCCGCAAGGCAGGCGACACAGTCGCGCAATGATGGATCCAGCGGCGGTGCAACGTGCACGCCCCACGGCAGCGTCGTCACCGACCCCGGTTGCTCCGCGAGGTGACATCCGATGCGACCGATTGCGATGCCGAGCGCCACACCGGGCACCAGCAAGTCGCCGGTATGTCGCCTGTAGCCGATCGCCCACTTCGTGACGACGACGCCGAGATATCCACCGGCCAGCCCGCCGAGCAACGAGCGTCCGCCGTACCCCAGAAACCCGCCCACAGTCGGCGTGTTCGCGTCGAGCAAGTAGCGCGGCAGGAGGCCAAACCGCGCCATGATCGCGGCGCCGACGAGACCACCGCTCAGGATCCAGATGAACTCGGGCGACGCGCGGCCGTGTCGTCGCGCGAGCAGCCACGTCATCCGGAGCGCCAGCAGCATGCCGAGTCCGACAAAGACGGCATGCGACCAGATTGGGATCGAACCGATGTGAAGGAGGACGGGGAGCATGACGTGGCAACCTGCAGGCGGCGGGGGGCGGACGCAACTCAGATCGATGGCGTTCGTATCATCGGCCATCGCATCCGGCGGGTCGGTCATCGGGAGGCTTCTGCTCGACGGGCCAGCTCCTGACGGATTTGCCGGGCGTCCCACGAGCAACAGTGCCACGGTGCCGCACGCGACGATCGCCGTGCAGGTCCGGGCCACGGTGGTAGGTGAGCCAGAGCGAGCGGACGCGGACGCGTGACAAGGCTCGAAGGCTCAATTCGCAGTCATCATTGCCGCAACGGCTGTCGATACCTGACCCACAGTCCCTGCGATCGACGGGACGCAGCTGAAATGCGACTGCGCCGGCTTCGACGTCCACGACCCATCCGGGAAATGCCATGAGTTGGTTCGACAACCTGAAGTTGAAGCCGAAGCTGCTCGCCGCGTTCGGGGTGGGCGCAGCCCTCTGCGCCGTGCTGGGCATCTTCGCCATCGCGCAACTCGCGAGCGTGAAAGACAGGTCCACCCAGATCGCCGTCAACTGGCTGCCAAGCGTCGAGGCGATGGGCGAATTGTCAGCACGCGCCGCCGACGCGCGCTCGCACCAGTATCGGCATGTCACGAGCATCGACGACGAAGCGATGGCCGCGGCCGAGACGCTGATCGCTGCGACAAGGGCTGACTTCGACAGCGTCCGATCGGCGTATACGAAACTCGTGTCGTCACCCGAAGAGCAAGCGAAGACGGCCGAGCTCGATCGGCTCTGGGAAACCTACTGGACACAGTGGAACGGCATCCGGGAGTCGTCGCGCAGCAACAAGAAAGCGGACGCCGGCGATCGGATGCGCGGCGAAGCATTCACGACCTACCGTGGACTGAAAGACAAGCTGCGAGAGCTCAAGGATCTCAATCGCGACGGCGCCGACGCCGCGAGCAACGCTGTCGACGCCGCTTATACATTCTCGCGGACCCTGATTCTGCCCCTGGTCGTCGCCAGCTTGCTGATCGCCGTACTCTCGGGCCTCCTTGTCACACGGCGGCTGACGACCGCGATTGCCACAATCGGCGACCGCATGACGAGCCTGCAGACCCGCTGTGTGGCGAGCTCGCGCAGGACGGTCGAAGGTCTCGCGCGCGGTGACATCTCGGTGAAGACGGTGGCCGGAACGACACCCATCAACAGCACGTCGCGCGACGAACTCGGGGACCTGTCGCGCACCTTCGACGTGATGCTTGGGGATATGAAGGCCCTGATCGACGCGACCAGTGTGACGCAGGACAAGATCAGCTTCGTCCTCAGTGACACGTTGGCACTGGTCGAGGCGGCGCGAACCGGCACCCTCAGCACCCGAATCGACGTCAGTCGCCACGACGGCAGTTTCCGGCAGCTCGTGTCGGGGCTCAACGACACACTCGACGCCGTCGCGGCGCCGTTCGCCGAGACGCGTGCCGTGATGGTTCGCGTTGCCGCGCGCGATCTTGCGATCCGGATGAGCGGAGCCTACGTCGGCGAGTACGCAGAGATCGCGGCTTCGATCAACGCCGCCCTTGAAAACCTCGACGAAACGCTCGTCCAGGTGAACGCTGCGGCCGACCAGGTGGCCGCGGCCGGTTCCGAGATCACGAGCGCCGCGCAGTCGCTCGCCAGCGGTGCGAGCCAGCAGGCCGCGAGTCTCGAGGAAGTCTCCGCCAGCGTGCACATCTTCGCGTCGATGGCGCAGCAGAGCGCCAGCAACGCCAGCGAGGCCCGCAGCCTCGCCGCCAGCGCCCGCAGCGACACCGTCGAGGGCACCGCGCGCATGGACCGCCTGACCCAGGCCGTCGAGGAGATCAGGAAGGCGAGCTCGGATACGGCGAAGATCGTGAAGACCATCGAGGAAATCGCCTTCCAGACGAACCTGCTCGCCCTCAACGCCGCGGTCGAAGCGGCGCGCGCTGGCGATGCCGGTCGCGGATTCGCGGTCGTAGCCGAGGAAGTCCGCTCACTCGCGCTCCGTGCCGCAGAGGCGGCGAAGAGCACGGCAGGATTGATCGAGCAGGGTCAGGCGAGCGCCGATCGCGGGGTAGCGCTGAACGGTGAAGTGATGCAGAGCCTCGGCCGCATCACCACGCAGATCGACAAGGTGGCGGTGGTCACCGCCGAAATCTCGGCCGCCTCCGAGCAGCAGGTCGAAGGGGTCGCACAGATCAAGACGGCGATCGACGAGATCAATAACGTCACGCAGCAGGTTGCTGCGAACGCGGAGGAGTCGGCGAGTGCAGCGACGGAACTCGAGAGCCAGGCGCAAACCCTCCGCGAGACCGTGGCGGAATTCACCCTGACCTCCGGTTCAACGGCACCACCGTCGCACCGCTCGTCCCATTCCCCAGGCATCGGAACGGGCCGACCGCGGCCGTCGACGGCTCGTCCAAAGCCGGCCCGCCAGCCGCGCCCGGCGCCACGCGCGATGGCAAGCACAGGCGTCGGCGCGAAGGCGGCGGACCTCATCCCGTTCGACGACGAGGCGGGGCTGGACTCCTTCTGAGGCGTCGGCGACACCACAACACGACCGGAGGGCGGTGCCTTGGCGCCGCCCTCCGGTCGTGTATACAGCAGGCGTCGACGACCCGCGCACGCTCGTGCGATGCGCGAGATTACGTGTCCCCCAACGTGCCTCCTGACCTCGACGCGACATCGCCCATGCTGACGCTCCGACGCCGCTCGTCCGCGGCCCGCGCGCTGCTCGCGAGTGTTGCCCTGCTCACGACGGCGACGCTGCCAATCGCGCGACTGCTCGGCCAGGTAAACGCCGCCGCCGCGGAGTGGTCCGCGGTCGACGCAGCGATGGGCCGCGGACGAGCGGCGTCGGAGGTCAATCCGGTCATCCGGACGCTGCGTGCGCACGGCATCGAGGTGACGAGCCTGCACAATCACATGCTGACCGATGAGCCGCGTTTGTTCTTCATGCATTTCTGGGCGAACGCCGATGCCGCAACGCTTGCC
>JANPFJ010000192.1:0-10022 GCA_031423355.1 Gemmatimonadaceae bacterium | reverse complement strand
CAAGAGAATGTTCTCCGGCTTGATGTCGCGGTGGATCACGATCTGGCGATGTGCATAGTCGAGCGCACTCGCCACCTCGCGGGCGATGCGCACGGCCTCGGCGATCGGCAGCTGGCGTTCGCGTTCGAGGCGCGCGCGCAGTGTCTCGCCGGTGACGACGGGCATCACGTAGTACAGCAATCCATCGGCCTCGCCCGAATCGAGCAGCGGCAGGATGTGCGGATGCTGCAGGCGCGCGGTGGTGCGGATCTCGCTCAGGAAGCGCTCGCCGCCGAGTGCGGCGCCCAAGTCGGGATGCAGCACCTTGATGGCCACATCGCGATCGTGCTTGAGGTCGTGCGCGAGGTACACGGTGGCCATGCCGCCGGCGCCGAGTTCGCGGTCGAGGCGATACCGGTCGCGCAGCGAGGCCGTCAGGCGGTCGACGATGTCACTCATGTGGTGCGGTGTGGCGCATACGGGAGTCGTGCGGGCAGGGCGTTGCGGCAGAGCGTCCGGCACGAGACCGAGCGGAGCGCGTGTGATCGACAGCGGTGGAAGCGGCAGAGCCCTGCGCTTTCAGCGCCGCTCGACACGGGCAGTCTGCGCACCTGCTCCGGATGAGGCAACCGCGCCGGTGCGTCGGCGACGGATTGGACGCTGCATGGACCTCACCCTCGCACGAACGGCGTCAGCACGGCGAGGGAGAGTCCCGACACCCGGCTGAACTCGGCCGTGTTGAGCGTCGCCACCGCGCTGCCCGCCACGAGCGCGGTGGCCGCGATCTGCAGATCGTGTGCGCCGATCAGCACTCCGGCGGCGGCCAGCTCCGCCCAGATCCGCGCGTGCGCTCGCGCTTCGGCCAGCGCGAAGGGAATCACCGGCACGTTCGCCAACACGCCTTCCACGAACGCACTGCGCCGCTGCCGGGTGGCCGCGTCACGCGCGCACTCGACGCCGTGCAGCAACTCGGACGCGGTCACGGCGGCGAGTGCGACCGGCGCGTCGCCGAGGGCGGCCAGATAGCCCGGCATGTCGAAGGTCCCCCGCTCCGCCGCGATGAGGACCGCGGTGTCGAGCAGCACGCTCACGCGCTCAGGACCAGGGATCGGCGGGCGGTGCGAGCTTGGCGCGCGCGCCGGTGATGTCATCGCCGAAGCCTGCGGCGTCCGATGCCGTCAGGCGTGGCAGGAGAGCCCACCGGTGCGCCAACT
The DNA here is from genome assembly GCA_031423355.1 of Gemmatimonadaceae bacterium. Classification (GTDB taxonomy): domain Bacteria; phylum Gemmatimonadota; class Gemmatimonadetes; order Gemmatimonadales; family Gemmatimonadaceae; genus JACMLX01. The sequence goes on along the minus strand of JANPFJ010000192.1, from coordinate 8,829 downwards.
CGCCCGCCGGAATGCCGGTCGGCGCCATGGGGGCGACGAAGGCCACTGGGACGCCGTTCTTGAGCAGGACGGTCGTTTCGTGGCGGTAGAAAGCCCGATTGACGACATCGGCGAATCGGCGGGCGGCGTCGGTCACGGACAGGGTGCGGGTCGGATTCGACATGCGTATAATATGATTATACGTATTCTGCTTTGCAAGCGCCGGAGCCTCGGCCGTTACCGGAGCGAGATCTCCCCACGCGGTGACGGATCGTCCCGCCCCCCGTGCCGAGCGGGATCTCAAAACCGCTATACCGACACATCTCCCAATCCGTCTGTCCCTGGAACGTAAAGTTCTCGCAGGAACTGGCGGAGGATTCGCCGTTCCGGGCGCGGGAATTCATCGCGGGGAAGGATGCGGCGGCGCTGGTGGCGGATATCCTCGCGCTCGACCAAGAGGCGTGTAGTGCGGCGTTCCGGAAGTCACCGGTGAAGCGGGCGAAGTTGCGCGGCTTGCGGCGGAATGCGGCGGTGGCGCTGGACAATGTCGGAACAGCGGGAGACACTGACCTCGTTACGCACGCCCTCGACAACGCGGCGCCGCGGGTGCGCGAGCAGGCGGCGCAGGCGCTTGAGCCGCGTTGGAGCGGCCAGCCCGAGGATCGCTGACAGACCACCCGTTCATCGCGTCGGCCTTCCAGGCGACGCGGAGATCGACAAGCGCGGGTGGATGGCCCAAAGCACGCTGTGCCGCGTCCAGCCGAGGCGTTATCTTCGCGCCTCAGACCAGAGTTCGTCTCCTTCCGCCACGGATGTGCCCGATGCGCCGCTATGCTCCCGTTGCGTTCGCCGTGCTTGCCACCGCCTGTGCCCCGAAGTCGGAAGCCCCCGCTTCCCTGTCGGCCGCCGACATCAACGCGGTGAAGGCCGTCGACGCCGCATTCGCCGCGGCGATGAACGCGAAGGATTCGACGGCGGCTTTCGCGGTCTATACGACTGACGCCAAGCTGATGCCGGAGGGCTCTCCGATCCTCGAAGGCGCCGCCGGCCGGGCGGTTCTCACCGGCATGATCGCCAACGGGGCGAGCGATTTCGTCCTCACGAGCACGACGACGGAGGGCGTCGGGGATCTGGCGTATCAGGTCGGCACGGCCAGCTTCAAGATTGGCGGCGTGACGGAATCGGTGAAGTACAACGAAGTCCTTCGCAAGGGCACCGACGGTAAGTGGCGGTACATCGTCGACATGTTCAGCAGCGTCGCACCGCCTGCGCCCGCCGCGAAGAAATAGGCCACGTGAGAGACGTATTTCACGGGTGACGACCGACCCTACGGTGCGCGCGCTGTACGACGTCCAGTGGCCGAGCGGCACGCCGCGCAGCGCGACGGTACGATCCGACCGAGCATTCGTTCGCATTCGCGTGCTGTTCCGCGCGCGGATCACTCCTCGCCAGTCCCAGACCATAGAAATGCCGGTATCAGCGGACGGCCGCCGTTGCCGCGTGTCATTGCGCGCCGTCGCGCCGTGACCAGCCCGGCTGCACCGGCGCTGGACAGTGTGCTCGCCGATCGCTACGTCCTCGCCAGCGAAATCGGTCGCGGCGGCATGGCGAGCGTGTATCGCGCGCGCGATCGCCGGCACGAGCGCGACGTTGCCGTGAAGGTGCTGCACCCTGAGTTGGCAGCGACCGTCGGCACCGATCGATTTCTCCGCGAGATCCGGCTCGTCGCGCGCCTGCAGCATCCGCACATCCTGCCGTTGTTCGACTCCGGCGAGGTGAATGGCCTGCTGTACTTCGTGATGCCATTCGTGGACGGCGAGTCGTTGCGGGCGCGACTCGACCGTGATGGGGCACTGACGCTCGACGTCGCCGCGCGCCTTACGCGACAGCTTGCGGATGCCCTCGACTACGCGCACGCGCGAGGGGTCGTGCATCGGGACATCAAGCCCGAGAACGTGCTGCTGACGGGCGATCAGGCACTGCTCGCCGATTTCGGCATCGCCCGCGGACAACCGGGCGGCGACGCCACCAGTGCCACGCTCACCTCGGTCGGCATTGCCCTTGGCACGCCCGCGTACATGAGCCCAGAGCAGGCGCTTGGCGACACCGGTGTGGATGCACGGAGCGACGTCTATGCGCTCGGCTGCTGCTGCTACGAAATGCTGTCTGGCTCCCCGCCCTTCACCGGCGCGACAGCGATGGCGCTGCTCACCCAGCACATCGCGACCTTGCCGTCTCCACTGATCGGTGCCCACGCCGCCCTGCCCAGCGGCGTGGCGGATGCCGTCGCGAAAGCGCTCAACAAGGAGCCCGACGAGCGATTTGCGACCGCCGGCGACTTCGTCAGCGCAATCGAACGCGCGACAGTGGAGGCACGACAGCCCTCGGGTGCCGACCTGCGCATCCGTGCCACCGAACTCGCGGACGATGCGAAGCAACGCGTGCTGGTGCTGGCCTTCACGAACATTGCGCAGGCCGCCGACGCCGACTGGCTCTCGACCGGAATTGCCGAAACGGTGAGCGCTGACCTGAGCCAAATTGCAGGGCTGAAGGTGCTTGGCCAGGACGCGGCCACACGTCGGCGCGTCGAAGCGGCGGTAGGCGATCGCCCGCTCGATGTCGAGCTGGCAACCGAAAGCGGGAGATCGGCCGGCGCGCGCTGGGTCGTCTGGGGCGCCTTCCAGAAGTCGGGGAATCGCATCCGCATCACGCCGCACTTCACCGACGCCACCACGGGCACACAGCATGGCGGCGAGAAGATCGACGGCATGATGGACGATATCTTCGCCCTGCAGGATCGCATCGTGCTCGGCCTCGCCGATGCGCTGAGGATTCAGCTCACGAGCGGCGAAGTGGAACGCATTGAGCGACCGGAGACGGCACACCTCGGTGCGTACGAACTGTACGCACGCGGCTATCGCGAATTCGTCAGCTTCGGCCGCGAGAGCATTCGGCTCGCCGCCGAGCATTTCCGCGCCGCGATCGCCATCGATCCGGACTACGCCCTCGCACACGCGGGCCTCGGCCTGATTCACGGGCCGATGTATATCGCAACCGGCAGACGTGAGGTGCTCGATGACGGAGCGCGGCACCTCGAGCGTGCGATCGCGCTCGATCCGTCGCTTGGCGAGGCGCGTGCCTGGCTGTGCTACATGGCCTTCCGTCAGGGCCGCTTCGACTTCGCAACCCAGTGCGGCCTGACCGCCGTCGAGTGCGATCCGACAAACGACACCACGTGGTACATGCTCGCCTGCAGCTACCTGTGCCGCGCAGTGATGGAGCACACACCGGCGGCGATTGCACTATGCGTCAAGCCGGCTCTCCGTGCGGCCGAGCTGAACCCGCGCAATCTGCACACGCTGCTGGTGCTCGCCTGGACGTATACGATGCGCGGGCAGCACTCCCACGCTGCGCCGATCGTGCAGCGCGCCATGGACCTCGAGCTCACCGGCGCGTCGTACGCCTTCTTCGGCGCGCGCATCGCGAGCGCGATCCTGCACCTCGCCGAGGCTGACATCGTCGGCGCGACGCGCATCCTTTCTGACGCCATCAATGCCTACTCGGGGTCGGATCACGTCTACGCCGATACGATGACCGCATACTCGTATTTCTTGCGCGCGTGCGCTGCCGAGCGCACAGGTGAACTTGCGGCGGCACGTGTGGACTTCAGAAGGGCGTGCGAGATCGCGGACGCAAATCCGCATCGCATCAGCATCGGTGCGCACTGGGTGAAGGCGCGGTACGGCCTGGCGCGCGTGCTCCACCGCACCGGCGACAGCGAGGGTGCGGCGCGGATGATGGCAGAGGGGCGAGCACTCTACGATTCGCACGACCGGTTCATCTGGACCTGGTTTCATGGCGCGGCGGACTGCGAAATGCTCTACGAGGAGGCATCGACGCTGGCCACGATGGGCCGCGCATCGGAGGCACTCGCGGTGCTGGAGGCCGCCGGAGAAGCCGGGTGGGCCGACGTGCCCTCAATGCGGCAGGATCCCGCGTTCACGACACTGCGGGACACGCCGGAGATGCGCCGCGTGACCAGCATTGCATCCGGCCGCGTCGCACTGCCGCCGCCGGTCGGTGGCGGCGGCATCGCGTGAGCATGAGCGCGCAAACACGCACCGCAGCGATCAGGCCACCGCAGTGAACATGCGGGTGCGGGTGCGGGTGCGGGTGCGCGAGCGTGAGAGTGCGCAGAGGGAAGTGGCACATACCATCAATTCGAGCCGGAGCCTGGAGCCATGGAAACGAAGCGTGTGCTGGTCGTGGGAGCCACAGGACACCTGGGCCAGACCTTTCCGGCCGCGCTTCGCGAGCGCGGGCATGACGTGTCAATCCTGCTGCGTCCGGAGACCGCGCAGACGGTCGATCCCGGCAAGCGCGCGCTGATTGATGCCCACGTCAGTGCGGGGGCACGCATCGTCGTGGGATCATTGGACGACGACGCGAGTCTCGATGCCGCGTGCGCAGACGCGGATGCGGTGATCAGCGCGCTGACGGGGGAGCAGTTATTCCTTCAGCCGGCGCTGGCCGCAGCGGCCGCACGATCAGGGCGCGTGCGACGCTTCTTCGCGTCGGAATGGGGCGTTGATCCGTACCTCGCGGCGAAGGGCACCGTCGCCCTGCTCGACTGGAAGCGCGACCTGCACGGGCCGCTCGACGCCTCCGGTGTACCGATGACCTACGTGTACTCCAACGCCTTCGCCACCTACTGGGGAGCGTCACTCGGCCAGCTCGGCTTGTCACGCCCACCGGAGCATGAGATCACGGTGTTCGGCGATGGCACCACGAAGATCGCGATCGTGACACCCGGCGACATCGCAAAGCTCACCGTGCGCATGCTCGACGATGATCGGACGGCCGGTCGCGAGGTCGTGATCGTCTTTGCGGAGAACATGCTCTCGCAGAACGACCTCATCGCGCTCTGGGAGTCGATCTCCGGTCGGACGCTCACGCGCACTGTCGTGTCGAGCGCGGCGCTTGACGCGTCACTCGCCGCGCTCGCCGCACAGCCGGACCAGATGATGAACCTGATCTTCACGCAGCTCATGAAGTCGGCGTGGATCGACGGCACGCTCGGCAGCGTGCGCGACGGGGTGCTCGATGCAGCGACCCTGTATCCGGACTTTCGCTACCAGCGGATGGGAACGTTTCTGGAGCAGTTCAGGTAGCGGCGGCTCCGGGATTAGGCACGGCGGCCGGCGGTCCGCCGTCCAGAATCGTGGTCGTGGCAGCCATACGCAGCACGGTGCTGGAGCCGGAGCGGTGCAGTGCCGACGACCACAGGCGCGCGTCCCGAATCTGCGAGCGCGTCCCCCACACTCTTCACGGCTCATGTCGTCACCAGAGGCGACCGAAGGAGTCAACGAGGAAGAGCTGGAACTACATGGGTCGTGCATCGCAGTTGCGTCGCGTTCGGCTGCCGGTCGCGAGTGCGATGTCAAAACGATTATACCGACACAGCTCCCAGAGCGTGTGCCCGTGGAATGTGAAGTTCTCGGTTGAACTGGCTGACGATTCGCCGTTCCGGGCGCGGGAGTTCGTCGCGGCCAAAGACGCACAGACGTTGGCTATGGATATCCTGGCATTCGATCAGGACGCGTTCAGCGCGGCGTTCCGGAGGTCGCCGATGCAAAGGGCAAAGTTGCGCGGATTGCAGAGGAACGCAGCCGTCGCGCTCGGCAATGTTGTCACGGTACCCGACACCGAGATACCCACGCGCTCAACCGACAACGACGAGCGGCTCATCTAAGAACTTGCAGCGTCGGCGCATCAGCAGCCTAGCATTGCATGACGAACGCATTTCCGGCGATCGCAGGAATCCGTGGCTGCCGCGTCCTCGGGCATGGCGGCCCGGCGCCCAACCGTCATTCTGACTGACGTCGCGCGGTTACGTTCTGTGGGTCGCCTCCCCTGACCACCCCACAGATGCCCGATTCGCTGCGCGACACGCTCCAGGCCTCGCTGGGCACCGCCTACACCCTCTCGGCCGAGCTCGGTGGCGGCGGGATGTCCCGCGTCTTCGTCGCGCGCGAGGAGGCGCTCGGGCGCGACGTGGTCGTCAAGGTGCTCTCGTCCGAGATCGCCGAGGGGCTGAGCGTCGAGCGGTTCGGCCGCGAGATCCGGCTGGCGGCGGCGCTGCAGGAGCCACACATCGTGCCGGTACTCACGGCGGGCGTGACGGCCCTTGGCATGCCGTACTACACCATGCCGTTCGTGCGTGGCTCGTCGCTGCGCGAGCGGATGGCGCAGGGCCGCATTCCCGCCGAAGAAGCGCTGGCGTTGCTGCGCGATGTTGCGCAGGCGCTCGCCTATGCGCACACGCTCGGCGTGGTACACCGGGACATCAAGCCGGAAAACATCCTGCTCTCGAGCGGGACGGCGGTGGTGACGGACTTCGGCATCGCCAAGGCGCTGCAGCTCGCGCGCACCGTGGATGCCGTCGACGATACCGCGCGCGGAATTACCCGCACCGGCACGTCGCTCGGCACGCCGGCCTACATGGCACCAGAGCAGGCGGCCGGTGACCCGACGACCGATCAGCGAGCGGACCTCTACGCGTGGGGTGTGGTGGCGTACGAGCTGCTCACGGGCCGGCATCCGTTCGCGTCGCGCACCTCGCCGCAGCAGCTGCTGCTGGCGCACCTGAGCGAAGTGCCCGCACCATTCGGCGCGGAGATCGCGGTGTCGCCAGCCATTGCCGCGGTGGTGCAGCAGTGCCTCGCGAAGGATCCGGAGGAGCGGCCAGCCTCTGCAACTGTGCTGCTGCAGCAGCTCCACGACGCTCGCGTGCAGACGGCGCCCGTGCCGGATGTGCGCCGCAGCACGACGCCGTCGCGACGCGTGCGCGGCCTCGTCGGTGTCGGCGCACTCGCGCTGCTCGCGGCGGGCGCCTGGTGGCGCGGTGTAACCCCGCGAGTGGGGCCTGAGGCCGCCGCCACCGGCCCGGTGATGATGGCGGTCCTGCCGTTCGAGCACGCGGGGCCAGCCGACCAACAGCCCTTCACCGATGGCCTGACGGATGCCGTTACGGCGAAACTCGGTGGACTCTCGTCACTGCTCGTGATCGACCGGCGCAGTGCCGCCACCTATCGCGGGACGACCAAGCCGGCGCAGCAGATCGGCAAGGAACTGGGTGTGCGGTACCTGCTGGAGGGCGTGGTGCGCTGGGCCAAAGATGGCGCTGGGGCCTGGCGAGCGCGGGTGACGCCGACGCTGGTGGATACGAAAGCCGGGACGATCAAGTGGACGGGAACGCCGGTGGACGTGACGCTGGACGATCCGTTCACGGCGCAGGGGAGCATTGCGACCGACGTGGCGCAGGCGCTGGAGGTGGCGGTGTTGCCGGCGGAACGGACTAGGATCGTACGTCGATTCACGGCGAATCCGCAGGCATATGCAGCGTATTTGCGTGCGGAGCAGATCACCGGTGCGGCAAGAATTGCGGCAGCGGACCTCACTCCAGAAGTAAACCGTCGCGCAATTCGTGAACTCAATGCTGCACTCGCACTTGACTCGAGCTTTGTGGAGGCGTGGAGTGCACTCACGAGAGCACACACTAACCTACTGGCTGAAGCTACGAACGACTCGTCAGTCGAAGCGACGACAAGAAAGGTCCTCGGCATGGCAATGCGACATGCGCCTCGCGATCCAGAAGTCCTGCTCCACGCCGCGTATATCGCGCATTACTTCGATAAGGATCGCGTCGCAGCGGAACGCTTCATCTCAAACGCGCTGTTGTTTGACCAGAACTCCGCCCGAACGCTCGCTTATGCGAGCAACCTCCTCCAGTGGTGGTATCCTGATAGCGCGCGTGCGTTGGCCATCCGTGCTGCGCAACTGGACCCACGTTCGAGCGAAATAGCCTTTTTCGCCGCAGATAGGAGCATCAGGAAGAGCCGATGGGCGGACGCCGAAAGACTTGGCGAAGCAATTGTTGCAATGGACTCCACTGACGAACGTGGCTGGTACGTACTGATTACTGTTCACCTGTTACGAGGTGACTCGATCGCGATTGCGCGGGCGAGTCAGCGAGTGATGCAGACCGTGAGCAAGCCAAGTACGTTTCTGACATGCAACATGGCGTTTGGGAGCCGCGAGTTGAGCGGCTGGCTACTCGGCCGCTCTGCCGCTCAACAGCGCGTCGCATCATTTCCGGACAGCGTCTTTTACCACGATTGCAAGATTGACGCGGCGCTTCGATACCGCGGAACAGAACTCGCGCGCAATTACTCCGATTCACTCATTGCGCTGTTCCCGGCAAAAAGAATCGCAAGTATGCGAAAACTTGCTTGGTTCCCAGACGTGATGGTCATGCTGGCGTACTCCTATGCAAACGTCGGCAGGAAGAGTGAGGCGATCTCTCTCGTAACGTCTGTCATCGAGAGTGCTCCGCCGACGGTCGTACGAGACACGATTCCGCAGCTTTACTCAGCGTGGAGGGTCGCAACCGTCTTCGCACAGAGCGGCGATACGGCCAGCGCTATGCGCTGGCTGGAGCGCGGCCTGCAGGAGGGCTATTCGGTGGAGTTCTACAAGATTGATCCGCGTCTTCGCCCGTTGCACGGCACCGAGGTATTTAAGCGCTTTGTGCGCGAGAACGGTCGCTGAAATCGTCTGTCACCCTCCCCCGTCCGTGAGCCCTCACGGCAGGTCAGGAAACGCTTGCCGTATTGGTCAGAGCAGTAAAGCGCACGATTGACGACGACCGCAAATCGGCGGGCGGCGTCGGTGACGGACAGGGTCCGGGCCGGATTTGATATACGCACAATACAATCCTACGCATGTTGCCCGGCACGTGCCGTTCGCCTCAGCCGCGAACGGAGCGAGGTCTCTGCCACGCGGTGACGG
>JANPFJ010000191.1:0-1201 GCA_031423355.1 Gemmatimonadaceae bacterium | reverse complement strand
TGTAGCCGGACGGCTTGAGTTCGGTGGAAATCACACTCCACATCCCCGCGAATCCATCGCCGCCCGGAATGGGGATCCGCTCACCGCTGCGTATGTCGTACTGGATGCTGCCAAGTGCTGCATCGAGCGGCACATTGAACTGCGCCAGGCGCTGTTGCGCGAGAGCGAGTGCACGACGCAGTCCCTCGCGCACCCCGGGCTGTTCCACCGCGAGACCGCGCGGTGTATTGGCAGCATCGGCCGGATCGAACGGTACGCGATACACTCCGGGCACGCGCACCGCTTGACGCCAGAACTCGCGCCACACATGTCCGCCGCGGCTCTCGATCGTCTCGCGACGGTTCCACGCGGCCAGCACCTTGCACGATGCGCCGATGTCCACCGTGGTCCCCGACAGCGCCACCGGCTCCACGGGTGCTGCGCAGAGCGTCAATACGTCTTCGAGCAGCAGCTCTGCACCAAAGTTCCGGTGGGAGAAGAGCATGTCCTCCAACGTCTGTGGCGTGGCCTTGGCGCCACCTTTCAGCGCCTCGGCAATGAACGCCAGGCCGGCACGCGTTCGCAGACTGCGCGCGGTGCGCTCGGCGCCGATGATTGGCGAAAAGCCTTCCAATGGCGCCAGCGGCGTGGAGAGCCAGTAGCTGTCATTCGCGTTCGATACCACGTCATCGCGCCGGATGCGCGGCATCGCCGCAGGGGGCATCGCGCCCGGCACCTTCGACGCCGCATCGGCCTTCCACTCGCAGGCTGGATCAGCCCCGTTGAGAACCATCGCCGATGCGGGAATGCCCGTCGGCTTCACCCGGCACTTGTCGATCGTGGCCGCATCGAGGTTCGGCGTCACGCTGATGTCAGCGTAGAAGGCCGTGCCTGACTTGTCCGCGGCCAGCGTATTGGTGAACGGCACACCCTGCTGACTGATCGCCGCCTCCACGTCGTCGATCGTTCTGGCGCGATTCAGCATGTCATAGGTGATGGCCGCCTGATCGTTGCCGAGGTTCACGTCGCGGACGGCGTATGCGCGTGCCGCGGTCCAGGGCAGCTGCTCGGAGGCGATCACCGGACCGTAGTGCGACAGGTACACCGTCCGGGTCTCGTCGCTGACGGTACCACTCGCGGTTTTCACCGGCACGGTGACGCTCACTCGCGTCATGCGCCGCCAGCCGTCACCGTAACGATACTGCGTGGCGTCGTCCGGCTT
>JANPFJ010000190.1:0-2644 GCA_031423355.1 Gemmatimonadaceae bacterium | reverse complement strand
AAACGCGGTCTGCATCATTTTGCCTTGAGCGTCTGCGGCCAGTTGACGAGGACCGTGAGCTGCGTGGACGCACCCGTTGGCTGCAGCATGAGGAACCGTCCGTCGCGCGCCACATCGTACTGGGCGTAGTTGGGCGAGGCGAGATAAATTCCCCTCGAAGAGCGTGCTTCGCGAGATAACACGAAAGGTCGGCGTGCGCTCGATACGCGCGCTCACCATCTGACGACCAACTCGATAGCACAGCTGCGTGCCGTCGCGTGACCAGATCGGTTCCGTGCCACCGCCCGTCGAGACGGTGATCACCGGTCCCGGTCCGGGAAACGGGCGCACGTACACTTCGCGCCGCGCCGTTTCGCCGGTCACGTACGCCACCCAGCCGCCGTCGGGCGAGAAGCGCGGCATGGTAGCAGACTGCCCCGCTTCGACGAACGCGCGTGACGCATCGGCGCCCGCGGTCGGCACGACCCTGAGTCCGCCGTCGCTGTTCGGGCGATAGAGCAGCCACCGGCCATCGGTCGACATCACGGCGGAGTAGATGGCGCCATCGGCCCGCGCGCCGCGACTGCCGAGCACCTCGTAGCTGCCGCTACCGTCAGCCGGCTGCGACAGCAAGCCGCTGGGTGCCTTCACGTCGGAGCGGGTCGACTGATAGAACACGCGCGTCCCGTCGGGCGTCCACTCGGGCCGCAGGCCAATGGTGGCCAAACGACTCGTGGTCGCATTGGCGAAGGTGTACACCGCAATGCTGGCGTTGCGATTGCCGTCATCGCGCGAAAACGCGAGCTGCGATCCATCGGGTGAGAGTCGGGGGTCACCGGCGCGCATCACCGAATCGAGTCCACGAATCGGTGTCACCGTTCGCCCATCGGCGCTCACCCACAGCACGCGTGCGGCACGCCCGCCACTGGCAGCGACGAGCACGCCGGTCGCGCTCAGCGCCGCACTCCACGCCCCCACCGATACGACGTTGGCATCGCGAACCGCCTGAGGTGCCGATGGATCGAACGCCACACTGAGGAAGGCTTCGTCGCCGATCGCCTTATACAGGAGGTGCCCGGCCGCGAAGCCGAGCGGCAGGCCGACGATGTTCGAGTTCACGACATCGCCCTTCGCCAGCGATGTCACGCTCACGAAGTCGTCTTCAGCCCCGCCCGGCCCGTAGTCGGTGAACACAATGTGTTCGTCATCGGGCAGCGCCACCGGATTCATGTGCAAGTGCCCCGTCGCGCCCGCCGCGGCTTTCGTCAGCAGGCGCAACGCACCGCCATTTGACGACACTGTGCGGAGCCCCGAACCGCGCACGCCATATCCGCCCAACACGATGGTGTTGTCGCGCATCCAGACGATGCCGTTCGCCCCTTCGACATCGGCAATGGGTTGCGCCGGTCCGCCCGCGATTTGCGCCTTCATCAACCGGCCGCGATTGATGAACGCGACCCACTTGCCGTCGGGCGAGAACGCCACGCCGCCATAGCGGAGCCCGTCGGCGGACACGATCGCCTTGGTCTCCAGGGAATCGAGCGAGCGCACGCGCAACCGCGGCACGGTGGCCGAGTCGGCGATGTAGGCGAACTGTCGACCGTCGTTTGTAACGGAGAGCGCCTGCAACTGCACCACTTCGCTGATGGGGACGGCAAAGCTGACCACCGGAGATGTTGGCGCGGTGGATCGTTCACGTATGGCCCACCCGGCGACCGCCATCGGCGAGAGCGCCGGAGAGGCGGGACAGGATGTCGGTCATCAGTTGGCCATCACGGCGTATTCCGTGGACGCCGTGAGCCGCGCGTCAGCGGTCACCAGCGTCAGCCCCAGGACCTGCGCCGTGGCCGCGAGAAATCGATCCGCCGGATCCTCATGCGACAGCGTAAGCTGACGACTCACGACCGCGATATCGTGCGTGAGAGGCGCTTCGCGCCGCGGGAGTGCGCGTACCATGCGCGCTACCCACTCCGTCGGCGTGGTGTCGACCCGCACCCGACCGCGTTCGGCGAGCAGCATTGCCTCCCACACGCTGATGGGCGAGAGCCAGAGCTCGTTCTCGGCAGACGAGAGCGCGGCCCGGACCGCTGGGGACAAGCGCTCCGGATCGAGGAGGGCCCAGAGCCAGATGTGGGTATCAAGCAGCAGCTTCACGAGGCAAGGATGTCCCAGTCACCCGGAGCACTCGCGGGCGCGATCAAATCGTCCACCATCGTCGCGGTGCCGCGCATCGAACCGACCCATCGGTCGCCAGCGCTTGCGGGCGACGGCGGGTTGATTTCGGCCACCGGTTCGCCGCGCTTCGTGACGACAACCGACGCACCGGTGCGGCGAACGCGTTCGAGGACAGCGAGACAGATGGCCTTGAACTCGGAAATGGCGATAGTTTCGACGGGTTTCGGAGACATGCGTTGAACGTAGCCGTTCGACTGACTATAGTCAACAACCATGGTCAGTTTTACCGCGCGCGTGAATCACACAGCGCCGTCACCGCTTGGCCTTCGCCAGCAGCTCGGCGAACCAGTTCTCCACGTACACCAGCGACGTCGCCGACGATTCGCGAATCATCACGAACCGCTGGCCGTCGGGCGACACATCGTACTGCGCACGATTGCGCGCGGTGCGATATCCCGCGACCGAGAACAACGCGCGCGGCGGCCCGGGC
>JANPFJ010000189.1:0-5257 GCA_031423355.1 Gemmatimonadaceae bacterium | reverse complement strand
GTCACAGCTCCGCCACTTTGCAGCACGAACGGAACCGGCACGAACGAACACGCGGCCAGAATGTTCGAGACAGCGATGGTGCCATTCCCTGCTCCCGCTGCCGGAATGCTGAACGCACCGGTGGCATTGGTGACCGCCTGCCCGCCGGTTGACGCGACGACGGTCGCCCCCGCGATAGGAAGCCCGCCGGCTGACGATGTGAGTGTCCCGGTGATCAGGCCCGTTTGCACATTGCACGCGACGAGAAAGTCGGCGATGGTACTGTCCGCCGGCGCAAGGGACACCGATCGAGGCCCCGGCGCTGAACAGCCGATCGGCAGGTTGGTGAGCGTGAGGGTCGTGGCGCCGGGTAGCAGACCGGAAATCCGATAGACTCCGGTTGCTGATGACGTGGCCGACTGCCCCGATGTTGTGGTGATTCGCGCGCCGGCCAAGGGTTCGTTCGTTGACGCGGTGAGCACACCAAACACGGTCGCGGGTGACATCAGGGTGGCGGCCACCAGATCCGCCGCCACGACCATGCGCGCGCGGAACTGCGCCACCGACACATCGATGTCGAAGCCGACCGTTCGTGTCGACGATCCGGTGCTGGGTTGAATCGCCAGATCGTACGTTATCCAGCGAAAGCAGTCATCCGATGTCGCTGCGGTGCATCCGACATCATTGAAAAAACTGTACGGTGAGCCACTGCCTGCCACCCCCGTGCCGTTCCAGTCCACCGATGGAACAATGACGCCGTTGCCCGGCTGCGTCACGATGACCACGTTGCCGCCGCCGTTCACACCGCCAGGCGTGGTCGTCACCTCGTAGTCCAGCGGAAACAGAATGACACCTGGTGCCGGGGGCCGCGGCCACGTTGGCGTCGTCATCGCGACGTAGGGGAGCTTGTTTTCGATCGTGACGTCGAAGGTGACGCGGATCTTGTTCGGTGCGTATGTCCCGACAGGCGATGCCTGATAATTCGTGGGTACGAGGCGGACCGCTTCAGCACCGAGGATGGACAGGCTTGGCTGCTCGAACCCCTCGCGCGCGAGCGTCGGTGACGCCCCGCCTTGCAGTGAGGGCGACGTGATCGTGATGCGACCGCTAGCAAGATTCACATCGGCGGTGAACGCCAGCGGTGCGAACTGGGAGCGCGGGAGCGTCACGGGAATGACCGGCTTCACCGGCCGCTCGGGCTCACACGCCAGCAGGCTTCCTGCCAGCGCCATGAGCCGCAGTGCACGATTCCCCGCTGTAACTCCGCCACCACCCTGAACCATCCACAACCCCGACCTGGAGATCAATGCCACGGCCAGTCAGAAGAGTCTGGCGGGGACGCGACATCGCATCCATCGAGGGCCTGCAGCAGATAGGAGCTTACCAATCCACAGGGGCCACTGTCTGACGGTTGTGTATCGGACAGGTCATGGTGTCGTCACGGCCCAGAGGGATGACTGTCAAGCCGCACCTGCCGGCGCCGTTACCGAGCAACGGAGACAGCTGGCACCAGATCGGCGGCCACAATCATGCGGGCGCGGAATTGTGCGACCGAGGCGTCAATGTCGAACCCGACCGTGCGTGTCATGCGTCCAACGCCGGGCTGCAGCTGATCACCGAACGCCACCCACCGAAAGCAGCCGCTCGCGGGTCGATCGCTGCACGTACTGCTGCTGAAGAAGCTGAACGGCGCGCCGCTGCCGGTGACGCCGGTGCCATCCCAGTTCACCGACGGCACCACCTGCCCCGTACCCGGCAGGCCGATGCCGATCGTGTTTCCATCGCCACCAGCCACGCCTCCCGGTGCGGAGGTAACGCTGACGTCGAGCGGGAACATGATCACATATGGCGCGGGTGGCGTTGGCCAGGTTGGTGTGATCAGCGCCAGCGTTGGCAGCTTGTTCTCGATGGTCACATCGAATGTCACGCGGATCTTGTTCGGTGTAACAGCGCCGAGCGCGGTCATTCGCAGATTTGATGGGACCAGACGCACCACGTCGTTGCCCAGCAGCGACAGGCTCGGACGCTCCGCACCATGAATCGACGGCGCTACCGACGCCGCAGGCGGCGCGATGGTCACGCTTCTGGTGCGTGGATTGACGGTCGCCATGAACGCCAGACTCCCAAACTGGGCTGTCGCCTTGTCACCGGACACCATGGGATCCGTCGGACGCTCCGGGGCACAAGCACTGACTACCACCAGAGCAGGCACGACCATCCGCCGCCAGCGAGCCGGCGGCGAGACGATGTTGGGTCCACGCATGTTGCAGAGGGGGCAATGGGCACGGCGTGCCGACGCACAGCCGTGACGGTCCCCTATGGCTCACGTCAGCGTGCTGCTCGTCTCTCGGTATCGACGCGAGCGCGCACGCGGATGAGCGCGAAGTGTGTCACGATTTCTGTCTCCACTACGGCAAGCGCAGCACCGACACCTGCGCCCCTGTTTCCAACGGAAACGGCGAGCCGTCGGTGCCCGACATCCGAAGTACGGCGCTCGGCGTCCCAGCCGGGATGCGCATCCGGTAGGTCATGAAGGTGCCCGGCCTCATGGTGCCCGTGATGCTCGCCCCTGGCGCCAGCGTCAGCGGTTCGATCGGGAACGGCCGGCTCACGCCGCCAAGCAATCCGAAGGTGTCGAACAACCCCTTGTAGATTCGCCGAAGATTCCTGTTCCCGAATCGCATCGTGGATGGTGTCGCGGCGCGGGGCTGACCCACCACGCTGTCTGCCGATACCGCGACCGCAAAGTCGCCCAGTAGCGACGATGTCGCTCTCCCCGCAGCTGCTTCGAGATTCGCTCGGCCGACGAGATTCGTCTCGACCAGCCGACGAAAGAACCCAGCCGGCTGGTGGTCTGCCATCCAGCGCAGGAATAGCCAGGTGCCGCCGCGTTCCGCCAGCGAGCAGAATGTGCCAGGCGCGCAGCGTGTGATCGAGTAGATGCCGCTCGAGAACAGATAGCGATACGAGTACTGGACATTCGGCGTGATGTACGGCGCCGACGAGTCCGGGAAGATCTGCGTCGGACTGACGCGGCCGCTCGGCGCGGGGAACCGAGCTTCGAACACCAGCGATCCGAGTTCTTCCGCCATGTGGCTCAGCCCTTCATTGAGCCACGGCTCCTCCGAGACACCCCGGCGTTCGATGGCGTGTTCGCCAAACGACACCATGTGCTGGAGTTCGTGAATGAATGTGGGTGGAAGGTTGGAGAGGACATCGGACTTCGTCTGGCGACAACTCCACCGGCCGCTCTCGTCAGGGACGTAGGCGTAGAAGATTTCGCCGCGATTCGATGTCGATGCGGTACTGCTCAGATCGTGGCTGTAGAAGAATCCGCGCACGAACCCGCTCACCGAGCACGCGCTTGACGACACGAGCGCGTTGACAGTGGGTGTGAGGAGGAAGATGACGCGCCCATTCGCATCGATATCCGAGCCATCGCCAAAGGCCGCAGTGACGGTCGGCACGAGCGACGCGTCGTACACCGCGCCCATGGCCGAGATCTCCGAGGCGGAGAGCGACGCGGCGGCCAGGGTATCGAGGTACACCAGCACGCGCGACCCCGAGTAGCGCAGCTTCGCGGTGACGGGCGAGTATGCCGGTACTTCCGCCAGCGTGTTCAGCACCGAGAAGACCCGCATGGTATCCGGTTCCGGCGGGATCGCGCTCACAGACAGCGAAGGCCGCTCGCCGATAGGTGCATCTGCAGGTGTCCACGCCTGTTCGCGCCGACGCATGAGGGCATCCAGACGCGCTTGTGCATCGAGGGTCTGCGCCTGGCCGCCGAAGAGCTGGTCAGCTGACAGAGCAATCGGGCTCGCGCCCTCGGCGCCATCGAGCCGTGCGGTGACTGTGGGCGCCGGGTCGCCGAGCCGGAAGCCGTAGCCGCCATACGGCAGCGTCTCTCCGCTCAGTTGCGGCATGATCAGGTACTCGCGATCACCGCCCGCGAGCGCGAAGCAGGCAGCGCTTACCCCGGAAAGGACGACCGACTCGAACGGCGCCAGTGCACGTACCGATGTGGCGACGCCGTTGCATTTCGTTTCGGTTTGCACCGGCGGTACCACCGGGCCGTCGCCAGCGCCGCAGGCGGACAACGCAAGCGCCATGGCAGCGATGGTGGCGATCCCACCGCGCTCAGCGAAGCAACTCATCATCCTGAACCCGGGTCACATTGCCCTTGGAATCGATCACGTACACGATGACGGAGTAGACGTCGTCCCACTTGATGCGCCCGGTGGTTGGAATGATCGGCACATCCAATCCGAGGTATCCGGCCGGATCCATCGACCCGAGATCCGGCTGCCCATCGGGGATACCCAGCACACCGTCACGCAGACGCACGAGCACGAAATGGCCCACGATGTCACCGTCAGGATCGCTCGCCTCGATCGTGCTGGCGACGGCGCTCTGACCAATGAGATACGAATTGAAGAATCGGACAAACGGCGGCGAGCCCCCTCCGCTGCCGATCTTGTGCGTCACGATCTGGCTTTGATTCGTGGCGAAATCGAACACGCGCAACTCGGTGCACTTGCCGACGAGTTCCGACGGCGGAATGCCGAACTCGAATGCTCCGACTACCGTCAGCGTATCAGAGATCTGTCCGCGCCCGCCGCGCAGTCCGCGTCGCACTCGCTCGCGACCCTGCGGCAGCACGCTGTTGCCGTCACAGTCCGTGATATCGAGGTAGTAGCCCTCGAGGTCGCGGTCGGGGTCCCAGACCTTGAACGTGAAGACGCTAGCGCCAAGATCGTAGCCGCTGACGAAGTCGAAAATCTGCGGGCGCCTGGCTGGATTGGAACAGATGACCCGGAAGGCCACCTGCGCTCCGCCGGTGCCCTCCACCTTGATCTTCTGCCGATAGCCGCCATCGCTGGTAATGGTACAGTTGTCCGCTACGCCGCCGATGTCGACGACATAGTCGCCGATCGCGAAATCATTGAAGCTGAGCGTATCGTTGGCGCGAAGGATGCCGGTGGCTTCGAGCCCGTTCTTCGGTCGGACACGGTATACGAACTCGTTGTCGACATTGAATCCGTCCGCGAGCACGACCACGCTGACCAGTGTGCGACATTCGATCGACCACCGGATGATACCGGTATTGTCGGTCTCGAGCAGCGTGATGCCTTGCTGGTTGCCACCACGCGGGATGACGCAGCGATCGGGCAGGCTGTCGGCCTCGATCACATAGTTCCCGGGCGGCAAGGAGATGATCGTGGTGTCGTTGGGTGCGGCATCGATCACTCGGCTCAACGACTTGGTGTTGACGAGATCG
>JANPFJ010000188.1:0-4728 GCA_031423355.1 Gemmatimonadaceae bacterium | reverse complement strand
TGGACGACTGTTCCAGTGCCCTGGCGCCCGACGGCCTGAAGGCGAAGGTCGATGCCTACCTCCACACAGCCGAGTGGCAGCAGGTGCTGGCCTGGCTCGACCAGCGCCTGCGTTAGCTTGGCGAAGCGCTTCTCACCGGATGGCCGGGAAGTGGCTGTCCACGATGTGGCGTGAGTGGCGGACGATCGGCTCGATGAGCTCGAAGTTGGTGGCGCCACCCACGTAGAACGTGCGGTTGACGCCCTGCTGATTCTCCAGCCGGGCGTACCAACCGGCCCCGAAGTCCGCCGTCGTCACGTGCTGGCCATACGGGAAGGCGTCGAATGTCTGCCAGGCGTCGTGCTCCGACACGATAGCGCCCCCCATCCGCTGTACCAAGTCGGCGCAATTCCGTCGCACCTGCTCGCGGAAATGTTCAGTCGGCGGCGCCTCGCCCTCCTCCCCCGGAAGTTGGACATAGAACTGGGTCACGAGGCTCTCCTTCGACTTCCACTGCTGGGTCACGCCCCACGGTGTGCCGATCGTGGTGAGCGGATAGGTTACCGCGATTGGCGTCGGCAGGTCCAGGCCGGTGACCGTGGCCGTGTACATGGTGTACGTGTGGGTCTTGATCCGGCCGAAGAGGTCGCGTTCCCCTGCCGAGAGGTCTAGGAAGCGTTCCGTCACCACCGGTGAGAGCGGACACGCCATCACCAGATAGTCGAAGGGCATCTCCTCGGTGACTGACTCGGAGCGGTCGAGCATCTGCCCGGTCTCACGAAAGCTCACCCGCACACCGTGCGCGTCGCGGGTGATCGCGCTGATGTCAACGTTCAACCGCACGTTGAGCCCCCACGACACCTGCTGCCACATCCGCTGGAAGCCAGCCACGAAGCGCTTGGGCCAGGGGAAGAGGTTTCGGAGCACCGGCACGGGGAAGAACATCATCGGGACAATGGTCTTCGGCCCGATGTACTTGAGCACGTAGGGCGCCGCGATCTCGTCGAGGTGGCCGTAACCCATGATGGTCACCGGGATCTCGAACAGGCGCGACAATGGCTCGAGTCCGTGCCGTGCCAACCACTGTGAGAACGGCACCGCAAGCTCAGGTGCCACTTCGGCCACCTTTGCGAACGTTGGCGGGTCAATGACCGGACCGAGCCGCAGGCGCAGCCAGAGGTACTTGAGCGCCAGAAACATGAAGCGAGGCACCGAGGTGACCTTGCCGGTCTCGTCGTCGGTGCGGACGGCGGTGAGGAAGTCCACGAACCGGGTCGGTCCGCCGTCGGGTGGGACGAACATCGCGCTGTAGGGATCCTCGAAGTAGAGCTTGGCCCCCACGGTCCGCGCGATCTTCAACGTCTCGCGGTATTCCATCGTGACGTAGTTCGCGCCGATGTCGTAGGTGTCATAGTTCTCGGTGATCGAGAGGCAGAGGCCGCCCACCCGGCTGGCCTTCTCGAACACGGTCACGTTGCGGTAGCCGTTGGCCTTCAGGTAGTACGCCGCAGAGAGGCCGGCTGGCCCCGCCCCGACGATGGCGATGCGTGCATCCTTGCCCGGCGCTGCCCCCGTCATGACAGCCGCGCCACTTCGTCGTGCCACCCCATCGTCGTGAGCAACGCCAACCCCGCGGGCGTCGCACTCAATCCGCGATATTCGTTGAAATGCAGCAGCAACACGGGGATGGTCATGTCATGCTCCATGGCAGGGAGGGCCAGCAGACGGGCCGACTCGTCGTGCAACTCTAGGCCGTTGGTCACCAGCAACAGCAAGGAGGGCTGCACGAATTCGACCTTGGCGCGGGCGCTGAGTTCGTGATAGATCGCCAGCGCGGCGTCGGGACGTCCCGCCTTGTGGTACGCGATGCCCATCACCAACATGATCCAAGGGTGCCGGCCGCTGGCACCGAGGATCGGGTTCATGGCTGCGATCGCCTGCTCGTACTGGCCCATCCGGACCAGTCCCAGGCCCAACTGGTAAAAGCCGATGAACGAGGCCGGGTCCAGTTCCAACGCCCGCCGGGCCGCGGCCACCGTCTCGGCATGCTTGTCGGCGAAGCCCTTCACCAGGGCCAGAATGGCGTGGGCGAGGGCATTCAGCGGGTCCTGCGAGAGAACCTGTTGCATTTCCTGCTCGGCACGCGCAAAGTCGCCCCTCACGCCACAGAGCATGTAAAAGGAGTGCTCCATCCTGACGGTTGGATCCGACGGACTGAGTTCCATCGCGAGCGCCCAGGCTCGGGTGGCCTTGTCGCGGTCCTGTTCAAGCATCAGCGCGACCATCGCCACGGCGCGATGCGCCTGCCCCAATGCCGGTGCGGCTTCGGCCGCACGGCGGGCGGCCGCTATTGCCCGTGGGCCCACCTGTTCGGTGGTATAGATCCCGTAGAAGCCGGTGAGCACCAACGCGTGCGCGAGGGCGGCGTGCGCCGCGCCGAACTCCGGATCGAGGGCGATCGCCTGCTCGTACAACGCGACGGCGTTTCGCAGTCCGGGGCCGCGACGCTCCTCGAGTGCTCGGCCCTTGAGGAAGAGCTCATAAGCCTCCATGCTCGACGTCGGTGGCGGGGCCTTGGCGTCGTCTCCGCCGCTTGCGCCCAGGGTCAGCTTCAGCCGATGGGCGATCGCCCCCGAGATCTCGTCCTGAATGGCGAAGATGTCGGTCATCTCGCGATCGAACCGCTCGCTCCAGAGGTGCAGTCCGTCGGCCACGTTGATCAGCTGGGCCGTGATACGGAGCCGGTTGCCCGCCCGGCGCACGCTCCCCTCAAGGACCGTGGCGACGCCGAGCTGGTCGCCGATGCTGCGAAGATCCGCGTTCTTCCCCTTGAAGGAGAAGGCGGAGGTGCGAGCCGCAACCCGGACCTCGGGAATCTGGACCAGCGCGTTGATGATCTCTTCGGAGATGCCGTCGGAGAAGTACTCCGTGTCCGGATCATCGCTCATGTTGGCGAAGGCCAGCACCGCGATCGAGCGGCCGATGGTGTCGCGCGTTGGGGCGTCCGTGGACGTCAGGGCGGCGGCGAACTCGGCAATCGTCGCGAATCGGTCGTCGGGGACCCGCGCCAGTGCACGCGCCAACGCCGCATCGATGGGCCGCGGGACGGCGGGCCGCTTGACCGTGATCCGCGGTGCCTCCCTCGTGAACTTTTGGGCCATCAGCGCGGCCGGGTTGCTGCCGGCGAAGATCGGCTCGCCGGCCAACATCTCGTACAGGACGCAACCGAGGGCGTAGATGTCGCTGCGGGCGTCGGCGTCGGCGTCGCCGGCGGCCTGCTCGGGACTCATGTAGGCAGGGGTGCCGATCGCCATGCCGGTCTGGGTGATCCGCACCCCACCCGCTACCGACACCGCCCGTGCGATTCCAAAGTCGGCCACCAAGGCATGGCCGCCCTGTATCAGGATGTTTTCGGGCTTGATGTCGCGGTGCACGATCTGCTGGTGGTGCGCGTAGGACAATGCGTCGGCCACCTGCAGCGTGATCCTGATCGCCTCGTCCAGCGGCAATTGCCCCGCGGCGTCCATCCTGTCGCGAAGCGACTGTCCCTCGACCAACGGCATCACGTAGAAGAGGAACCCGGCGTCGGACCCGGAATCATGCAGGGCCAGGATGTGCGGGTGGGAAAGCCGCGCCGTCGTGCGGATTTCCGCCAGGAAGCGGTCTGTGCCGACCGATGACGCCATCTCGGGAAGCAGCACTTTGATCGCCACCACCCGCCCGAGACGCTGGTCTTCGGCGCGGAAGACGGTCGCCATCCCCCCGACGCCGAGTTCATCGATAAGGCGGTAGCGGCCGGCGAGCGCGCTGTTCAGCTCGTTGATCACGGTCAGACGATGTTTCCGTGGAAGTCATACTCGATTCGGCGCGGCAACTGCACCACCGCGACCGGACCGGCCGCGACGCGCAAGGCGTCGAAGATCAGCAAACGCGAGGTGTTGGCCTTCATGTCGTACACGACGTTCATAAGAAATCCATCGCCCTCGGGTGAATCAGGATGCCTGGGCGTGAAGAGCGCCTCGCCGGTGTAGCAGCCCTCGCCGACGTGGAAGGTGTCTCGGACTCCAGTGTCAAAGTCGTAGTGCATCACCGTGTTCCACAGCCCGACGTTGTCGTCGCCCCGGTCGAGGTAGACGTACCAGCCATGGCGTTGCTTGCGGGTGAGGAAGCGGTCGTCCATAGTGGGGAACTCGGTCGGCTCGGCGGTGATCACCTCTTCCCGCAGCTCGCTGGTGACTAGGTTGAGCCGCCAGCGCACCATCGCCGCAGTCGCGTCGAGCGAGAACGGGGGACTCGGATCGGTGGTCGGCAGATCAAGCAAGGGGATGCGGGGATACTTGGCGACATCGAGCACGAGCCAGTCGCCGTCCTCCCACATGTTCATGCTGTGGAAGACCCAGCAGGTCGGGATGTCGAACCAGCGGGTGTCGGCCGAGCTGCCGCCGCGCGGCATCACGCCGAGCCGCGATCCGCGCTCAGGCATCCAGCGAAATGGCTCGCGCGTGCCGACGTTTTGGATGTCGAAGACCGCCGGCAGGTGGAAGAAGAGAGCGTACCGCTCCGACAGGCCGAACGAATGCATCATCACGCCGTACGGCACGTCAATCGGCTGGTACGCGGCGACCACGCCTTGTGGATCGATGCGATAGTACTGGAAGTACGGCGGTAGCGGATTGTAGCCCATGGTGAACGACTCGCCCGTGAACGGATCGGTGAGCGGATGGGCGATCGCCGGGCCGGCCAGCTTGC
>JANPFJ010000187.1:0-19910 GCA_031423355.1 Gemmatimonadaceae bacterium | reverse complement strand
CCCGGAACTCCGTCCCCCTGCCGGCCCGTCCCCCTGCCGTCCCGTCCCCCTGCCGTCCTGCGTCCCGATGCAGTCCCCATGCAGGGGGGCATTAGTTTCTTCCGCTCCACCGCCCCCCACCTGCGAGTCATGTTCCCGATCGGCGACGAAAACCCGACCGACAATCGTCCGGTCATGACATGGGCCATCCTGGGACTGATGGTCGGCACTTGGCTCCTCGCACAAGGCGGGGGTGCTGACGGAACATCGCTCATCAAGAGCGTCTGCGAATTCGGCCTCGTGCCCGGTGAAGTGACGCGGACCGCGCCGGTCGGACAGGCCGTGCCGATGGGCGCTGGGTGGGCGTGCCAGGTCAATCGTTCGGCCATCAACTGGGTCACGCCGCTGACGTCGATGTTTCTGCACGGCGGTTGGGGCCACCTCCTCGGGAATGCCCTCTTCCTCTGGGTCTTCGGCGACAATGTCGAGGACCTGATGGGCCCGCGCCGGTTCCTCTGGTTCTATCTGCTCTGCGGACTCGCCGCGGCGGCGCTCCACGTGGCGCTGCAACCGGCCTCGCCGATTCCCACGGTCGGAGCGTCCGGGGCGATTTCGGGAGTGATGGGGGGCTACCTCGTCCTGTTTCCCAAGCACCGGGTCCGGATGTTCTTTCCGCCGATTTTCGT
This sequence comes from Gemmatimonadaceae bacterium, assembly GCA_031423355.1. Taxonomy (GTDB): domain Bacteria; phylum Gemmatimonadota; class Gemmatimonadetes; order Gemmatimonadales; family Gemmatimonadaceae; genus JACMLX01. The sequence goes on along the minus strand of JANPFJ010000187.1, from coordinate 19,245 downwards.
CTTTCATTTTCCGGCCTGGCTGGTGCTGCTCTGGTGGTTCGGTCTCCAGCTGCTGGCTGGCCTTCCACAGCTGAGTATGCTTGGCGCCGATCCGACGGGCGGCGTCGCCGTCTGGGCACACGTCGGCGGATTCGTGGCCGGTGTGCTCCTCGTGCGCCGCTTCGCCATCCCAGACCGTCTCTCGAGGCGGCTGGCCCGCCAGCTCGCGGGGAGTGTTCGCCTGAGTCTGTAACGGTCGCGCATCGATTTGATGTAACGACGTGCTGAGCTTCTAACTTACCGACCGCAGTCCGTGCCGACGGAGACGTGTCGGCGCCCATTTTTCCTCTGGAGCTCCTCCTCCGTGCGCTTGATCCCCCGGGATGATCGATTCTTCGATCTTTTCGCCGAGATGTCCGGTATTCTCGTTCAGTCGGCCAACACACTGCAGCAGCTCTTCACCGACCCCTCGCGGCTCGATGAGTTCCAGACCAGCATCAAGAATCTCGAGCACCAGGCGGACCGACTGACCGCCGAGGCGAATCGCAAGGTCGATACGACTTTCGTCACGCCGCTCGATCGGGAAGATATTCACACGCTTGTTACACGGCTCGACAACGTCGTCGACCTGATCGACGGCTGCGCCCGGCGGGCGCAGATTTATCGCATCACGGAACCGCGGGATCCAGCGATCCGACTCTGTTCCGTCCTCGGTGAAGCCTGTGTGCAGATCCGTGAGGCGGTGGCCGCGATGAAGAAGCCGCAGATGGTCTACGAGCATGGCGTGCGGATCAAGCGGCTCGAGGAGCAGGCCGACGCGATCTACCACGAGACCCTCGGCAACCTCTTCGCGGGCACGCCGGATCCGATGACCGTCATGAAGTGGAAGGATCTGTACGATTCTCTCGAGACGGCGATTGACGAGTGCCATTACGTGTCGCTGGCGCTTGAGAGTATCTCGCTCAAGAACAGCTGAGTTGCCGTGATTGCGTACGTCATTGGCATCGTGGTGGTCGCGCTGGTCTTCGACTTCATCAACGGTTTCCACGATTCGGCCAACTCGATTGCGACCATCGTCGGCACACGCGTGCTCACTCCGTTCAAAGCGGTGTTGTGGGCGGCGACCTTCAACTTCGCCGCCTTGTTCACCGTCGGGACGGCGGTGGCGAAGGCGATCAGCTCAGGCTACGTCGATCAGAACGCAATTTCGGCGAACGTGATAGCCGCGGCGCTCCTGGGCGCGATCATCTGGAATCTGATCACCTGGTGGTTCGGCATTCCGTCCAGTTCGTCGCATGCGTTGATCGGGGGGTTCGCCGGGGCGGCAGTGGCGAGCAAGGGGTTTGGTGCGCTCAATTGGGGGCCGAAGTGGGTTGAGACGCTCTCGGCGATCGCACTGTCGCCAGCGCTTGGCGCAATGCTCGGTCTCGGACTGATGGCGCTCGTCTACCGCCTGTTCGCGACGGCGTCGCCGGGAAAGGTCGACAAGTTCTTCAGACCGGCTCAGCTCGCGAGTTCCGCGCTGTTGTCGCTGGCGCACGGTGGGAATGATGCGCAGAAGACGATGGGCATCATCGTGGGCCTGCTCGCGTCGCCGTCGGTGCGCAAGCTGTTCGAGCCGTACACCACCGGCTTGCTCAGCAACATGTATGTGGCGGATACGTCCACGATTCCACTCTGGGTGGAGATCTCCGCGTACTTCGCGATTTCCCTCGGCACGCTGTTCGGCGGCTGGCGCATCGTGCACACCATGGGCACGCGGATCACTAAACTTCGACCCGTCGGGGGCTTCTGTGCCGAGACGGGTGGTGCCATCGTAATCCTGGTCGCCTCGAAGTTCGGGATTCCGGTGAGCACGACCCATACGATCACCGGCGCAATCGTCGGGGTCGGTACAGCGAATCGGATTCGCGCCGTTCGCTGGGGGCTTGCCGGCAACATCGTGTGGGCGTGGATCGTCACGATTCCGGCGGCGGCCCTGTTGTCGGCGCTCAGTGCGCTCATCTTGAATGCCATCGTGGTGGTCGGCCGTCCGGCCTGACCACGCGCAGTGGGTGGTGGCGCCAACGCGACTGCCTCGAACCCCGCGGAGCGATCCATGGCAACACGACAGAAGAAGGCCAGACGCGGTGGCGACGCCGATGCCGATGCCATGGGGTCCGTCGGCGCAGCGGGCGAAGCGCATCTGTTCTTCAGCCGCGAACTGAGCTGGCTGGAGTTCAACGCACGGGTCCTCAACGAGGCGCGTGATGTGCGCACGCCGCTGCTCGAGCGCCTGAAGTTTCTCGCGATCTTCAGCTCGAATCTCGACGAGTTCTACATGGTCCGTGTGGGCGGACTGCGGCGCAAGGTGAAGAACGGGCAGAGCGGGTATCCGCAGGAACGCCTCTCGCCGGCCGAGCTGCTGCTCGCCATCGAAAAGCGGGTGAACGAGCTCCTGACGTTGCAGCGCCGATGCCTCACCGAAGACCTGCTGCCCGCGCTGCAGGCGCACCAGGTGAAGCTGGTGCGCATGAATGACCTCACGCCCACCGAGTGGCTGGTGGTGGACGGGTTCTTCGAGAGTCAGGTCTTTCCGGTACTGACGCCGCTGGCCGTCGATCCGGGGCATCCCTTCCCCTACATCTCGAACCTGTCGCTCTCGCTGGCCGTTCGTGTCCGTGATCCACACACTGGCGCTGAGCATTTCGCGCGCGTGAAGGTTCCGAAGTCGCTGGCGCGGTGGGTGCCTGCCGGGCGTCCGGGGCAGTTCGTGCCGATCGAGGAGGTCATCGGCGTCAACCTCGGTTCGCTGTTCCCGGGCATGGAAGTGCTGAGCTGGCATGCCTTCCGGATCACGCGCTTCTCCGACTTCGAACTCACCGGCGTCGAGGAAGACGATGACCTGCTCTCGGTGGTCGAGCGCCAGGTATTCGAGCGGAAGTTCGGCGAAGTGGTGCGACTCGAAGTGCAGACCGGCATGCCTGATGCGCTGCGCACCCTGTTGATGGAAGAGCTGCGCGATGAGGAGGACGCCGTCGTGGTGGCGCTGCCGCTCACCGAACGCGACGTCGACGAGCCGGGCATGCTGCTCGATCTTGGTGATCTGATGTCGCTGGCGAGCGCGATTGATCTGCCCGAGCTTCGGTACCCGCCGTTCACGCCCGGCGTCCCGTCGGAACTTGCCGAACACGCGAACATCTTCGATGCCATCAGCGCGAAGGACATTCTCGTGCATCACCCGTTCGAGAGTTTCCGGGACACCGTCGAGCACTTCCTCGAACGTGCAGCACACGATGAGCAGGTGCTCGCCATCAAGCTCACGCTGTACCGGACGTCGGGCGAAACGGCCATCGTCCGCTCGCTGATCGAGGCGGCGGAGCGGGGCAAGCAGGTGGTGGTGCTGATCGAACTGCAGGCCCGCTTCGACGAAGCGAACAACATTGCCTGGGCGCGCGCACTCGAGAACTACGGTGTGCACGTCGTCTACGGCGTGCCGGGACTAAAGACCCACACCAAGACCGCGCTCGTGGTGCGACGCGAACCGGACGGCATCCGGCGCTACGTGCATATCGGCACGGGCAACTACCACTCGCGGACCGCCAGACTCTACACCGATATCGGTCTGTTCACCTGCAGCCCGAGTATCGGCGCCGACGTCAGTGATCTGTTCAATGCCCTGACGGGCTTCAGCCGACAGCAGCTTTACCGCAAGCTGCTGGTCGCGCCGGCCAACATGCGGAAACGCTTCGTGGAGATGATCGATCGCGAGGCGGAACACGCCCGCGCTGGTCGCGGTGGGCGGATCATCGCCAAGATGAATGCGCTGGTCGACCCCGACGCGATTCTGGCGCTCTACCGTGCCTCGGCCGCCGGCGCCAAGGTGGATCTCATCGTGCGCGGCGTCTGCTGCCTTCGCAGCGGTATGCCGGGTGTGAGCGAGAACATCTCCGTTCGCAGCATCATCGGACGTTTTCTCGAGCACTCGCGCATCTTCTGCTTCGGCAACGGCGGTGCGCCGGAGTACTACCTCGGCTCGGCCGACTGGATGCCGCGCAACTTCGATCGCCGCGTGGAAACGGTGGTGCCGATCGACGACCCGGTGCTGCACACACGGCTCGAGTCACTGCTCCGCACCTGCCTGGACGACAATCGGCAGGCCTGGCTGCTCCAGACCGATGGCACCTACGTGCAGCGCGCGCCAGCCGCGGGTGCGCCGGAGCGCGGCACGCACGCCATTCTGCTCAAGGATACCTGGGGGCGGTGAGCGCGCACGCGGTGCCCCTGAGGCAGGCGACACCGCGCCTGCTCCCTGCGCGGCACGCTACCGGTTCTTCGCGACGAAGGTGGTCCGCTTCACCAGTGTCGTGTCGCCCGCATAGATGAACTGGATGTTCTTCATGTATGCCACCGCAGCGCGCCGCACGGAGCTGCTCGTCACAGACCGCAACCGTCGCGGGACGTTCACCGCCAGGCGGTAGTCGCCCTGCAGGATCTCGGCGTGGGCCAGCGCATCGGCCTGCACGGCGCTGGTGGAGCGGCGAAAGAGGAACTGCAACGAGTTCTTGTCGCTTGTGAAGCCGGAGCCGGCTGGCAGCGAATCCGGGTCGGTGATCGTCCGGATCTGCGCCTGAATCAGCCGAACCACCGTGTCAGGTTTCGGAGTCGAGACGTACAGCGTGCCCGTCACCAGGGCTCGATCGGTGACGCCGGCCGAAGCCGCGTAACTCAACCCGCGCTTCTCGCGCACGGCCTCCGTGATCATGCTGCCCAGCATCGCCGTCGCCATTCTGAACGACGGAAAATCGTCGTGCGTTTCGGGTGGGCCGTTGAAGACGCCGATGACGTAGTTCGTGGCGCTCCGCCGCTGGAGCAGCGTGACCGTGCCGGCACGCGATGGTGCAGGGGTCGGTGGAGTCCAGCGATACGTGCCGACGGGCAACCCACTGAGTGTGCGACGCACCGCGGCTTCGACCATCGCGCGCGTCGCGTTGCCGACGACCACCACCAGCAGCCGTGAGCGCACCGCCTGTGCGCGCACATAGCCGGCCAGCATGGCGGAGTCGATCCCGGCGAGGCTCCCCTCACTGCCGTATGGCGACAGCCCGTACGGGTGCCCCGCGAAGGCCACGCTGTCGGCGATCGAGGAGATCTCACCATCCGGGCTTTCGCGCTGCAGCTTGAGCGACGCCTGCAACCGGTCACGTGTCGCGGTCACGCCCGCCGACGGAAACGCCGGCTGCGCGATCCGTTCGGTGATCAGGTTCCACGATGCGTCAAATTCGTCTCGCACGCCGCGGAAGCCGAACATCGTCCAGTCGCTGGTGAGATCACTCTCAAAGAAGCTGCCGGTGAGCGCCCAGGCCGTGCGCTGGGTGCTGTCCGGGTGATTGCGCGTGCCGTACTTGGACGCCGTCAGCCACATTGCCTCGATGCCCTGCGTGACGGGCGTCAATTGCCGCGCCCCTCCGAGCAGGTAGATGTTGACCGCCACCACGTCGGTCGTGGGCGTGAGTCGCTGCACGACCCGGATGCTGTCGACGCTGTAGGCGAAGAGTGTCGTATCGTCGGCGACTGCGCGATGGCGCGGCAGCAACTCCGGCTGGCGCGACGTGGAGGGGCTGACCACGGTGTAGGCGCCGAGGATCGCCGCCAGCGCAATGGAAAGGTGTGGAATGAGCATGGCTACTTCATGAAAGCGATGTACTGAGCGAGGGCCGTCCCGACCTTCTCCTCGGTGCCCACTGGCGTCAGCGCGCCGATGACGTACGGACGCTTCGAAATCCATCGGCTGGCGAACGCGGCAACGGATTCGCGCGTTGCCGCGCTGGCGGTGGTGCTGTCGGGCGCCATACCGCCGAGGCGCCCGATGGCCCAGGCACTGCCGAGGGACGATGCAAGCGAGGGTGTTTCTTCGTACGCCAGTGCGCGCGCCACGCGGTCGCGCTTGGCGTCGACGACGAGTGCCATCGCGTCGAAGTACTCACTCGAGACCAGTTGATCGAGCGCGGTGCCCAGCCCGCCGAGGGCGTTGGTGATCTGGTCGACAGCAGTGATCCCCGTGAAGCGCAGCTCACTCCCGTGGCGATTGATATCCGCGGACATGCGTGCCGAGCGAAAGAGGCCGGCGTCAACCAGCTGGCGCTGAAACGGCGATTCGTCCGCATTCAGCAGGTCGGCCAGTGTGCTGGCGTCACGCACATCGGTGCTGTCGTGCGCGAGCGTCGGTCCGCGCCAGCTGAGTTGCACCGTGACGGTCTGCACTTCGTGCGTGTACACGAACGCAAATGTGGAATCCAACGGCGGCGGCACCGGAATCGGATTCGCCTTGATTGGGTCGTTCGCGCGGCGCCAGCGCCCGAAGTGCTTGCGTGCCTCGCTGAAGACCTTTTCCGAATCCACATCGCCGGTGACGACAAGGGCCGCATTGTTCGGGACGTACCAGGTGCTGTAGATCGCCTTCAGCAGTTCGGCGTTGACGGCAAACAGCGCCAGGTCGGTGCCGATCGTGTTCTTGCGCGAGTACCAGTTGCCCCAGAGTGCCTGCGACGAGGCGTTGGCCAGCAGGAAGGACGGCTGCGACTGGGCGCGTTGCATTTCGTTCCGCACCACGAACCTTTCCATCTGCAGCTCCTTGTCCTTGAAAGCTGGGTCGCGCACCAAGGTCGCCATCAGGCCAAGGTTCGCCCCCAGTTCATCGGACGGAAACCAGAGGGAATACGAGACCTCTTCATCACCCGTGGCACCGTTGTAGCTGGCCTTCGCCATGGACGCATCCTGCGAGAATGATGCGTTGTCGCTCCCTGAGTAACTCTTGAACAGCATGTGTTCGAAGAGATGGGGAACACCCTGCAGTTCAGGGCTTTGGGTCATCGCCCCGCCGCGGAACACGACGTGTGCGGTCGCCAACTGCACCGAATGGTTCTCGACCACCACCACTGTCATCCCGTTCGGGAGCGTGTCCCGTCGGATGGTCTGGTCGCGCCGCGGGGCGAGCACCTGGACCTGCGCCTGTGCCCCAAGATCCGTCGTGCCGAGAAGGGCACTCGTGACCACACACGCGGTCAACGCTCTCGTCCAGCCGCCTGACATTCGACGCATCCGTCTGCGCTCCACCGGTCGTGGCTCAGATACCAGAATGAAGCAGTGTATCGCGACGAGACGAAATCGGGAAGAGTGAGACCGGACCGCGACTAATCGCGAAACACCTCGACGCCAGCGGGTCAGCGCGGCTGGTGCTGTGGTGCATGGACGGTGGCGGCCTGTTGATGCGCGGGCTTTCACACATCAGTCCGAGCACAGACGGGATCAGTCGACGGAGTCCGTCGCCTCCCACTCCACCGGCTTGCCGTCCGGCCCAATGACGTGCACCGGCAGGTCGATGAGCTTCTCCAGCAGGTCGCTCTTGCGGCTGGCGCCCCAGAGCTCGAGCCGAGTCGATCGAGCCCGCGGATCCGGCACTGGCGTGAGCCGGAGCGCGCGTTCAGTCCAGCGAACCTTCACCTGCTGCACCGCGCCGATATGGCCGCGATCAAACCCATCGGCCACCCGCAGAATCGCCGCCAGGCGTCGCACCCGCTGCTGCTGCACCTTCGTCAGTGCGGCAAACATCGGATGCTTCGCCTTCGGCGGAGCGCCACGATGATAGCGCGCCACATTCGCCATCACCATCTGCTCTTCCGGCGCGATGCCCAGCAGGTCTGCATGCACGATCAGGTGATACGCATGCTTGTGATGATCATTGTAGCTGATGTGGTATCCCGTATCGTGGAGCAGCGCGGCGTCACGCAACGTGTCACGATCTTCCGGCACGCAGCCGATGCGAGTCCCGATGGCATCGAACAGTTGCAGCGCAAGTTTCTGCACGTGTTTCGCGTGCGGCTCTTCATACTGCGTTCGCTCCGCAAACTGCTGCACACTGCGACGACGGCCTTCGCCCGGATCGGTGGCCTGTGGCGTGACTTCCGCCGCTTCGAGCAGCAGGCCCTCGCGGATGCCATAGGCCGACACATGAAAGTCGCGGATGTCGAGAAAGGCCATCACTTCCGCCGCCACCGCCATCCCGGCGACGATGATATCCGCACGCGCCGGATTGAGTCCGGGCACCGTCAGGCGTTCGGTGGGGGACAACTCGATCAACTGGTCGAGCAGATGTTCCAGCTCGCCGCGGGAGACCTGCTTGCCGTGCACCGTGCGTGCCGTGGGAAGTCCTTGCTGTGCCAGCAACATGCCCGCGACGTTGGTGAACGTGCCGCCGGACCCGATCATGCCCGCGCCGCGCCACTCCTTCACCGCAAACCGTTCACGGATCTCCGCGCGGAGTGCCTTTCGCAACTTCTCGATGGTGCTGCGTCGGACGCCCTTGGACAGATATGCCTCCGTCGCCCGGATTGCGCCGAACGGCATCGACAACAGGCGTTCGACCAGACCGTCCGCGGAAAGCGCGAGTTCCACCGAGCCACCGCCGATGTCGCAGGTCACCATCCGGCCATGGCCGACATCGAAGTGCGCCTGCGCACTGCGGAACGAGAGGCGCGCTTCTTCTTCCCCGGAGATGATGCGGACCGTCAGTCCGGCTGCCTTCTTGATCTGACGCACGAACGCGGCACCATCGGTCGCATCGCGCACCGCGCTGGTCGCGACGCACTCAATCCGTTCGGCGCCGAGCTGCTTTGCGAGCGTGACCATCCGCTGCAGCGCCTCGATCGCCGCCAGCGCACTCTCGACCGAGAGGCGCCCCGTCTCGTCCACGCCCGTACTCAGCCGCGGTGCGGCCTTCATCTCGTCCACCGTGCGGATCTGTCCCGTGCTGCTGACATCCGCCACAATCGCGCGGATCGAGTTCGATCCGATGTCGATGGCCGCAATCCGTCGTGGCCGTGCCGACGCAAGCCCAGCGCCGCCGACGACATCGCTGAAGGCGGGAGTCGGCAGTGGCGCCCGAGGCGGCCTGACCGAAATCGCCGGGGCAGCGGACGCAGGCGGACGACGAGGAGAGCGAGCAGGCATGCTGGCGGGGGCAGGGGAGCGAGCGACAGGCAAGTTACCGGCGGCACGCTGTCATTGTCATCGGCGCCCGCTGTGCCGGTCACCGCGGTGGGTCGGCCCACTGCCGTTGCAGCGTACGTCGCATCGGGTCCGGGAGCGGCGCATAGCCCAACGCCAGCGCGTCCGCTTCACCGTGCTCGAGCGCCCAGCGGACGAACTGCTCGATCGCTACCCGGCGGGGCGTGTCGATCCCCCGCGTCGGGACGATCAGCCACGAGAGTGACGCAATCGGGTAGCTCAGTTCACCGGGAGCGTCACTGATGCTGGTTGCGAATTCCACGGTATCCTCGATTGAGGACAGCATGGCGCTCGCTGCCGCTCGCAATGCGCCCGTCTGCGGCGTGACCCAGGCGCCGGCGTGATTCCGGATGCGCGCCACGGGCAACCGGTTCTGCATGGCATAGACCGCCTCCACGACACCAACGGCATACTCCGTCACCTTGATCTCGGCCGCCACGCCTTCGTTGCCTCGGACGCGACGCCCGACCGGCCAGGCAGGAAAGGTGCTGCGTCCCGGCCCGGTGGCCCACTCGGCACTCACCCGCGAGAGGTAGTCGGTCAGGATCCAGCTGGTGCCGCTGCTGTCGCCACGCGTGACCACGCGAATACTGTCGTTCGGCAGCGTGACATCGGGATTGAGTGCAACCAGCCGTGCATCGTTCCAGCGCGTGATGCGACCAAGAAAGATGTCGGCCACTGCGGCACCATCGAGGCGGAGTTGCCGCGCCAGGCCGGGCACCTGGTACGCCACGGCGGCACCACCGATGATCAGCGGCACCTGTCGGATGCCCTTGGCAGACAGCAGCGCGCGCTCGGTTGCCGCGAGTGGAGCGTCAGTGGCGGCGAAGTCCGCGCTGCCGTCGCGCAGTGCCCGTACGCCGGCTCCCGATCCGACGGACTGGTAGTTGATACGAATCGCGGTTTCCTCACCGAAGCGCGAGAACCAGCGCGTATACACCGGATACGGAAACGTGGCCCCTGCCGCGGCAAGCGCGATCGGCGCGCGTTGCTTCTGTGGTGGCGTGTCGCCGCCGGCCGGCGCGCAGGCAGCGGCCAGCATCACGAGCATGACGGAGCGCACGATGATCACAGTCCGGTGGTGCGTCACATGTCGTTGTTGTAGCCAGCGAACTTGAATCGCCCGGCGTGCTCGATGATCGAGCCGAACAGGCGGCCGTTGAATGTGGTGCCGTCCACCAGTCCGATGCGCACCGTGCAGCCATCGTGCATCGTGATGGTACCCGTCGTGGCGGGGGGATTCGGGCAGTCGAGCGCCTGAAGCGTCAGTGGCTTTCCGCCAATCCGGTCGATCGCCCGCGCGATGCCTTTCTCGCTGCTCAGCGTCATCAGGTCCCACCGCAACGTTGGCGGCATGCCGTTGGTCATTCCGGCGTCGCGGGAATTCGGATAATACAGATACGCAAACTCGGCACGGGATAGCGTCAGTTCGCCGAGCGTGGTCCGGTTTCCGGCAGCCAGCGCCGCAACGAACTGCGTGGCCAGCGCCCGACGTGAGTCCGCGCCGCCAACGAGGCCCTTGGGGTCCGGCAGGCCGGCGCGAAAACGGCGGATCATCTCCGGCATCGGAAAGACGGAATCGACAACCGCGGCTGGTGATCTGGTCGTGTCCAACGGCACCCGCTCGTAGGCGTATGGCACGCCGTCAGCGGTGCGCGCGGCTGCGCTCGAGTCCCGAGCTGGGCCGGCGTCTGTCGCACGGCATGCGGCACACGAGACGACGGAGAGGAGTGCCAGGAAAGTGCGAGCGTCAGACATCGTCGAGGGGGAAAATGCCCAGCGGGCCGACGCGTGTGACACACGCGCCGGCCCGCCGGAAAGTAGTGCCGGATCAGTTGATCGCGTACGTGGTCCAGCCGTTCCACCACTTCGGGCCAGCCGGGTCAGCTGCGCCGCGGTAGGCCGTACCGGTGATGAAGGTGCCAGCGCGGGTCAGCAGCGAGCCCGTGAACGTCGCCAGACCACCCGAGGTTGCGGCACCACCGGTCGCCGGTGCCCAGTCGAATGTGGCGCCATTGGCGGGCAACGTCGCGGCTACGCTCGTGAACAGTGCCGATGCCGTCCCGGTCACGCTGCGCAGGTTGTTCGCCGTCGAATCGACCGTGTACTGGCGCACCGTGTTCGACAGGATCGGGGTCACCTGGGGGTCGAACATGTTGCCATTCTCGGCGAAGAGAATGTTGGACAGCACGAAGTCGCCCGCCGTTGCGCGCTGGAAGGTCGTCGTGTCGCGGAACGAGATCGCGGCCACGGGGAACCGGCCAACGATGCCGTTGACATAGAACCCACCCGTGCCGCGGCGCAGCATCATGCCGCGGCCTCCGGAAGCGGGCAAGCTCACGCCGTTGGTGGTGCCTGTTCCAAAGAGCGTGAAGTTCGCCATGACGGGAATCGTCAGCGGTGTGGACAGCTGGCCCGAGGGGCAGGCGGCGCCATCACAGCCGTCGTTCTCGATGCCCTGTGGATCGGACGAGGGCGATCCGGCGTTTGTTCGCGGCGGAATGATCCGCGTCTGCATCGCGATCAGGTACTGCAGACGACCGACAAACCCTTCCGAGATATCGAAATGGTCGTCGCCGGACTCGTAGCTGACCAGGTACTTGCCGTCGACCGCGCCACCGAACCACTCGTAGCTGTCATCGAGGCCGGCCAGCGCCTCGACGTACTCGATGCGGGTACCGCTGCCGACGGCAGCCAGCGTCAGTGAGTTCAGCTCCTGGTTTGGAGCCGTTGCGAAGCCGGCGAACTCGATGCGGACGTAGCGGAGGATGCCGCTGTTGTCCGTATTCACCGTTCCACCGCTGTACACCTGCGCGGGATTGTTGCTGCCAACGCCCGTCCCTTCGATCGTCACGGTACCGGTCTTGTTGATGATGCCGTTGCCGATGATGATCAGCCCACCCCAGTCGCCAGGCTGCCGGGTACCGGCGGCACGTGCCGAGGTGAAGACGATCGGATTGGATGGAGTGCCCTGCGCGTCGATCTTGGCGCCGCGCGTGATGAAGAGCGACGAGCCGACATTGGCCGCCGCGGTGTCGCCGCGGATGCGTGTGCCGGGCTGAATGGTGAGCGTGGCGCCGTTGGTGACCTGAATGAACCCGAGCAGCGTATACACCGTGTCAGCGAACAACGTGCGGTTGGCAGTGATGTTTCCGGAGATGACGCCGGAGACGGTGCCAGGCGCAGCCGTGGTGACCGACACTTCGTTCGTATACTGCGACGGGCCGGACGCGCGAATCGCCTGCACGCGATAGCGGTAGACGGCGCTCGGCTCGAGCCCGGTATCGACCAGCACGGTGTCCGTCTGCGTCGCCGGCGAAACCGTGGCGAATGTGCCACCACTCGCGCCAACGGCACGCTGCACCGCGTAGTTCGTGGCGTCAGCTACCCTGCTCCACGTCACGCGCGCCGTGGTCGCTGATGGAGCGGTCACGGCGGCACTTGCCGGCGGCAAGTCCGTCGGGGCAGCAGGACCATCACTCCCGCACGCAGACAGTACGAGGGACGAAGCAACCAGCCCAATCCCCGCAATCGAACGCCAATGAAAAGCCATGAGACTCTCAGCAAATAAGTAATGGACAAGACGGTCAGCCCGTACGCTGGGCTGCAATGAATGTCCGCTCACTCTGTCATGACTCGTACACATCGTCGTCACGGTCATGTCACAGCAGATCAGGTCTGTCGTGACACGGCGCGGCATGACGCCGCACAGAAAAGTTCCAGGCGGCGGTGCCAGACGCAAAACGGGCCCGGATCAGACTGAATCCGGGCCCGCATGAAGCGAAACTGCTGACCTGCGGTTACGGCTGCCAGTTGAGCCCGAAGGAGAAGATGCGACCGGTGCGATACGACTCCCGTGTCACCGGACCCTGTTCGATCCGGAACCGTGCATCGAGCAGGTTCCGCGCGTCGAATCGGCCAGCGATGCCCTTTACAATCGGAAAGCGCAGCGAGAAGTCGACGACCTGGCGTGGCAGTTCCTTGACGTCCGGCAGCGGTACGACACCGGCATCAACGATCCGTGGACCGATCACATTGTAGAGCAGCGTGGCGCTGGTGGATCCGCTGGCGGTGTTCCACGTTGCGCCACCGTTGACCATGTAGGGCGCCTGTCCGACCATGGCACGATTTCCGTTCGTGGCGCTGACCAGCCCCTGACGGAGCGTGATGTCGCTCTGCATGAATGTGGCGTTCGTAAAGAGGCTCACGTTCTCCAGGGCCGATGCGAGTTTCGCCAGTCCAGTGCGCGCTTCCAGCTCGACGCCGTAGTTCGTTGCACTCTCGGCGTTCTGAAAGGTCACCACACGCGTGCCGGAGGTGGCCAGATACACGCGCTCGATCGGGTTGTCGAACTGCTTGCCGAACAACGACACGCTGAAGACTTCCGTGCGCGTCGGGAACCACTCCCAGCGCAGGTCGACGTTGCGGATCAGCGAGCGGATCAGCTGCGCGTTGCCTTCGACGTTGTCGCCGCCGATGACGTCCCGGAACCGGAGCGGCGCGAGCTCGCGATACTCTGGACGGGCCACGGTCTGCGACGCGCTGAACCGGAAGTTCTGATTTTCGGTCGCCTTAAAGGTCACGGCCAGTGACGGCAACACATCGTTGAACTTCGGCGTCGTGGTGATCGGCGAACCGACGGTTGGCGTCGCGGTCACTTCGACGGTCGAATTCTCGAACCGGGCACCGGTGATGATGTCCAGTCTCGGCCGCGCCTGCCACGTGAACATCAGGTACCCAGCGGCCAGGCGATCTGCCGCAGTGTAGCTGCCGCCCTGCGAGAGTGGCACGAGACTGAGTGCACTGCTGCCTGGCTGTGTGAAACGGCCGTCAAAGATGCTCTCGGGAGACAACTGACGCTGTGTGTTGTTCAGCCCGAAGCCCTGCGCGCTGTACACCAGATTCTCCGCGTCACGATTCGAGGCGCGATACAATCCGCCGAACTTCACCTTCAACTCCTTGCCCGGCTCGAAGAACGAGATCCGGTAGTTGGCCTGCCCTTCATACGTGTTCTCATTCAGGTCACCGAACGTGCGGACGGCGCCTTCCGTCCCGATCGCCAACCATTCCGCCGCCGCTGCGCCGACGCGCGAGTAGACGATCTCCGAACGATCCGGTTCGCGGCGCGTGACGCCGGAGGCCGTGGCCGACCAGTCGAACTGCTGCTTGCCACCGAACAGTGAGTGTTCCGCAGCCAGCTGCGAGCTGCGAATCATGCGTTCGACATACTGCAAGCGCGTGATTTCGAGCGGAATACCGAGGTTCTCGCTGACGCCACTTTCGACACGGGCGTCGTTGTCGCTGGTGCGGTTGTACGTGTTGTTCAGTGAGAGCTTGGTGTTGCGGCCGAGGAACGTGCTGAAGTTCGCCAGTGCGCCCCAGAGCACGCCGGTACCGGACGATGTGCCCTCGAAGCGATCGACTTCGTCGATGCCGCCGCGGGCCAGCGCGTAGGCGCGCACCTGATGCGTCTTGATGTTCTGCTGAACGCCGTAGTTGCCGCTCAGCAGATAGCCGATGCGCTGGCCAAGAATCGGATCGCTGCCACCGACCGACATGCCAAGGCTGCCGTTGCCCGTGCCGGTCGTCGGCCGCGCGCTCCAACGATTGCGGAACGTGCTGAAGACGCTGTTGACCGTCCCCTGGCCAGGCTGCGGGGTGAACGATCCAAGCTGCCGCACCGACGATGGCAACGCGCGCTTGTCTCCGCCGAACGCGAAGTAATCGACGCCCTGATTGCCAGCCGTGAACGTCGACTTCCCCGTGACGGCCGCATTGTATCCGGCCGAGGATGACATCACGACCGTCCGCTTGGCCGGAAACTCCTTCGTCTGGATGTTCACCGCTGCGCCGGCAAAGTCGCCCGGCTGGTCGGGCGTGAACGTCTTGGACGTGGTGATGCTCTGAATCAGGCTGGCCGGGAACAGGTCGAGCGGCACGACCTTGCGCTCCGGCTCCGGGCTCGGCAGCCGCGCGCCATTCAGTGACGACGTGGTGTAGCGATCACCAAGGCCGCGAACGAACACATACTTGCCATCCTGTACGTTCACTCCGCTCACGCGACCGACGGCCGCGGCGGCGTCACTGTCCGGACTCTTCGAGATCTGTTCGCTGGTGACCGTATTGATGATGGCGGCCGCACTGCGCTGACGATCGAGCGCGGCACTGACCGAGCCACGTTCTTGCGTTGCCGTGACCGTCAAGGCCGCCAGTTGGAGCGCCGCCGGCGCCATCGCAATGTTCTGCTCAACCGTCTTCCCGGCCGCAACCACGATACCGGTGATCGTCTTCGAGCTGTAGCCGATGCGACGCGCCAGCAGTGTGACACTCCCGGCGGGCACCCCGGTCAACGTATAGCGACCGTCAACTCCACTGAGTGCACCAAGCGTGGTTCCAACAACCTGTATGCCAACATCCGACATCCCACTGCCCTGCGGATCGAGCACGCGACCCGTGATCCTGCCGCGCGCCGCTGCTGGCGTCTGCGCGAAGACTGCTGACGAAAGGCCACACACCGCGAGACACGCGAGCGAGAGCCGACGAACGAAGGAAGGCGACATAGAGATTCGCGAATCGTTTCGGGGAAACCGCGTGGGTCAGGAAGTCCTCGCCCACGTCATGCCGCAGCATGCTCCGTTACGTTCGCGCTTCGATGTGACGGTATCCTTGCAGTTCTGCAACGGACGTGTAACGACCGTCCCGCGCCGTCGGTGGCGGGGTCGTTACACGGTCGTGACAGGGACCGGCCAGGTCGTCAGAATCGTCGTGCCGACTCCCGCGGCACTTTCCGCCGTCACGCCACCACCGTGCGCCTCGACCAGGTGCCGGACGATGGCCAGACCGAGTCCGGTCCCCCCCTGCTCGCGCGATCGCGCCGGATCCACGCGATAGAAACGCTCGAAGATGCGCGGAAGATGCTCCGACCGAATGCCGATGCCGGTGTCCGTCACCGCCAGCGTCACGGTGTTGCCATCCAGTCGTGAGACGACGGTCACCGTCCCCTCGGCGGTGTGCCGGACGGCGTTCTCCACCAGGTTGCCGAGTACCTGACGGAGCGCCGTCGGGTCAGCAAACACCTGTTCAGCATCAGGAGCTATGTCGGCCCGGACGACGATCCCCTTGGATTTTGCCCCCGGCTTTGCGGCGAGCATCACGTCGGCCACGGTGTCCGGGACTCCCGTCCACGCCGGATTCGGTCGCCAACCCCCCGACTCGATCCGGCTCAGGTCGAGCAGATCATCCACAATCCGCTGCATCCGGCGCGTATTCGAGAGAATCGTCTGCAGGAATGCGTGCCGATTGGCGATCGGCATGTCGCTGTCATCAACCAGCGTTTCAGCGTAGCCGCCGACGATCGTCAAGGGCGTTCGCAGCTCGTGGCTGACATTGGCCACAAAGTCGCGCCGCACCTGCTCGAGGCGGCGGATCGGCGTCAGATCGTACATCGCCAGCACCGCGCCGCCATCGGTCAGTGGCCGCGCCACCAGCGAGATCGCCCGGTCATTGAGCACCACCTCGCGCGGCTCCACAATCTGCCCCGACAGGGCCCGCTGCAGCGCTTCGCGCAGATTCGCGTCGTCCGGCAACCGGTCGACCGAAAAGGGCACTTCCCCGTCAACGCCGGCGAGGACGCGGCCGACGTCGTTGATGCGCATCACCTGCCGGCCTGAGTCCACGGCAATGGCCCCTTCCGTCAGCGAATCGAAGAGCTCCGTCAGCAACGATTCCTCGGCCTCCAGCGTCGCGAGACGTGCGCCGAGCTGCTCGGCCAGACGGTGGACGGCGCGCGCCAGGTCACCGACTTCGCCAGGCGCCGAGAGTGCCGGCCGGCGCGAGAGATCGCCGGCCGCCAGCGACTGGGCAACGTCGCGGAGTTCGATGATCGGTGCCGTGATCGATCGCGAGAAGAACCAGCCGAAGAGCGTCACCGCGAGAATCGCGCCGACCCCCACCAGCAGGATGTCGAGGCGTGAACGGGCGAAGAGTTCATCGACGGCGCGGGTGCGTACCGAAACGCGTGAGACGCCGAGCGGCATTTGGACGGCGACGTACAGCTCTTCGTCGCCTGCGGACGCCGACAGGCGTCGTGCCTGACCGCTGCCGAGTGCGAAGGCATCGCGGACTTCCGGCCTCGTGCGATGGTTCTCGAGTGCCCCCAGCCCGGCGCCATCGAACTTCGAATCGCCGAGGACGACACCGGCGGAATCGATGAGGGTCACACGATGTCCGGTGGCGCGCCCCGCAGCGTCGGCGATCACGTCGGCGGTCCCGAGCTCCGACCACTGCGCCGACAGGAGCCTGGCTTCACTCTGGAGCTGTGCCACCTGTTCGTCGCCGATGCGCGCGTACAGGCGGCGATCGAGGACCGCGATCACCGCGGCGAGCAGCAGCGAGACGCCCAGTACGAGGCCGAGCAGGAGGCGGGTGGTCAGGCGCACGAGGCAAACCTAGCGCGTGAGCCGACGACGGACCGCGACCTACCGGGCCGCGCCGCCGCGCATCCGGTACCCGAAGCCGCGAACCGTCTCGATCAGGTCTCCGGCGTCTCCAAGCTTCGTCCGGAGGCGCTGGATGTGCATGTCCACCGTGCGCGTCTGAATGTCCGGCGCCGCTTCCCACACCGTCTCGAGCAGATGCCCGCGCGCCTGCACGCGTCCGCGTCGCTCAGCCAGCGTGATCAGGAGCTTGTACTCGGTCGGAGTCAGTTCCACATCCTCGTTCTCGATCGCGACACGGTGTGCCGCGCGGTCGATGCGAATCGGCCCGATCTGGAGCAGGTCGGTGGGAGCGTCGGAGGTGCCGGTGGTGCGTCGCAGGATCGCGCCGACACGCAGTACCAGCTCCTGCGGGCTGAACGGCTTGGTCAGGTAGTCGTCGGCACCCAGCGACAAGCCGCGGATGCGGTCCTGCTCTTCCTTGCGCGCCGTGAGCATCAGCACGGCGATGTGCCGAGTGCTCTCCTGCGCCCGGATGTGCTCGAGGACGTCGAAGCCGCTCATCCCCGGCAGCATCAGGTCGAGCACCAGCAGTGATGGCCGCTCCTGACGCGCGATGGCCAGGGCATCGGTGCCATTGGAGGCCGTCGAAACGCGGTAGTTGGTCTTGGCGAGATGGTATGCCACCAGCGCCACGATATCCGGCTCGTCGTCGACGACGAGAATGCGGTCCTGCACGTGCGGGACGGCGGCCGTCATGCGGTATGCCCCTCGGCGGCGCGAGACGTGTGTCTGGCAACGCCGTGGCGGTGCTCGTCGGTCACCATCGGAACGTGCGGGGCCCCGCTGACCGCAAGGCGCTGCCGGATTTTCGCCAGAATCATTTCGATTGCCACCGTGTTGTGACCACCGCGCGGGACGATGACATCGGCCCAGCGCTTGCTCGGTTCAATGAACTGCAGGTGCATCGGTCGCACCGTATTGACATACTGCTCGAGAACTTCTTCCAGCGGCCGCCCGCGCGAGGCCATGTCCCGCTTGATGCGGCGCACCAGTCGGATATCCGCGTCGGCATCCACGAACACCTTGACGTCCAGCCGCTGTCGCACACGCTCGTCCGTGAACAACAGGATGCCATCCACCACGACAACGTCCACCCTCGCCACGCGGACGGTCTCCGCGCTCCGTGCGTGAATCGTATAGTCATAGATCGGCCGTTCGATTGGTTCGCCACGCGCCATGGCATCGAGGTGCTCCACGAACAAGTCGATGTCAAAGGCGTCGGGATGATCCCAGTTCAGGCGGTGCAGCTCCGGCATCGAGAGTCCGATGTGGTTCCGGTAGTACGAATCCATCTCGACGAAGGCGACCGATGAGTCGGCCAGTGCCGCCGCCACGCGGCGGGCCACCGTGGTCTTCCCGGAGCCAGTGCCCCCGGCAATGCCGATCATCAGCGGGCGGTTCTGCACAACACCTCCTGCGTCACGACTACAGCTTCATCCGTGACTGTGTGTTTCTTCGTGATGATTCGGTCACGAATCCGTATCGGCTCGCAGGAACTGGCGGCCGGCCTGATCCGTCCAATCTACCTCCAAACGGGAGGGGAGGGTCGGCTGCCGGGCAGGACCAGTGGTCGCTAGGTTCCGTCCATGAAGCTCATGCCATCGCGTGGTCGGCGTCTCGTGACGCTGGCAGTGTGTTTCAGCGCGACCACGGTACTGGGCGCGCAGGCTCGCCGTGCGACCCGCTCGCTGGTGGTTCTCGCCACAACCGACGTGCACGGGCG
>JANPFJ010000186.1:0-1200 GCA_031423355.1 Gemmatimonadaceae bacterium | reverse complement strand
CCCGTTCGTATGCGCCCCCTGGCAATCGCTGCCCGTGTAGTTCGCCGTCAACACATTGCCCGTCACGGCAGCCTGCCCGTTGAACGTCCCGGGGCAGGCGGCACTCGTCTGCAGCAGCCGGAAGTCCACCGCCGTGCCATTACGGATCGTCGCGCGAACGGTACCTGAGGGCCCGTTCCCGAGCCTCACGGCATAACTCCCGGTAAGCGTATCCCCAACCTGAACCAGCACGGCGGTCACCGGTACGGGACTGGGAACCACACTGCTGCTGAACGATCCCGCCCAGAGACCGCCGAGCGCGCCGACACTCGGCGTCACGCCGTTGGTCCCGCAGATGTTGGTGCTCACGGCGCCAAGGCGAAGGCACCCCTGGGCCGCAATCGCCAGCGGACCCGCGACGGTAGAGCGCGTGAAGGTCACTGCGAAGGCGCCGGCCACACCTGGCCGAACGGTCATCAGTATTCGGCCGAGGCCTTCATCGGACCCGTATCGCGCGAGTGGGGATCAGAACGGATCTGGGCGTTCTTCAATGCGAACCGGCGGTGAGTGCTGATCCTGCACGCGCGACGCCCGCTCGTCAGCCGACGACGCATACCGCTATCGGACGAACAACCGCTTGGGAATCATCACGTGCACGCCCATCGTGCCATCCACCAGCTGCGTGATCCGGACATCGCATCCAGTGCTGACCAGCATGTAGGCATCCTCGCGTGACATCTTCTTCACATCCGCCAGCAGGCTGATGGCTTCGCGAACGGCAGTCTTCGTCGCAATCGTCAGGCTGCTGTCGGTACCCATCGCGATGAAATGTGTTCGCGTTTCGCCGCGCGGCCAGGTGAGGGTCATGTCCTTGCGAACGATGAACTGGAAGCGGCCGCGCAGCGCGGTTTCCAGTGCGGTGATATCGACTTCGCCATCGCCCTGTGCCGCATGCCCGTCGCCCGCCTGAAAAAGGGCCCCCGTGACCTTGACCGGGATGTACAGAATCGTCCCGGCGTGCAATTCCTTGTTGTCGAGATTGCCCGCATGCTGTGTGGGTGGCGCGCTGTGGATGCGTCCTGACGCTGGCGCCACTCCCATGCTGCCAAAGAAGGGTTGCAGCGGGATCTCGATGCCAAGCGAATCGGAGAAGTGGCCGATCATGCGCTGGCGATCGAGCGGGACGATCCGCTGCTTCGATTGCCCCGGAAAGTCCTCGGG
>JANPFJ010000185.1:0-1303 GCA_031423355.1 Gemmatimonadaceae bacterium | reverse complement strand
CTTCGCCGTCGCGCGACGGCATGGCGCCACTTCCGCGAGGACCCGGGGCTGCAGCTCAAGCTCCGCGACGAGCTGACGAGCCTGCGAGACGAGGCCGCAACCATCGCGTCTGGCGTCTCACCGATGACGGCGGTCGCCGAGTCGTAGCACCGCGATCAGATGGTCATCGTGCCGGCGGCAGAAAGCGCCCCACCAGATCCCAGTGCCATGCCGCGCGCCGTTCTCCGGTGCGCGGATCCTTGAGCGGCTTGTCCTGCAGCCGATGCACCGGCAGCCCCACCGAGGCGCCATAGGCCAGCAATCGTTCACGGTCAGTGCTCACCAGATGCGCCATTGGTGTGCCGAACCACACATGTCGGTGCAACCACAGACCGCCGTCCATGGCGTGAAGCATGCCGTCACGTCGCTGTGCGAACTCGCGCCACTCCAGCAACGCCGCGTCTGCGGCCGGTGATTCGTCAACACTCACTTCGCATCGAGCCAGTTGTCGCCGTCGCCCGTTGCCACCACCAGCGGCACACTCAGTTCGGCGGCGTGCTCCATCTCGTGGATCACCAGCGAACGCACTGCCTCGAGCGCACCCTCCGGAACTTCGAACACCAGTTCGTCGTGCACCTGCAGCAGCATCCGTGCGCCATGACCATCCTGCGGCAGGCGGTCGGCGATCTTCAGCATCGCGATCTTGATCAGGTCAGCCGCGCTGCCCTGCAGCGGGGAATTCTGCGCCATTCGCTCGCCGAACGCGCGTGTGTTGAAGTTCCGGTCCTGCACCTCGGGGATGAATCGCTTGCGTCCGAAGATGGTCTGGACGTAGCCCTGTTCCCGTGCCAGCTCGACCTGCGAATCGAGGAATGCGCGGATGCCGGCGAAGCGCTCGAAGTAGGTGGCGATGAACTCCTTCGCCTCGGCAAAACTGATCTTCAGCTGCAGACTGAGCGCTCGCGCACCCTGCCCGTAGATCGTGGCGAAGTTGATGGTCTTCGCCCGTGCGCGCATCTCGCTGGTCACATCCTCAACCGGCACACCGAAGATGATGCTCGCCGTCTGCTTGTGGATGTCACCGCCGGCGCGGAATGCCGTCACGAACGCCGGGTCCTGAGACAGATGCGCGAGCAACCGCAACTCGATCTGTGAATAGTCTGCCGCCAGCAGCCGGGTACCCGGCGCCGCCACAAAACCGCGACGGATCAGCCGGCCCAGTTCACGCCGGATCGGAATGTTCTGCAGATTCGGATCGGTCGAGGAGAGGCGTCCGGTGCCAGCCACGGTCTGGTTGAACGTCGTGTGGATCCGACGATCTCTC
>JANPFJ010000184.1:0-17073 GCA_031423355.1 Gemmatimonadaceae bacterium | reverse complement strand
TCCGGATCGGTCTGTCTCAGCATCAACGAGGAGATCGTGCATGGCATCCCGTCGGCGAAGCGTTTCCTGAAAGAGGGCGATATCCTCTCCGTCGACATCGGCGTGAAGTACGAGGGGATGTACACGGATGCTGCCAAGACGCACGCCGTTGGTCTGATCTCTGCGGAACATCAGCGATTGCTCGATACGACGCAGGCGTCGCTCGCGGCAGCGATCGACGCGGCGGTCCTGGGAAACCACATCGGCGATATCGGTCACGCCTGCCAGCAGGTTGTCGAGAACGCTGGCTTCGCGGTCGTGCGCGAGCTGGTGGGTCATGGGGTCGGCTTCGTACTGCACGAGGAGATCCAGGTGCCGAACTACGGCAAGCCCAAGCGCGGGCCCAAGCTGCTGGCCGGGATGACGCTTGCCATCGAGCCGATGGTCAACATCGGTACCGCCGCCATCCGCACGCTGAGCGACAAATGGACCATCGTCTCGGCCGACGCGAAGTGGTCGGCGCACTTCGAACACACCGTGGCCATCACGGCGCAGGGACCGCGCATTCTGACGAATCTGGATTCGTAACGGCGCCCGTAGCGGAACTCTGACTGCGTGTGCGGGTGTAGGACTGCAGCGATCCGGCCGTGCCAATCCAGGGACTGGAGGCGTCCTCATGCTCCGCACATCATCCGCTGGGTACCTGATTCTGGCCGCCGCTGGAACAGTGGTCGGTTGCAACCGACCATTCGTTCCTGCGCCGTTCGGCACGCCACTCGATGCGGTCTGCAATCCAGTCAACGGGAGCCTTGTCGCGCCGCTGGATACGTTCCGATTTGGCCCGGCAGACATCCCGACAGCCAAGGGCTGGACGACCAATGTCGCCAACGCGCAGGAACTCGAGCTCCGGCGAATCGATGCCGAACTGACGGTCTGGCGTGGATCCCGGTTCGTGTTTCCCGCGCTGGCGCCTCGCAATACGGTGCGCTGTTCGCTCGCGCGCGGAGATACGACCATCAACATCCAGGCAACGCGGCTCAACGGATTCAACTATCGCGTCGATGTAACGTGGGAGCCGCTCATCGACGGTCAGTACTTCTATATGCAGTTGCACACGCGCTACGTCGAGCATCTCCGGCAGATGCGTGGTATCATCGAGAATGTTCGGTTCCCAGCTGATACGGGTGTCGCGCGTCGCTGAGTCGCGGCTCGTGAGTTGGAGCCAGGATTGTGGGATTCAGGTGTACTGTGCCAGCTGATGCAGCATAGACCGCGAGCATTCGTGCCCATGAGAAATGCCATGATTTGTCGTTGTAGAGAGGCTGCATTGCTGATCGCCGCGCTGTCGCTGACCGCCTGCGCCGCTGGTTCAGGCGTGCAGTCGGCGATGGGAACACCGATGGATGCGGTCTGCGACCCGCGTTACAAAACCTTGCCTGCACCGACGGACACTTTTCAGGTCGGCTGGGCGACCTTCGCGGTCGCGAGGGGATGGGCGTCCGCCACCGTCTCCTCGCCTCGGTTGGAACTTCGACGGATCGGTTCCACCCTCGTCATACGGGAAGGTGAGCCGGTGCCCGTGCCGCTGGGGCCACCTCTCCGGAACGCCAACGTCCGGTGCGAGTTGACGCGCAGCGACACCACGGTCATCATCACCGGATCCCGCGACCGGGGGACTGACTTCTCCGTGAGTGCGTGGTGGGAGACCCAGGCCGACGGCCCGATCCTCCAGCTCACGCTGGTGACGAATTCTGCGGAGGAACTGCGACGGATCCGAGGTACGATCGAGAGTGTGCGTTTCCCGATCGACACGATGCGTGTGGGCAAGCGACGGAAGCAGAAGTAAGTGCGCGAGTGAAGGGAGTCTGGCCCCGGAGACAAGGATCACACCCGTATCGGAGGCGGTATGCCCATGAAGATCAGCGCTGGTGCCGCGATGCTGCTCCTCGCCGTTGGAGCTTGCGCGGGCTCGAGGATCCCGCCGGCGATGACTGGCGCCACGATTCGACCGATCGATGAGCCGTGCAACCCCGCCAATGGCATGATTGAAGGGCCGACGCGGATGATCTCGCTCAGTCCCCTGGAGTTTACGGTACCGGAGCGATGGATTCCCGACTTCCAGACGCTGAACAACATCGACTTCAACCTGCAGCGTACTGGCGCCGTCCTGAACGTCTGGAAGGGATCCAAGTTCATCTTCGATCCGGTGTTGCCACTCAATTCGGCCGAGTGTACCGTCACGAAAGGCGATACCGCGATCAAGATCCGGACGACGATGATCGTTCAGGGGATCACCAACTATCGGGTGGACGTGAGCTGGAAGCCGCAGATCGATGGGCAGTATCTGTACATGCAACTGCAGACCCGCTTCCCCGAGAACCTCAAGCAGATTCGCGGTGTGATCGACGGGGTGCGTTTCCCGGTGCGGACGGCCTCGAACCGATAAGTCTCGGCATCGTTGTTCCCGCGTGCCGAGGCTTCGAAGTTTTGCGCGGAGCGAGTGACGGATGACATGCGCTAGTCCGCAATGCTCCTGACCGCATTGCGCGTCGTCTCGAGGAGCGCGTTCGCTCGATGCTGCAGCGTCTTCGCCTCGTGGCGCGCCGCGTCGGCAAGGTGGCTGTCCGACAGCATCGCGAGATTGCTGCGCAGCAGGCCAGTCGTTGCATTCACGGCTGCGTGCGCCAGTGTGGCACCGGTCCAGGCGTCGGGCGCGGTGACGCGATCGCCTAGTTCCGCCGCTTCTGCCGCCAGGGCCATGACGTCGCAGGCGAGTCGGGCGATGCGCAACGGCACGTCGCTGGCCCCCATCAACGCCGCATCGACGGCGCGGAATCGATCGGTGAGCGCCGAGGGGGTGCGCGCCAGGGCGCGCCGCGCGGCCACGACACGTTGCCAGGCCTCTGCATCCTCGCGCGCCGCCGCATGCAGGTGGCGCTCGACGATCGACGCACTGCGCAGAACCAGCCGCATCGGCTCCGCCACGGCGCTCTGCGCTCGCGCGGCGTGTACACCGGCGGCGAGACGGACGGTGGACGCGGCGAGGATGGCTGTGAGGGCGGCCGCGGTCCCGCTGGCCTCCGGCTGGTCGAGTGCGGCAATCGCGTCAGCCACATGGCGCAGATCGCCGGCCGGGCGCGTGGCCGCGATGCGTTGTTCAAGGGAGACGGTCTCGCGCGCGTCGCGCAGCCTGATCCGACCGGCGAAGCCCTCCTCGATGCGCCGTTGTGGCAAGAGTCCGATGATTTCGCTGTGCGTCGCTTCGATGCCACGTGCGCGCGCTGCGTCAGCGACGGCATCGAACGCCTGATGGAGTGACACGGCATCGAGGTCGGTGATGTTCATCGAGACCTGCGCCTGGCCGTCAACCACCAGGCCGAGCGCCTTGAGCCCGGGCAGGCCACCGTTGGCGGCGCGCAGCATGCGGGCGATCGATTGCGCCATTGGCAGATTCGCCGCCGGACCGACGAACACGTTGAATGCGCCGAGAAAGTGTCGTGCGCCGATCGCCACCGCGCCGGCCGTTGGATGCAGCGCCGAGGGGCCGGCGTCCGGCGGGCGAGTGGTCGTGATCTCTTGCGCCAATGCGCTCGTGCCGCCGCGTCGCACAGCCGCCAGGTTGCGGTACTCCGGGCGTTGCGCCGCCT
The DNA here is from genome assembly GCA_031423355.1 of Gemmatimonadaceae bacterium. Classification (GTDB taxonomy): domain Bacteria; phylum Gemmatimonadota; class Gemmatimonadetes; order Gemmatimonadales; family Gemmatimonadaceae; genus JACMLX01. Next base: position 13,447 of record JANPFJ010000184.1, on the reverse strand, counting down.
GATCGTAGAGGTACACCGGGATCTGCAGCTCCGTCCCGACGCGATCGGCCAGGTCGCGCGCCGCGCGGATGCAATCCGTCATGGTCGCGCCGTCCAGCGGTATCAACGGGACGACGTCGGCGGCGCCGATGCGCGGGTGCACACCAACGTGCCGCGTGAGGTCGATCAGATCACGTGCGGTCCGTATCGCCGCGAAGGCCGCCGGCACGATGTCCTGCGGCTCGGCGACGAAGGTGATCACGGCCCGATGATGCGAGGCATCCAATGACCGGTCGAGCACCCGACCGCGCGCGGCGGTGATGGCGGCCGCGATGGCGTCGATGATTGCCGGGTCGCGCCCTTCGGAAAAATTCGGTACACATTCGATCAGCGACATGTCACTCGGCTCCACCGACGGTATTGAGCAGCCATGCGTGCATCTGCGGATTGCCGGCGACGTAGCCCGAGAAACCGGGCACCGAGGGGGTGCCGTCGAAATCCGTGATGATGCCACCCGCCTCACGGACCAGCAGGATCCCCGCGGCCACGTCCCATGGCGCGAGTCGGAGCTCCCAGAAGGCATCGACCCGGCCGCAGGCGACGTGGGCCAGGTCGATGGCCGCCGACCCGGCCCGTCGAATACCGCTCGTTGTCGCCAGCACCTTGGGCAGTTGCGTCATGTACCGGGCGATCTGCTCCGGTTTCCGGAACGGCACGCCGGTGGCGATGAGTGCTCTCGATGGATCCGCGATCGTGCTCACGCGGATGGGCAGGCCATCACGGAATGCGCCACCGTTGCGCACCGCGGTAAAGCATTCAGATCGCGGAATGTCGACCACCACCGCCGCGGACAGCATGCCGTCGACCATCGCGCCGATCGAGACGGCGTAGGCGGGAAATCCGTGCAGGTAGTTCGTTGTACCGTCGAGCGGGTCGACGATGAACGTGATGCCTGCGCCGATTGGCGTGTCAGGCGCGCTCTCCTCGCCGATGAACGTCACCGCGCGCCCGGCTGGGGCGAGCGCCTCCCGGATCAGTGCCTCGGCGCCTCGATCGACGGTGCTGACGAAGTCGCTGTCACCCTTCATGTCCCAGATCAACGTGTCGCGTAAGGCATCCTGATTTCGGATGAACGCGGCAGCGCCATGTGCCGCGACCTCGATCTGGTGCAGCAGTGCGAGATCGTCGGCGGTGGCATTCGGGGTCGGGGGACGTTGCATTGGGCGGGTAGGCATTAGCTTGGCGGAATGTCTCGAATCTTCAGTGGCATCCAGCCCTCGGGCGAGCTGCACATCGGCAACTACCTCGGAGCCGTCCAGAACTGGGTGCGCCTGCAGGAAGGACGCGACACGACCTTCTTCTGTGTCGTGGACTTGCATGCGCTGACCGGAAACTACGAGCCTGCGGATCTTCGGCGACGCCGGCATGAAATGGCCGTCTCGTTGCTGGCGGCCGGCCTCGATCCGGAACGTTGCACCCTCTTCTTCCAGAGTGCCGTCCCGCAGCATGCCGAACTGGCCTGGATCTTCAATACGGTCACCCCGCTCGGCGAGCTGGAGCGCCAGACCCAGTACAAGGACAAGGCCAGCCGCCAGGAGAGTGTGGTGACCGGCATCCTCACCTATCCCGTGTTGCAGGCGGCCGACATCCTGCTGTATCACGGCGCGCGAGTGCCGGTCGGCGAAGACCAGGTGCAGCACCTGGAGCTGAGCCGGGAGATTGCGCGCCGCTGGAATGCCCGCTTTGCGCAGGATGCGCCGTACTTCCCTGAGCCGCAGCCATTGCTCACCCCCGTGCGTCGACTGATGGGGCTCGATGGTCAGGCGAAGATGTCCAAGTCGATCGGCAATACCATCGGGCTGCTCGAATCACGTGAACAGATCTGGGACAAGCTGCGCCCGGCCATGACGGATCCCGCGCGTGTCCGGAAGAGCGATCCCGGCAATCCGGACATCTGCAACGTGTACTCGATGCACAAGGCGTTCAGTGACGTCCCCACGCAGGCGACGGTTGCGTCGAACTGCCGGAGTGCCGGCTGGGGCTGTATCGAATGCAAGAAGGTGCTGGCCGAGAGCATGGAGCAGGTGCTGGTGCCGATTCGTGTTCGCGCCGCAGAGATTGGTGCGAAACCGTCAACTGTGACCGATGTGCTCGAGGACGGCGCAAAGCGCGCCCGAACGACAGCACGAGAAACAATGCGCCAGGTGTACGAGCGCATGGGGCTGACTGACTGATGCCAACACCTCGCGCAGTACTCGGCGGCATGTTCGCCGCGACCGTGACGCCATTCGACATGAATGGCACCCTCGATCGTGACGCGGCGAGGCGCAATGTGCGCGCCCTGCTGGATGCCGGGCTGCATGGTGTGCTGCTGGCCGGCTCCACCGGGGAGGCGGCGCTGCTCGATCAGACCGAGCGCGATGGCCTGCTGCAGGCGGTGCGTGACGAGGTGCCATCGTCCCGTTTTCTGCTGATGGGCGTAGGCACCGAGAGCACCCGCCACACGATCGCGCGCGCCAGGCATGCGGCGACCCTTGGTGCGGATGCGGTGCTGGTGGTGGCGCCGCATTACTTCACGGCGCTCATGACTCCGGCGGCGCAGCGGGCGCACTACCTCGCCGTCGCCGACGCCTCGCCCGCCCCGGTCGTGCTGTACTCCGTGCCGGCGTTCATGCACTACCACCTCGATCCGGATGTGGTCTGCGAGCTGTCATCGCACGAGAACATCATCGGCATCAAGGATTCGAGTGGCAACGCCGAGTGGCGCAACGGCTACCTGCGGGCGGCCAGCCCGACCTTCGCAGTGATGACCGGCCATGCGCCATCACTGTCGCAGGCGATGGGCGAGGGCTGCGCCGGCGCGGTGCTGGCAGCGGCGTGTATCGCCCCACGGCTCGCCCTGGCGGTGGAGCGTGGTGTGGGGCTCGGGCATCCGGAGGATGCGGCGGCAGCGCAGCTCGGCCTGAAGCGCATCGCGATGGAAGTGGCGGCGGTCTATGGTGTGCCGGGGCTCAAGGCCGGCGTGGATGCTGCCGGGATGATCGGCGGAGCGCCACGGGCACCGCTGATGCCACTCAGCGACGAGGCGCGTGCGGTGGTGCGGAGCGTGGTGAGCTCGGTCCTGGAGACAGTGGTGTAGCTGACCGGGTTGCGGGGCTGGCCGTGTGCCGGCGCCCCACGCCACGGTGCTTCGCGCCCCCACCCGCGTGGGGGCGCTCTGGGCGAATCACGAGCGCCTACTTCGTGACGCCCGCGCCAAGCGTGTCAGAGATCCATCGTTCGATCTGCAACAGGTGCGGATGCCGGGCGCCATAGCCAAAACGCAGTGGTACCAGTGCGTTTTGCGCCGTCCTGGCTGCGGCTGGATCGTGTCCGGCGGCCATTGCCCGTGATTCGGCGACCAGGGCGTCGCCGTAGCCTGCGCTGCGTGTGGTCGCCAGCGAATCGATGGCGGCGGCCCGCTTCGCGAGGCGCGCCTGTGCAAGTGCCGCGGTCGCATTGCCGGTCTGCAACGTCAGCGCGCTGGCGCGGAGATAGGCTCCGTGCAGAAACTGGTCGCCACCGCCCTCACGCTTGCTGAAGGCACGCACGAAAGTGTTCAACGTGTCGAGTGCCCCGGCCACTTGGCCACGGCGCGCGGCGATCGCTGCGCCGACGCTGATCGCGGCGACGCGCATCGACGGAATTGGTGGCGCCTTTGCCAGCATCGGCTGCATGGCCTGATACATGCGGCCCGCCTCCGCCGGGTTCGACAACTGCAGCAGTGCGTTGACCAGCAGCGCGTATGCTTCGAGCTGCACGCGCGGATTCTGCGCCTCGGGGTCTGCAATCAGCCGTCGCGTCTGCGCCACGACACTGTCATCCTGCTGCAGGCGGGCGTACACCTGCATCCCGCGATAGCGGAGGACCAGTGGGACAGCAGAACCGTTCTCGCTCGGGCCGATCCGCGCGATCTCACGCTCCAGCATGTCGCGCGCCGCGACCAACTCGCCGAGCTCCACGAGCTGCGAGATGTGGTTGCCGGTGGTGACCTGCATCGCTTCGGTGTTCGTCCGGCCGCTGCGCTGCATCAGCATTGCCAATCGCGCAAAGGTGCCCGACGCGTCACGCGCCTTGCCCGACATCCCCTGGCTCAGCCCAAGGTTGTTCAGCGCGACCGTGTAGTTCGACGTCAGTGTGTCGCCATCCGCTTCGAGCAACGCGACCGACTGCCGTGTCACGACGATGGCGGAGTCGAACTGCCCTGCTGCGGTGAACTGGCGCGAGCGCGCCGAGTTGCAGGCGATGATCGTGCCAGAGGTGTCAGGTCGCACCTGCGGCAGCAGTGCCATGCCATCGCGCAGCCGGACGGCGGCTGAATCGTTCTGCCCCGCCTGCAGCATCACCCATGCCGTCAGACAGAGATTGCTCGCTTCGCCCGGTCTGTCATTGGCCTGGCGGGCTGCGCGTGCCGCAGCGAACAGCACGTCGCCCTGGCGTTCGAGATCATTCAGATCCGCGTAGCGTTCGGCCAGAAACCCGAGCAATGCACTGAGAATGGCAGGGTCGTTCCGATGCTGCGTCTCCATCGATTCTCGCGCCATTCCCAGCAATTCGGACGGCGTGAGTGCTCGTCCGCCGGGGCCCACCATGCTCATCATCGCGACCTGCATGTCACCAGTGGCCCGCGCGAGCTGCAATGCCCGGCTGGCCTTGTCGCGTGCGGCTTCGGCCACGCGAGTCTGGCGCCATGAGACGCCGGTGGCGGTCAGCAGCGCCAGCGCGATGGTGCCGCCGGTGAGCACACCAACACGATTCCGTCGCACGAACCGCGTCAGGCGCTCGGCGGCTGTGCCCTGCCGGACTGACACACCCTCGTGCCGCATCGTGCGGCGCAGGTCGTCGGCGAAGGCGGTGACGGTCTGGTAGCGACGGCTCGGGTCCTGTTCCAGCGCACGGCCGAGAATCGCATCGAGATCGCCTCGCAGCACCTTCGGCAGCGCGCTGGACGACGACTGTCGCGCAGCGGCATCCTCCGAAAGGATCCACTCTGCGACGCTGCTGGCCGCAGCCGGCGGACGCGCGGGCATGCTGCCCGTCAGCATGGAATACAGCAACACGCCAAGCGCGTAGACATCCGTCGCCGCCGACTCTGGCTTGGCCGTGAGTTGCTCAGGCGCGGCGTACGCAGGTGTAAACGGCAGCGGCGTGGAGTCGGCGTCAGTGCCGTCCTGCTGCGCCAGGCGCGCAACCCCGAAGTCGAGCAGCTTCACGGTGCCGTCAGCCGTGACGAGAATGTTCGACGGCTTGATGTCGCGGTGAATCACGAAGTGGGCGTGCGCATGCGCGACAGCGTCGCAGGTCGTGAGGAACAGTGCGATACGCTGCGGGAGAGTCAGTCGCTGCTCGTCACACCAGTCGTCGATGCGAATCCCATCGATGTACTCGAGAATGAGGTATGGCTGCCCGCTCTCCCGCACGCCGGCGTCGAAGAGCCGTGCGATACCGGGGTGCGTCAGGCGCGCAAGCGCAGTGCCTTCCTGCCGGAACCGTTCGAGCCCTGCGCCGCCGAGCCCACGGAGATTCAGCAGCTTGACGGCCGCTGATCCGTCAAAGGTGCCGTCAGACCGCTGGGCGAGCCAGACGCTGCCCATACCTCCCGCGCCAAGTGTGCGGAGCAGCGTCCAGTCGCCGATCCGTTCGCCTTCCATTTCCGCGGACTGTGGCGTGAGCGCACTCAGCGCGCGCGTCAGCGTGCCAGTGCCGCTGCGTGCAGAGTCGCTCCCGAGGAGTTCACGGACGTCGCGGGCGCTGTCAGGATCGGTCGTCGCAAGATCGGCGAGCCAGCTCTCACGCGCATCGCCAGTCAGATCGAGCGCGCTGTCGAGCAGCGGGCTGAGTTGCGTCCAGCGTGCAGCATTCATCAGGTGCGCCAGGTGAGGTGGTGGTTCTGATTGCGGCGAGGGCTCATGAGCAGATACGTCGCGCAAAGCGTGAGAAAGCCAACCGGCGGTGAGGCGTCGGCCGGTGGCGGTGCGCCAGCCGACGCGAGTGCGAGGATGCGTTCGACTTCGGTGATCAGCGTCGGCGCATCGGAGCGCAGATCGTCGAGCCGGGCTTGGCGGCTCGGCCAGTCCATCAGGCGTGCGGTGGCGGGGAGTGGCTCGATTGCGCGGGCGCGATCGGTCTGTGTCGGCATTGGGTGGGCCTCGCTGCGATGGCGAAAAGCGGCGGACGTACACCCCTCAATCGCAGATCGAGGCGCATTGGCGACACCGAGCTGGTCTGTGGTCCCCTTTCCGTCCCCGTGGTCCGGTGGGGTCCGTCCCCGTCGGCGCGGCTCGGTCGGCCAAGATTGTGATTGACAGCGGTCTCGGTCGTCAGTATCCTGAATTTCGCTGATCCTAAATTACTGATTCTGATGACCTTCGTTTCCCGGTTCCAGACGAGAGTGGTTTGCAGCGCCATCGCCGGCGTGCTCGCCGGCCCGGCGCCCGCTTGCGCGCAGACTCCAGCGGTGCTGGTCGGCCGGATCTCGTCCGCGGGCCATCCGCTCTCGGGCGCGACGGTCGGACTCGAGCGCGATCCGCGTCGCACCGTTCGGACGGACAGCGCCGGCCGCTATCGCCTGATCGTGCCGGTGACCGGGAACGTGCGGGTCCAGGCGCGAGCGATTGGCTACGCGCCCGTCAGCCGCGCTGTCGTGCTCAGCGCGCCGGGCCCCGACACACTGGACGTCGTGCTCCAGCCGAGCGCCTCGACGTTGAACACCGTCGTCACCACCGCGACCATGCAGGAGCGCTATCTCTCCGATTCGCCGGTCAAGGTCGAGTTGGTCACGCCGGCGTTCCTTCAGCGCAATGTGAGCAGCAATGTGATGGACAACGTGTCCTTTCTGCCGGGACTGACACAGCAGGTGGATTGTGGTGTGTGCTTCACGAACAACATTCGCATCAATGGCATGGAAGGCCCGTACACTGCGGTGTTGATCGACGGCACGCCGATGATGAGCGCACTGGCCACGGTCTACGGCCTGAACTCGATCGACCCCAGCCTGATCGAACAGATCGAGATCATCCGGGGCCCGAATTCGACGCTCTACGGATCAGAGGCGATGGGGGGCGTCATCAACATCGTGACGAAAGACGCACGCCTGGCGCCAAGATTCAGTCTCAACGCATTCGGCACCAGCGATGGCGAGACGAGCGTGTCGCTGGCGGCGGCGCCCAGCGTTGGTGGTGTGCGCAGCCTGTTGAGCGTCACCGGCAGCCGCAACACACACTTCGTCGATCGCAATGGCGATGGCTTCAGCGACCTGCCGTTGGTGTCGAGGCTGTCCGTCATGAACAAGTGGGTGACGGGTACGCCGGCGAATCGCCCATTCGAGTTGATGGCGCGGGTGTATGGAGAGGATCGCTTTGGTGGCACGGATGCGTGGACGCGCGCCGATCGTGGATCGTCGACGGTCTATGGCGAATCGATTCGCACGTATCGCGCGGAGCTGCTCGGTACCTATCGGCCGGGCGCACCGGGAACGCCGCTGCGCTTCGATCTCTCGGGCAACTGGCATGACCAGAACAGCTTCTATGGCGCGACGCTGTATCGTGCCGCGCAGCAGGTGGTATTCGCACAAGGCGTCTGGTCGCCGCAACTGGCACGGCATGGCGTGACGGTTGGCGGAGCCGTGCGCTATCAGCGCTACAGTGACAGCACCCAGGCGCAACGTACCACCGATACCCGGGTGATTCCCGGTGTCTTCGCGCAGGATGAAGTTTCGCTCGGAACCCGTGCGTCGATGTTGGCGGGCATTCGCATCGATCATCACGAGGCGCACGGACTGATTCCGTCGCCACGCCTGGCGCTGAAATGGACACCGGACCCGCATACGACGATCCGCCTCAACGGCGCGACCGGATTCCGCGTGGTCAGTCTCTTCACGGAAGATCATGCCGCACTGACGGGTGCCCGCACGGTCCGTATCGACGAAGCACTGCGGCCGGAGCGCTCCGCCACCGCGACCGTGAGCCTGAACCGGGTGATGGATGTCCGCGGCGTCGAGGATGCAATGACACTCGACATCGATCTCTTCCACACGCGATTCAGCAATCGCATCGTGGGCGATTTCGACACCGATCCGAATCTGATCGTCTATCGCAACCTTCGCGGTGCGGCGGTGACGCGCGGGGCGTCTGTGGCACTCGGCTACGCGACGCTGCGGCAGCCATTCATGGGCAGTGTCGGGATCACGCTGCAGGACGTTTTCGTGGAAGACGCCGGTGTGCGGCGCCCGCTTCCGTTCGCAGCGACGTCTCAGGGTGTCTTCTCACTCGGCTACCGAATTGATCGGCTCGCGCTCACCATTGACTGGACCGGTCGGGTACAAGGCCCCACAACGCTGCCGCGTTTCGATGGACTTGCATCACGCTCACCCTGGTTCACGGAGCAGCATCTGCAGCTCACCCGGCGCAGGGCGGGCGCGCCAGACGTGTACGTCGCGGTGAAGAACCTGTTCAACTTCGTGCAGCGCGATGCCATTGTCGATCCGTTCAATCCGTTCGGTGATCGGTTTGATACTGCGCGTGTGTACGGACCGCTGCAGGGCAGGCGACTGCTGTTCGGCGTCCGGCAGATCGTGAGTCGCTGAATGTTCCGTCTCGCGCGTCAGGCGCTGCGCGCGACGCTCCCTGCGACGCTGCGCGCGACGCTCCTCGCGACGCTCCTCACCTGCGTTCTGGTGACGCGCGCACGCGCGCAATCGGCATTGGCCGTCGGCGACACGCTCAACCGTGCCGATTTCTCGTGGGCGATGATGGCGCTGACAGGCGAGCGCGTCACGCTTGAGGCCTTTCGCGGCCGCGTGATCATCGTCAACAGCTGGGCCACGTGGTGTGAGCCGTGTGTGGCCGAGCTGCGGACGTTGGCGGCGTTGCGCGCCGCAATTCCCGACTCCGCTCTCGCATTCGTGCTCGTCTCGCCACAGCAGTTGCCGGCGGTGCGATCGTTCGTGACACGCCGGGCGCTCCGGCTGCCGGTGTATCTCGAGCTGTCACCGGCACCTGCGGTCTTTGGCTTCGCGGCGGTCCCGACGACATGGATCATCGATCGCACGGGTCGGATCGCTCTGCGTCGGCGCGGCGCGATGCGGTGGGATACGCCGGCCATGCAGCAGCTCGTGCGGCGGCTACTCGAGCGCTAGTGTGGTGTCGCCGAAGATCCTTGGCCAACGGCGGGCGATGCATGTCGGCATCAGCTTGGGCGCACCCCTGAGCGATACCTGCGGTGTCGCGAGGGCTATGCCGCCGGCTGACGTCGATCGGCACGCACGACGATAGCGAGACTGCGGCGACACAACACTATGCGCGCGACAGGGTTGGGTGACTCGCGAGCGTCGTCGTGCGGCGGCGCGTTGGCACCGTGACGAATCCCGCCGGACGGCACGCGGTGTTGGTGCAGCCCGGGCAGCGGTGTGCGTAGGAAGGCGACGTGCCGGTGGCGCCGCGCAGATGTGAGGCGACGATTCCGCTCAGCGCGTCCAGAAAGTGCGGCGCGGCATTGAGCGCATCCGCCCGGATGTAGTGCGTGATGCCAGCACTCCGCGCAACGTGTCCGTACTCGATGTCCAGCTCGGACAGTGTTTCGATGTGGTCACTGGTGAACGCGATTGGCACGATGATCACGGCGTGTTGGCGCCGCGCACCAAGCTGACGCAGGACGACCTCGGTGCTCGGGCCGAGCCAGCGCACGGGTCCGACGTCGGACTGAAAGCTGAGCTGATGCGCATTCGGCGCGTCGAGCTGCTTCATGACCGCTGCGACACTCGCTGCAACCTCGGCGGGGTATGCGTCGCCGCGATCGATCACGCTCAACGGCAGCGAGTGCGCACTGAAGAGAATCAGCGCATCGTCGCGCTCGTCGCCTGGCACCCGCAGGAGTGCGTCGCGCGTGACTTGGGCCATGCTCGCGATGAATCCGTCATCGAGGTGCCATCGATCGATCAGACTCCACGTGAACCGTTCTGCAAGGCCGGTGCGGACCAACGCGCGCTGCAGCTCGTTCAGCGACGAGCCGGTGGTCGTGCACGACCACAGCGGGTACTGGCTGAATGCCACCGCGCGCGTGACACCGTCGGCTGCCATCGCGCGCAGCGCCTCGTCCGCGAAGGGTGCGGCATAACGAAACGAGATGTAGAAACGGTGCGGTGCGGTGTCGGGTGACAGCTGGTCGAGGCGCTCGCACATGCCGCGACCCTGTGATTCCGTCCAGCGGCGTATCGGCGAACCGCCGCCAATCGCCTCGTAGAGTTTCGCGACGCGTGGCGCACGACGCTTCGCGATCACGCCGCCGAGGAAGCTCTGCATCGGGAGGCGAAGCAGCTCGCGGTCGGCAAACAGCCGCTCAAGGAACGGGCGCACGTCGGCGAGTGCTTCCGGGCCGCCGAGGTTGAGCATCACGATGCCCGTACCGCCGTGTGAAGATGAGTCAATTGGCATGGACGGAAGGTGCGCCATCCGGCAGCGGTCCGCATTCGTACTTGTACGGAGCCGGGGTCGCCCCCGCGGAAACCTGCGGTGATGCACGACGTAGGTTTCGCCATGGCCGCTGATATCCTGATCCTGCTCGCCGCCATACTCGGCGGCCTCGTGATGATCCCCCTCGGCCTGCCAGGGATCTGGCTCATGCTGCTCGCGGGCGTCGGCCACCGCCTGCTGGTGACGCCGCCGACGATTGGTTGGCTCACGCTCGCCGTGCTGGCGGTCATCGCCGCAGGTGCGGAATGGGTTGAATTCTCGGTCGCGGGTCGGTACACGGCCAAGTACGGCGGCTCGCGCCGGGCGGCCTGGGGTGCGATTGTCGGCGGCCTGGTCGGCGCGTTCGTGGGGATTCCGATCCCGGTGGTCGGGTCGGTCGTCGGCGCGTTCGTTGGGGCGTTTGCCGGCGCCCTGATTGGCGAGTACTCGATCGCGCGGGACCACGGAAAGGCCACGCGAGCCGCGACAGGGGCGCTGATCGGGCGGGCGGTTGCGACGGCACTCAAGAGCCTGGCCGGATGTCTGATTGGTGGGTGGCTGCTGGCCGCTGCCTGGCACTGAGTTTGGACCCGGCGGCCTTGGGGCCAGGACTCTGGAACGGGTTGCGGGGCGATTAACTTGAGGCGTCTATTGCGTGCTGTGCGCTGCACGTCGACCCCCGCCCTCGCACCCCTGAGCCCGTGATAGAATCGATTCTCTCCGCGATGTACGCCTTCGTGAAGGTCTATCTCGTGGTCCCGTCGCTCCTGATGGACGGCATCTATGCGCTCGGGCCCGTTGTCGCGCCGCTCCTCGGCCTGGCACTGTCGGTGGCCTTCCCATTCATCTTCCTGCGGGACAAGAAGGACGTCTGAATTGACGCGGGGGTAGCAGACCCCCGGCGGCACCGTAGTTTTCGCCAACGCCACGCGCCCATCGCGCGTGGCGTTTTGCGTGGGACGCCACCCGCTCCGGGCCGGCCCGCGCACCCACCGATTCGAGTCTGTTGCGTGCTCCTCGTGCGGCGCGCCAAGGAAGAAATATCTGATGTTCGACGCGTCGCGACGCACGCTGGTGGTAGTCGGCGCCCAATGGGGCGACGAGGGGAAGGGCAAGCTGGTGGATGTGCTGGCTGAACGCGCCGATTGGGTGGTGCGGTATCAGGGCGGTGCGAATGCCGGACATACGGTGCACATCGGCGACAAGAAGGTCGTGCTGCATCAGATCCCGAGCGGGATCATGCACGCCGGCGTGCGATGCGCGATCGGCAACGGGGTCGTGCTCGATCCGGAGAAGCTGTTCGCCGAAATCGACGGCCTGGTGGCCGACGGCATCGATGTGACGGGCCGTTTGTACGTCAGCGAACGCGCGCACCTGGTGATGCCGTATCACAAGCTGATGGATGGCGCGAGCACCGCCAGCAAGGCGATCGGCACCACCGGTCGTGGCATCGGCCCCACCTACGAAGACAAGGTGGCGCGCCGCGGCGTGCGCGTGCTCGATCTGCGCAATCCGACGCGCCTGCGGACGCTGGTGGAGGCGGGCGTCGCCAATGCGAATGGCCGGCTGGCGCTGATGCAGTGCGATACGCGTGCTGACGTCGATGAGACGATGGCGACCCTGCAACAGATTGCGCCCCGCCTGTTGGCGCTGGCCGATGATGTCAGCCTGCAGATTCATCGTGCGCTGAAGACCGGCGCCGCCGTCTTGCTGGAAGGCGCGCAGGGGTCGATGCTCGACATCGATCACGGGACGTATCCGTTCGTCACGAGCAGCAATACGACGTCGGGCGGCGCCGCAATTGGCGCCGGCATGGCGCCGACGGCGCTTCACTCGATCCTCGGTGTGGTGAAGGCCTATACGACTCGTGTTGGTGCCGGGCCGTTGCCGACCGAGTTCATCGAGCCGATGCAGACGCAGATGCGCACGCTGGGCAATGAGTTTGGTGCGACGACGGGTCGCCCCCGTCGGTGCGGCTGGTTCGATGCGGTGGTGGTGCGATTCGCGGCGCGTATCAATGGCCTGACCGATCTGGCGGTGACGAAGCTCGATGTGCTCGACACGCTCGACCGGATCGCGATCTGCACAGGGTACACCATCGCCGGGGAAGTACAGACCGAATTCCCGGCTGACCTGGCGTTGTTGGAGCATGCCGAGCCTGTGTACGAGTGGTTCGATGGATGGATGCAGTCCACCGCGGACTGCCGCTCGCTGGATGCACTGCCGCGCACCGCGCGCCTGTATCTGGACCGCATCGAGGAGTTGTGCGAGACCCGCATCACCTACGTGAGCGTCGGCACACGTCGTGACCAGATGATCGGGATGGAAGCGGGGGTGGTGTGATGGCGGAGGCCGTTGGCGCCGTCGTCATAGGCGCCGGCCCCTGCGGCCTGGCGGCATCGATTGCGCTGCAGCGTGCAGGCGTGAGCAACCTGATCATCGAGCGCGACTGCCTGGTGAGTGGCATCGCATCGTACCCGACCGAGATGACGTTCTTCTCCACGGCGGAGAAGATCGCGATCGGGGGCGTGCCGTTCGCAATCAGCGCCGCAAAACCGTCGCGCCGCGATGCGCTGGCCTACTACCGTACCGTCGCACAGCACCACGGCGTGAAGCTCCGGCAGTACGAAACGGTGTCCGCGATCGAGCGCCAGCGAGACGAGCACTGGCGCGTCGTGTCCGTGACACGCGCCGGCGACGAGCGTACGACGACCGCAACAGCGGTCGTGATGGCAACCGGATACTTCGGTCTGCCGAACCGGCTCGGCGTGCCCGGCGAGGCGCAGCCGCATGTGCACTACCGGTTCGTCGAAGGACACATGGCCTACGATCAGGATGTCGTCGTCGTCGGCGGCGCCAACTCGGCAGTGGACGCGGCGCTGGAACTGTATCGCGCCGGTGCACGCGTCACGTTGGTGCACTTCGAGTCGACGCTGGATCGGAAGGTGAAGCCGTGGGTGCGTCCCGATATCGATGGGCGC
>JANPFJ010000183.1:0-1262 GCA_031423355.1 Gemmatimonadaceae bacterium | reverse complement strand
CTTGGGCTCTCCGTCTCACGCGAGCGGCCGCTCTTAGGGATCGTTTCACGACTGGTCGAGCAAAAAGGGCTCGACTTGCTGTACGGCGCACTCCCCTGGCTGCTCCAACAGACCGACGCGCAGCTCGTCGTACTCGGCTCTGGTCAAGCGCAGCTCGAGGAGGCCTACCGTCGATTGGCGCAGCAGTTCCCCGATCGGATCGCGGCGAAGATCGGCTTCGACGCCGGACTGGCGCAGCGCATTTACGCTGGCTCTGACGCGTTCCTGATGCCGTCGCGGTTCGAGCCGTGCGGCCTGGGTCAGTTGATCGCCCTTCGCTACGGTAGCGTGCCAATTGTCCGGGCCACCGGCGGACTCGTCGATACGGTGCGTGAAGGGTTCGAGGGCAACGGCTTCCGCTTTCATCCGTACGAAGTGTCGCACTTCACCGATGCGATTGGCCGAGCCTTGGTCACATTTCGCGATCGCGACGCTTGGTCCATCCTGCGCGAACGTGGGATGCGCGAAGACAACTCGTGGGTACGCTCCGCCCGGCAGTACGAGGGCGTGTATCGCTGGGCGCTGGAGACGATCGGACGGTAGCCTTCGGCTGACCGCCACGCGGCGGGGCTCGGCAGCGCGCTGGCGTTGACAGATGGGTGAGTAACGGCGCACGTTTGCGGCATGATACTTCCCTTCCTTCGGCGAGCGCGTCAGCGCGCCGCCCTGGCCGCGGCGCTCATACTCGGCGTCCCGGCGACTGCACATGCCACCTGGTCTGTTATCGCCATCGATCGCGCGACCGGCCGTGTCGTGATCGCTTCCGCCACCTGCGTCAACAACAACGACGGCTTCCTGATGGGCATTCAGGCGGTCGTCGTGCCGGGCAAAGGTGTCGCCGCCTGTCAGGCCGGTGTTGACGGCACACACGCCAACCAGATGCTCGTGTATGCGGAACTGCAAAAAGGCACCGAGCCGGCGCGCATTATCGAGATGCTCTCCGCCGATCCCGCCTTCCAATCGCGACAGTTCGGCATTCTCGATTTGCAGGGACGCGGAGCCGGGCACTCTGGCCTGACGAACGGCTACGTGTCGCAGGACATCCAAGGACGCGTCCCGGGCACGGAGATCTACTACTCGATCCAGGGCAACATTCTTCGCCCCGGCGATGTGGTACCCAATGCTGAGCGTGCCTTCTTGCAGACCACAGGATCGTTGACCGATCGTGTGATGGCGGCACTCGAAACGGCAGACCAATATGGCGGCGATAGTCGCTGCGTCTG
>JANPFJ010000182.1:0-3959 GCA_031423355.1 Gemmatimonadaceae bacterium | reverse complement strand
CTCCACGCCGCCGCGAACCATCACCGAGACGCCGTTGTCGCCGACCGGCTGCGTGAGGGTATAGCGCGTTCCGATCCGCGCCGCGATACCAATCGCCCCGGCGTCAAGATCGATGGTGCTGGTGCCGATCGCGCCGAGGGCCTGCGCATCAACAGCGGAGAGCGCGCCAGGAAACGACATCGTCTGTCCAAAGACACGCAGCGTATCGGCGGTCCGCAGGCGAATGTCGAGCCGACCGGACGCGGGCGACGCTCCGCTGACCACCACCTGCGGGCGTCCTGAAGTCAGCGACGTATCGCCCGAGTACGAGACGGGCGTCAGATCGAGGCGCAACGTTGCGCGGGGGAAGCGCGCGATCCAGCTCGTTGCGGACGCCTGTTCTTCAGCCTTCACAGTGCCGAGGGAGTACCGACGGAAGGTTGGTCGAACGGTGAACGATTGGCGGAAGAACGGCATCGCAAGCGGAGGCAGCTCGGCTTCGACCAGATCGGCGGTGTCGGCCAGAATCGCAGCGATCAGGCTGTCCCGCAGCCGTGCGCGAAGCGTGTCAGCTGTCGAGTCCGGTCGGGACTGGGCGCGCAATGGGCCGACACACGCAAAGACCAGCGCTGCCATGATGGCAGCGCTGGTCCTGACGCCTGAGACGGACGTGGGTTGTGTCATATCGCAGCAAACTGCAGCGGGAGCCACACGGGCGCCACGCTTACGGCGTTGGCTTGCGCTTCGGAAGCCCTTCCGGGCGTGCCGGCCGATTGGCCTGACGATACGCCTTCAGCTGCTCCGCCATTGCATCGCGCGTCAGCGTGCCGGCCGTCACCTGTGCACGGAGATCGCGCGACATCTCGCGCAGTCCCTGACTGTACGCGCGCTGGTCGCGGAGCAACTGCTGCTGCTCGGGCGGCATCGCGTTGAAGCGTTCCTGGGCCCGGCTACGGGCTGCCGCGCGCTGCTCCGGTGTCATCGCCTGCATCGCAGCACGACGCTGCTGCATGGCTTCGCGGCGCTCAGCGGCGGGCTCGCGACGCGGCGCGCCTGCCGTCGGGGCCGTGCCCGACTGCGCCTGCGCGGCGAGTGGTGCGACCGACAGTGCCGCAGCGAGCGCGAAGAAGATGCGTGTGTTCATGAAGTGGGGTCTCGAGGCAGAAGTGGGGCCGGCGCGGTATCACGAGGACAGACGACCGCGCCGGCAGGGTGTTAAGGAAGCTCTTACGGATTGGCGGGCGCTGGAGCCGGCTTCGGCTTCAGGTCCCGCGCGTCGCGCTGCAGGTCGCGGCGGTCGCGGCGCAGGTCGCGGCGATCGCCCCGCAGGTCCCGCTTGTCGCCGCGGAGGTCCCGGGTATCGCGTCGGATCTCGCGACGCTCGGCGCCGGTGACGACGCTGTCGGCCCGGGCGGCTTTCACATCCCCTCGGATCTCACGACGATCGCCGCGGATCTCCCGCTTGTCGCCTCGGATCTCGCGCCGGTCACGCTGCACTTCACGGGCGTCGCGGCGGACCTCCTGTCGGGGGGTGGCGGCCTGGGCACCCGCCACAACGGGCGAGGCGAGGAGGAAACAGCCTGCGAGCATCAGGGTCGAGATACGCATCGGTCAGATCTCCTGCGGCGTGGGCCGCGCTGGGTCGGTCAGTCGTTGCCGTGGTGGCTACACCTCACTGACGCCCCAGGGAGCGAGGCGTTAACCCGTCCGAGCAGCCCGACGCGGCGGTATCGTTCAGCAACAGAACGCCACCCGCGGGACCACAGGATCACCCACCCCCATGCCGATCAACCGCCGCGACTTCCTTGCCCGCACGGCCGCTGCCGCCGCGTCGCTCTCGCTCACCGAGCAGCTGCACGCCATGCGCCTCGCGTCGCCTCCGCTCTCATCGGCCACCGCAGGTACCGCACGCGTCGTCAGCTCCACCAACGGGCTGCGCGGCGTCGCGCGCGCGTACGAGATGCTCCAGCGCGGTGATGACACACTCGATGCGATCATCGCGGGCGTGAACATTCAGGAGCTCGACCCGGACGATGACTCGGTGGGGCTGGGCGGGCTGCCAAACGAGCGCGGCGTGGTACAGCTCGATGCGAGCTGCATGCACGGCCCAACGCGACGCGCCGGCGCAGTGGGATGCCTCGAGGACATCGCCACGCCATCGCTGGTGGCGAAGGCCATCATGGACTACACCGACCACATCATGCTCGTCGGCGACGACGCGAAACAGTTCGCGATCGAGATGGGATTCAAGACCCAGAACCTGCTCACCGAACGGAGTCGCCAGAACTGGTTGCGCTGGCGCGCGCGATTGAATCCGGGCGATTTCCGTCTGGACCACGATGACGACATTGCGATCCGCTTCACGCACGGCACGATCAACATGAACGCCATCAACGCCGGCGGCGACATGAGCAGTGTGACGACCACCAGCGGCATGGCCTACAAGGTGCCTGGTCGTGTGGGCGACAGTCCGATCATCGGTGCGGGACAGTACTGCGATCAGACCGCCGGTGCCGCGGGGTCGACAGGCCGTGGCGAAGCGAACATCAAGGCGTGCGGCGGGTTTCTCACGGTCGAGTTCATGCGGCAGGGGATGGCGCCGGAGCAGGCGTGCCTGAAGGCGCTCGAGCGGATCGTGGCGATGACGGAGGCCCGGTTGCTGAACGAACGGGGTCGACCGCGTTTTGATCTCAACATGTATGCGCTTGCCAAGGACGGTCGATACGGCAGCGCGAGCATCTACGAAGGTGGCACCTTCGCCGTCGCTGACGACAAGGGCGCACGCGTCGAAAAAGGGGCATTTCTCTTCAAGCGCTCGGAGTTCCCAGTGGGGCCCGTGCCGGCGCAGCGCGCTCGCGCGCGCTGAATGAATTCGCCGTGAACATGCGCCTCGCCCCCATTGCAGTTGTCATCCTTGCTGCTGCCACGCCGGCCGCCAGCAATGCCCAGCGTCCCGGCGCCTTTCGCGTCGATGAGACGACCATCGCCCGTGTGCACGAGGCGTTCCGCGCGAAGACGCTGACGTGTCATGCACTGGTGCAACAGTATCTCGATCGCATCACCCGGTACGACAAGCAGGGGCCCGCGATCAATGCACTCATCACGATCAATCCGGAGGCCCTCAGCATTGCCGATTCACTCGACCGGCGCTTTGCGGCGGCGGGCGCGGTGGGACCGCTGCACTGCATTCCCATGATCGTAAAGGACAATTTCGAGACGCGCGACCTGCAGACCACCGCCGGTTCCCTCGCGCTCAAGGGCTGGATCCCAACCCGCGATGCGACGATGGTCGCGCGGATCCGGGATGCCGGCGCCATCGTGCTGGCGAAGAGCAATCTCGCCGAGTGGGCCTTCTCGCCGTACGAAACCGTCAGCTCGATCCTGCCTGGCTATACCCGGAATCCGTACGCTCTGAATCGGGTCACCGCCGGCTCGAGCGGTGGCACCGCCGCTGCGGTCGCCGCCAGCGAAGGTACGGTGGGACTCGGCACCGACACCGGCAACTCGATTCGTGGCCCCTCGGCCCACAATGCGCTGGTGGGTATTCGTTCGACGATGGGACTCACGTCGCGCGCTGGTGTCGTGCCGCTCAGCAATGGTGCCGACATCGCCGGGCCGATGGCGCGCACCGTCACGGATGCGGTCGCGGTCTTCCAGGTCGTGGCTGGCGAGGACGCCGCGGATCCCGTCACCGTCCGCGGTCGCGGTCATCGCGCCGCCGACTACAATGCGTTTGTCGTCCCGGGCGGCCTGCGTGGTGCGCGCATCGGTGTGCTGCGGCAGGCCTACGAACGGGCGACCACCGATACCGAGGTGGTCACCGTCTTCACGCGCGCCGTTGACGTGCTGCAACGCGAAGGCGCGATCATCGTGGATCCTGCCGGCATCGATTCTCTCGCCGCAGTACTGCGTGTGCCGGGTCCAGGGTGCAATTCGTTCAAGTACGACCTGGAACGCTATCTCGCCGCTCGCGGAGAGAA
>JANPFJ010000181.1:0-3005 GCA_031423355.1 Gemmatimonadaceae bacterium | reverse complement strand
GCCGCGACGAGTCCCACGGCGGGATGCATCAGTCACCCTTCCGCTTCATGAGAATGCGCAGCGGATTGCCCGTAAATCCATACGCCGCGCGAAAACCGTTGTGCAGATAGCGAACGTAGTGCTCCTGCACCAGCTCCGGATGGTTGCCCCAGACGCCAATTGCCGGTGGCGAGACCTCCACCTGCGTCGCGTACTTGAGCTTCACCTCGCGTCCAGCGGCTTGCGGTGGCTGGCGGCGGGCCAGCAGCTCCTCGAGCGTCTGGTTGATCTCCGACGTGGAGATGCGCTTCTGTCGCTCCGCTTCGACCTGAATGATGAGATCCAGAATCTTCGTCACGCGCTGCCCGGTGAGTGCCGACGTGAAGATGAAGGGCACGAACTTGAGATAGGGCACCTTCTCGCCGGCATCGCGCTGGAAATGCGCGGCCGACTTGTCCCCCTTCTCCTCCTTGATGTCCCACTTGTTCACCACGACGATCAGGCCGCGGCCTGCCTCCTCGAAGGCGAGGGACGCGATCTTGAGGTCCTGATTCTCGAGACCCAGCGTGGCGTCGAGCACCAGCACGCAGATCTCGGCGCGTTCAATCGCGCGGCGCGTGCGCAGCGTCGAGTAGAACTCGATGCCATCATCCACGCGCGTCGGCCGTCGCAGGCCCGCCGTGTCCACGAAGATCAATCGGCGACCATGGTACATCATCGGGCTGTCGATCGCATCACGCGTCGTCCCGGCCACGTCGGTCACGACCAGACGATCCTCACCGAGCAAGCGATTCACGATCGACGACTTCCCCGTATTCGGGCGCCCGATCACCGCCACGCGGAGTGCATCCGGCTCTTCCTCCATGCCCTCCGGCATCTGTTCGACGACGGCGTCGAGCAGATCGCCGATGCCGGCGCTGTTCTGCGCCGAGACGGCAAACGGGTCGCCGGCACCAAGCGAGTAGAACTCGTAGTGCGCGATCGTCCCGAACTCGTCGCACTTGTTGGCGACCAGCAACCAGGGCTTGCCACTCTCCCGCATCAGGTCTGCGACCTTCACGTCCGACGGCACCAGGCCCATCTTCGCGTCGGTGACGAAAAGCAGCAGGTCGGCCTCGGCGATGGCTTCCTTCACCTGTCGCTTGATCTCGACATCCATCGGATCGGTGGTGTCTTCCGGCAGCCCGCCCGTGTCGACGAGCCAGAAATCACGGCCGTTCCAGGTGGCTCGGCCAAAGTGACGATCCCGGGTCGTCCCGGCCACTTCACTGACGATCGCGGCGTTCTTGTCGCCGATAATCCGATTGTACAACGCCGACTTGCCCACGTTCGGGCGGCCGACGAGGGCAACGATTGGGATACTCACGCAGCACTCCGAAATGACGAACCGACGGCTGGTTCCGCCTCCAGCACGTCGATGAAATCGTACGAGGGAAAAACCGGGAACGGGAACTCCTCGCGCAGGGCGACGAAGGAGGTGTCGTCGAGGAAGACGCCGTTCTCGTTGATGCTCTCGGCTGGAATCAGCGCGAGGTCGAAATCGGTGCGACCGGACAGGGCGCGACGGAAGTCGTCGCTGACCAGCAGCCCGGCCGTTGTCGTGGTCGGACCGAAGAGTGAGTTCTCGACAGTGAGCAACTCGAAGTGGGCACCGGTTGCGTCGGTGAGTCGCGCGAGGAGCGGTGGCATCAGCGGGGCCATGCTGACGCCAGTGACGACGGCGATCCGCTTGCCATCCAGCCGCGGCAGGCGCTCGAGGCCATCGGCCACACGCCCGCGCAGCGACGTCACCGCACCGACGCCATTCTCGATCTGCGGGAAATCGCCGTAATGCTCCGCATCGGGGAGCGGCGCCTCCGCCAGCAGATACAGCTCATCCGAGCCGTAGACCCACCGATCCCCGCGCTCGGCCAGGGCGCGCTTCTCCCACCGCGCCACGATGTCGAGCAGCTCGCGCGAGGACTCACGATCCATGCTCTTGCCGGTGTAGAGATGCGAGAACTGCGTCACCCCCACCGGCACCAGCGCCACGGAGATCACGGCCTCCTGCAGGTTCCAGAGGTCTGTCAGTGATTCCTCGAGCACCGCGCCGTCGTTCAGCCCTGGCACAATGACCATCTGCCCATGGAACTGAATCCCGCCCGCCGACAGGCGGGTCAGCTGGTCCACGATGTTCGGAACACGCGGGTTGTTGAGCAGCACCTTGCGCGCTTCCCACGGCGTCGCATGCACCGAGACATACAACGGCGAGAGCCGGTACTCGATGATGCGCGCGATATCGCGCTCCTTCACATTCGAGAGCGTCGCGAAGTTCCCATAGGCGAACGACAAGCGGTAGTCATCATCGCGGATGTACAGTGGCTTTCTGAGCCCCTTGGGCAACCCCTCGATGAAACAGAACTCGCAGCGGTTCGCGCAGCGACGAATCGTTGGCGGCTCGAGCTCGAGGCCCATCGACGCGCCTTCCGGTCGCACGACGTGCCACGTGTGATTCGAGCCGTCCGGTTGCCGGGCATCCACCGTGAAGGATTCGTCAGCCGTGAGGAACTCCCAGTCCAGGAAATCCTCGATCGCGCGACCGTTGACGGCTCGCAGCTCAGTGCCACGAACGATGCCCAGCGACGCCCCAAGCTGCCCGTCTTCGACGGCCGCCACACGTACCATTCCGACCTCTCCCGAACCAGTCCGACGCCAAGCCCGACAATGAGAAACCGCGCCCGCGGAGGACCGGGGCGCGGCTCAACAAAGTTACGAACTGAGAGGTCGGAAATCAAGCAGTGCCAGCGACTTCCGGCATTTCTGCGAAGGCCGTCCTGCTACTTCACGACCCGATAGCGGAAGGCGAGGATGCCGGCGCCCTTGCCATCGACTGAGATCGTGTCGAACCCACCCTGCGCAATCGGCTTCGTGCTCACCGTCTGGCTCGTCACAACCCCACCTGCGGCATCGAGGAACTCGACGACGAGATTGAAGGACGCCGCTGGCTTGTCGGGTGGCACCTGCACCACCGCGCCAAACTTCGCCCC
>JANPFJ010000180.1:0-5007 GCA_031423355.1 Gemmatimonadaceae bacterium | reverse complement strand
CGATTCCGTCACCCGGGCGACCCACCTGCGTGCGCGCACCGCCACCCGGCAACCCGTTCGCGAATCCGCTGACGTTCCGCGTGTTGAAGGCATTGAACACATCGGCACGCAGCTGCACGAGTCCAAGCACGTAGCCTGCGCCAAGGTTGACCAGCGTGGCAGACGGCAGCCGTTCTGCGTTTCGCCCGACACCGAAGAAGCGATCCTGATTGCCGATGAAGCCATTCCCGAAGGTATCGCCAGACCCGTCGAGATCGCAGAAGGTGGCGCCGCAGAAACCGGCAATCCGGTTGATCGGCGACCCGGACTGGACATCGAACACCGTGCTGAGGGACAGGTGCTTTACTCCGGTGTACACGGCGCGCAGCGACAGCTTGTGGCGACGATCATTCACCGCATCCGCCCACTCGGCATCAAAATTGTTGCCTTGGGTGGCGTTGAAGTTGATGTCCTCGGTGTTGTTGCGCGCGCGGCTCAGCGTGTAGTTGGCGTCGAGCAGGATGGTGCGCTCCGGCTGCCAGCGGAGTGCGGTCGTGAGGCCGACGTAGTTCGCTTCGCCGAGCGAGGCCGACGTGGTGAGGCGGCGATAGCTGCCGGTGACCGGGCGGACGGGACGGAATGTGTCGCCCACTGACACTGGCACCGATGTGACGTCACCGGCGCGAATGCCGCGCGTGTTGGCGTTCAGATCGTAGGACAGCGGCAGGTTGTTCGTCTGTGTGGCGACGGCATCGACTGTGACACCGAGCGCCTGAGTGAGCTGATATTGGAACCCAAGGCTCACCTGATCGCTGAACGGCTGCTCGAGACCAAGCGCGAAGAGGCGTCGGATTTCGCGCGGCGGAAAGGTGTTGGTCTGCGAGGCCAGTGACGGACCTCGCGGCCCCTGCAGGTAGGCGGGCGCCTGTGCACCATCGAGGGTGATGGTGGCGTTGCCGTCGGTGCCGAACTGCACCGCATCGGAATAGATCGCGTAGGGGAACTTGCCCGTGTATCGACCGGCGCCAGCGCGCACCACGCTCCGATCCGTTGGCGTCCAGTTCACTGACACACGCGGCTGGAAGTTGTTCAGATCGGGCTTGCTCTCGCCGCGCGAGGTGAGATCGTCGTAGTCCCACCGGAGGCCAGCATTGATCGTGATTGCGGCGGTCGGTGTGAAGCGATCTTCGAGCCAGGCACTGGTGAGCAGCTGATTCAGGTTCACCTGTTTCTGGCGGGCATCGATGCTGTAGCGGAGGACCTGCGCGTTCTGTGGCACGTCGCGGAACGAGAAGAATCCACCATTTGACGGCACGATGTTGCCGGTGTTGAGCACCGTGTAGCTGCCGATCGGATTGGTGTTCGAGCCGGTGAGCTCGAAGGCGCTGCGGGCGACGTCCACTCCAGCGGTCATCGTATTGCGGCTACCGAGCTCGCGGCGATGTTCGGTGCGGAACTGGAACTGCTTCTCCGACTCGTCGAAGACGAAGTTGCTGCTGCCGACGATCGCCTGCGTGATGGTGTTGCCCGGGCGCGCCGGATCGTTCGCAACGATCGTCACCTGCGGTGTGCTGAAGCTGCTGCGCGTCGGTGGGAAGTTCCAGCGGAAGGTGCCGAACTGCAGGGATGTGACCTGGCTGGCGCGCCCATTGCTGAGCGCCGCGCGATGCGTGATGCTGGAGAGTGACCCGATGCGCTGTGTGCGCGTATCCGCTTCCGGCGCCAGAATGCCGCTGCCCTGGCCGGCGCGATCGGTGCTGGTGAGCGCGAACTTGGCAGTCAGGCTGCCGGCATTGCCGAGCCCCTGATCGAGTCGCCCGAACGCCTTGTAGATCTGGCGCAGTTCGCGTCCCACGAACGGCACACTGACCGTCGACGCGATGCGGTCTTCGTTCTCATTGGTGTATTCGAGTGCACCGAACACGAACGTGCGATCCTTGACCAGCGGACCACCACCGGCCGCACCGACCTGGGTGCGACGGAAGCCATCCTGCGCCTTGTTGAAGGCGCTGGCGTTACCGCCGGGGATGATCTGGGCGCGGGCGTCGCGCGGCACGCCGGGGCGATTGTAGACGAACGCCTCGCCGCCCCATTTCGCCTTGCCGGCACGCGTTTCGAACTGCACCACGCCGTTGCTGCTGCGACCGATGTCAGCGCCGTAGGTGTTGGCCGCCACACTCAGCCGCTCGAGCGCCGACAGGGGCAACTCGACCCGTGCGCCGCCCAGGAACCCCTCGTTGTTCTCGAGCCCGTCGATCGTGTATGACGTGTACAGCGAGTTGCTGCCATTGATGGTCAGCCGCGGTGCATCGCCGAAGAACCCGGTGGCCTGCGCCACATTCGGCAGCGTGAAGGCCAGGGAGATCGGGTCGCGTGCATCGGTGGGGAGCGAGTTCAGCTCCTTCCGCTCGACGGTGCCGCCGACAGTCGCGGTGCTGGTGTTCAGCAGACGACGCGGCTTGTCCGCCACCACGCTGACCACCGAGAGCTGTGCCGCGGTGGAATCACGGAATCGTCGGCAGCCGAGGGTGGCAGGGCGGCGGACGCAGGTCAGGCTGTCGGGTTGGGCCCGTGTGGGTGTCGGCGGGGCAGCCTGAGCACTGACGAGGGTCGGCAGGGCGAACGCTGCGACGACGGCGACCAGACGAGCGGCAGAAGGCGGAGTGCGCATCGGACGGTAGAAAAGTTTGAGGAGGGGAATCCCCTCCGGGACACGACAAGACATGGGCTCCACGATTCGTTCCCGCCTCGACTACGCCCCGCGACCGGAACTGGATGTTCATGAGTGGCCCTCGAGACGGCCCCCGGTTCAGAGTACCCCAATCGCACTGGCGTCAGGATCTCGCGATTGCCGCAGTGATGATCACCGTGCACCGGAGCGTTCAGCAAATCTTTCGAAAACTGGGAGGTGGAGCAGACCGGGCCGCGTCGCCCACGCAGGCGGTGGTTCGGAACGGGGCGTTGCTGGCGCAGTCGGCGCTGTCCACGAGAGCATGCGGACATCCGCCATCGCGGTGCTGCCCGTCTGATCCGTGTCCTGCATCAACCCCACGGCGACGATCGCGGGCAACCGCCCACCCCAGACACGCCGGTAGTCGGCAAATGGATCAAGGTCGGTCTCGAGCCACGTCGATGAGGCGGCTTGCGGCCCGATGCCGATCACATGCAGCGCGCGCGACTGAAAACTGGATCGGCTGTACCCAATGGGTTCAGTCGTTCCGGTGCTGTAGAACAACGTGCGTGGTGTCCGCTGAAAGACTCCGTGCGCATCAAACACAACGAACACACGAAGTGCCGCATCGTCAGAGTCAGCCGCGCGCAGGTCGGCGCCTGCGGGGGCGGTCAGGACGCGCCAGGTGACCGCCAGTCGGGTGGTGGAGGGCGGCACCGGTGACGACAGCCGGTTGACGAACCATCCGGCAGTTCGCGTCCCGGCAACTCTCAGAAAACGAACTCCAGCTGAATCCTGCAGCAGCAATGTCGGAGCACGCTGCCCCCGGACCGCGACAGCCTTCCAGTTTGGCGGCAGCTCACCGCCTGATCGAAACGACTGCAGTCCGAGCAGGTCTACTGGCTCCGCAGGGGAGAGTGCCGTGACGAGCAGCGAGCACCAGCGGATCGATAGCTGATTCATGACCATGGTGCCCACGCGCGCGCAGCGATTGGTTGCTCCGCGATCGCCGCCGGGTCGGTCATGTCACTGCGCCGCATCATTCGCTGGCACCTTGTCGACACCAAACACCACCCGCGACAGGTCCGGCGCCAACCGGAAGGTCTGCGCAATCCGATCCCACCACGAAAAGAGCGAACTGAAATTTGTGTTCTGCTCGGCCACCACCACCGAGTGATGCACCTTGTGCAGATGCGGCGTGACGATCACCGTGCGCAGCGCGCGATCGAGCCAGTCCGGCAGCCCGATGTTGGCATGATGAAACTGCACCACCGCGAACAGCAGCACTTCGTACAGCGCCAGTTCGTCCATCCGACAGCCGATCAGCGCCAGCACCGGCACTCGGACCAGTGACGAGAGCGTGATCTCGCCGATATGGAACCGGTTGGCCGTCGTCACGTCCATCTCGCGATCGGAGTGATGCAACCGGTGGAAGCGCCAGAAGAACGGTACGGTGTGGTTCAACCGGTGCCAGGCGTAGGTCCAGGCGTCGAGCAGGAAGAGCACCACGATCCAGCGAAACGACGGCGCCACCAGTAGCCAGTTGAGCAGGCCAACACCGTGGCTTGTGGACCACTCCATCGTCGCGATCCAGAGCGCCAGGAACCCGAAGCGGATGGCGAGACCGTTCAGCACTCCGATGCCGACATTGATCGCGGCGTGCCGAAGCCGAAGGCGCCACGGGTGCGCGCCAGCCGCAAACAGTCCGAAGAACGGCTGGATCGTCTCCCACACGAAGAGCAGCAGCATCACGCCGATCGACGCCGGCGTTCTCCACGAGGCCAGATTGATGGTGTCGATCACGGCGCACCCGTCGCGCGGAGGCGCGGCTCGAGGAGTTGCCCCCAGATGCGGTTGTAGGGATGCACCCGCACCGCAGGCCGTCCATCAGCTTCCACAGCGCGGCCTTCGTTCGCCCACTGAAAGATCGACCCTCGCAGATTGGCCACGGTGTGGCCACCATCGCGCATCAGCAGCGCGGCGGCTTTCGACGAACGTACACCCACCGAACAGTACAGCACGATCAGCTGCGTGGCGGGCGCATTGCGCACGGCGGCGCGCAGCTGTGCCGGACTCTCCGCCCAGACTGCCCCGGGCAGGTGACTGACCAGATACTCGTCCTTCGCGCGGGTATCGATCAGCAGCATGGGCTCGTGCGCCTCGATGCGTCGCGCCACCTCGGCCGTCTCGAGTTGCGGCACGTCGGGCCACTTCAGTTCGATCATCCGGAAGACAGTGGACCAGAGGATAGGATCCGCGGACGTGGCGGTACCACGCCCACCACTCGCACCGGCTGGCACCGCGACCGCACCACAGAGCGCAATCGCTCCGAGTTCCGACCTGAGACGGCGGACTTC
>JANPFJ010000179.1:0-3366 GCA_031423355.1 Gemmatimonadaceae bacterium | reverse complement strand
CCTTTGCGGAACCACAGGAAACCTTCAGGCTTCGTCTTCATCGTCGACACGACGTCGGCCGGCGCGAGCGTCTTGAGGCCATTGACGCGCACACCACTCACCGCGAGCCGACGGCCCTCGGATACCCGGAACGTGATCTTCGCCCGCTGATCGCCGAGGGACGTCGTGTCGACGGTCACACGCGCGAGATAGTAGCCAGAGGCTTCATAGATTGAATCGATGCGCTGCTTGGTCTTCGCAACCTGCGCCGCATCGACGGGTCGACCGATCAGCAGTTCGACCTTGTCCTTCAGCGTCCGCGTCGAGATGCGATCGCCACCAACGACGTCAACATCACCAAGAATCGGCCGCTCGACGACGCGGATGACGATGGACGCCAGAATCGGTGGACCATCGTGTACGCGACACCCGACCTGCACATCGCTGAAATTGCCTGAGGCATAGAGCTGCTTGATCGCACGCTGCACACCCTTGAAGTTGAGCGCCACACCCGTGGCGAGCTCCGCATCCGACAGGATCTGGTCGTTCGTGACGCGAAGATTCCCCTCCACCACGATGGAGTCGGGGAGTGCGCATGGGCCCGGTCCCTCCTGTTGCGCATGAGCACGCGAGAGGGGCAGGCAGAGGACGGCAACCAGGATGGCAGCCGCGGAGTGACGGAATACGGGCATAAGCTTGGAAAATGTAACGGGTCAGCCGGTCGGGTCTACCCGCGACCCGACCGGCTGTTTCACGGAACGCCCGTTCCGGAGGGGGACCAACGCCGTTCAGGCGGCCGGCGTAGCGCTGGCAGACACCCTGAACTGCAGCTTGGTTCCGTCCTCGGCCACATCCACGTCGATCTCGTCGCCCTTCGAGAACTCGCCCATGAGAATCTTCTCCGAGAGCGGGTCCTCGATATAGCGCTGGATCGCCCGCTTCAGCGGACGCGCCCCGTACATCTCGTCAAACCCGTGCTTGGCCAGGAAGTCGCTGCCGGCGTCCGTCAACTTCAACGTCAGCTCCTCCTCGGACAGGCGCTTTTGGACTTCGCGCAGCATGACCCCGACAATCTTCGCGATGTGCTCACGGCTCAGCTGGTGGAACACGATCACGTCGTCGAGACGGTTCAGGAACTCCGGGTTGAAGGTGTGCTGCAACTCCTCCTTCACCTTCTCCGAAATCCGTTCGAAGCTGCCTCGGCTGTCATTCGTACCGAAGCCCAGCGACTTCCCCTTGGTGATTTCCTTCGCGCCCACATTGCTGGTCATGATGACCACCGTGTTCTTGAAATCGATCACTCGGCCGTAATTGTCGGTCAGATGGCCCTCGTCCAGCACCTGCAGCAGGATGTTGAACACATCCGGATGCGCCTTCTCGATTTCGTCCAAGAGGATGACGCTGTACGGCTTCCGACGGATGGCCTTGGTCAGGGTCCCGCTGTCCTCGTACCCCACGTAGCCGGGAGGTGCACCGATCAGGCGGGATACGGAGAACTTCTCCATGTACTCGCTCATGTCGACCCGAATCAAGGCCGAGGCATCGGCGAACAGGAACTTCGCCAGCTGCCGGGCCACTTCCGTCTTGCCCACGCCCGTCGGGCCACAGAAGATGAAGCTGCCGATCGGGCGGTTCGGGTCCTTCAGCCCGGCCCGGCTCCGACGGATGGAACGGGCCAGCGACTTGATGGCCTCTTCCTGTCCGACCACCTGCGCGTGCATCTCCTCTTCCATGCGCAGCAGTCGCGCCGTCTCTGCCTCCTGCAGCCGAGTCACGGGAATGCCGGTCCAGCGGCTCACGATGAAGGAGATTTCCTCCTCGCCGAGGACCGGCCGGAATGACTGGCGACGCTGCTCCCACTCATCCTGACGTTGGCGGATCTCCGTCTGCAGTTCGCGCTCGCGGTCGCGCAAAGAGGCCGCCTTCTCGAAGTTCTGATCGCGGACGGCACCTTCCTTGTCCACGTTCACCTGATCGAGCTGCGCGCGCAGATCGGCAACATCCGCGGGCGGAACCTGGGCGGCAAGCCGTGCGCGTGCTCCGGCCTCGTCGATCACGTCGATGGCCTTGTCGGGCAGAAAGCGATCCGTGATGTAACGCTCGGACAGCTTCGCTGCCGCAATCAACGTCGAATCCGGAATTGTCACACGGTGGTGATCCTCGTACTTCTTGCGCAGTCCCTTGAGAATCTCCACGGTCTCATCCACCGATGGTGGATCGACGATGACCGTCTGGAAGCGCCGCTCGAGCGCGCCGTCCTTCTCGATGTACTTCCGGTACTCATTCAGCGTCGAGGCACCCACGCACTGCAGCTCACCTCGGGCGAGTGCCGGCTTCAGCATGTTGCTGGCATCGATCGCGCCTTCGGCCGCGCCGGCGCCAACCAGGGTGTGCAGCTCATCGATGAACAGGATCACGTTCTTGTTCTGCGCGATTTCGTTCATGACCGCCTTCAGGCGCTCCTCGAACTGACCGCGATACTTCGTCCCCGCGATGACAGCCGCCATGTCAAGCGACAACACGCGGTTGTCGCGCAGGTTGTCCGGGCAGTTCCCGCCTGAGATGAGCTGGGCGAGGCCCTCGACGATCGCCGTCTTGCCGACGCCAGGTTCGCCGATCAGCACCGGGTTGTTCTTCTTGCGGCGCGACAGGACTTCCATCACCCGCTCGATCTCCTTGGCGCGACCGATCGTCGGGTCGAGTGCGCCCTCCACGGCCAGCGCGGTGAGATCGCGACAGAAGTGGTCGAGCGCCGGCGTCTTGGACTTCTTTTCCGCCTTGGCGCCACCGCCACTCGACGTGCCGCCGGTCGGGGTGGCACCGGAGCCAGAGCTGGCCTGCGCCGTCGGATTCGTGCTCGGCGGCATCTCGGTCCCGAGGAGACGCAGCGTCTCGGTCCGCGCAGCGTCAAGGTTGACGCCGCTGTCGGTCAGGACCTGCGCCGCAATCCCTTTCTCCTCTCGGAGCAAACCCAAGAGCAGATGCTCCGTGCCGACGTAGCTGTGATTGAGCTCGCGCGCTTCGCTCATCGCGAGCTCGAGCACTTTCTTCGCGCGCGACGTGTACGGCAGGTCCGGGCCGGTGGCTTGCGCCGCCTTCCCCTTCTTCACCGTGTCCTCGATCTTCTGCTGGATTTCGTCGAGGTCGACGTTGAGGCTTTGCAGCACTGCGGCTGCGACCCCTTCGCCTTCGCGAATCAAGCCAAGAAGAATGTGCTCGGTGCCCACGTATTCGTGGTGCAGCCGCGCCGCTTCTTCGCGGGCCATGGCGAGCACCTTCCGTACGCGCTCAGTGAAGTTGTACCCGTTCATGCTGACCTCTGGTTCGGCAGTCGGTGGCCGATCATCCGTGCGATCCTACGTCGGCAGCGAGTGCATCCCGGACAAA
>JANPFJ010000178.1:0-51492 GCA_031423355.1 Gemmatimonadaceae bacterium | reverse complement strand
ACGCGCGGAGCCCGGCACCTGCGCCTGTTCTTTCGGGCTGCGGTGCCGGGCTCCTTTGCGTTGGGGCAGTCACAGGATGCATGGCCGGCTGGGTCAATGCCTGCCCCGGTTGACTGACTCACCCTCGCCGCTCCCGTCCGCGCCTGGCTCGGCACTGCTCCGGCTACTCGCTCCGGCTTCTCACGGCGGCCCGCGGTGGCACTGCATCCCTCGGATCGGATCGGACGAATTGGTTCACTGCACGCGTGCTGGACTCACCTTCCGGGGTGCGGCGCCGGTCGCGCCGGCGGTTCCAGGGCTCGAGGGCGCACCTCCGCAGAAACACAGACGACGAGGACTTATGCGCGTTGGCGCACTGCACGCTCTCACTGCGGCGGCCACGCTGCTTCTGGCCGCCGCAAACCGTCTCGACGCGCAATCCGGCGCCACTGGCCTGATCGACGGCCGTGTGCGCTCCGGTCCGACGCAGCAGCCCATTGCCAACGCCACCGTCCGGGTTGCAGGCACTGAACTGGTGGTGGTCAGCAGCGACGATGGACGTTTCAGGCTGCGTGCACCGGCCGGTGTCGTCCGCCTCGAAGTGCGTGCGATTGGCTTCGCCCCGATCGTGCGGAGTGATGTGGTCGTCAGCGCCGGTAAGCCGACGACGGTGATCATCGACCTGCAGCCGCGCGTGGTACAGCTCGCCGGTGTGGAGGTGAAGCCGACATACTTCGAGCCGACCCGCGAGACGCCAGTCAGCACCCAGCGCTTCACGGCCGAGGAGATCCGTCGCACGCCGGGGGTGCAGGAGGATGTCATCCGTGCGATCTCGGTGCTGCCAGGTGTCGGTGTCACCACCGCGGGTCGCAACGATCTCGTTGTCCGCGGCGGCGCGCCGTTCGAGAATCTCTTCGTCGTCGACAACATCGAAGTGCCGAATGTGAATCACTTCGGCACCCAGGGATCGACCGGTGGACCGGTGTCGCTGATCCCGATCGAATTCGTGAAGGATGCGGCACTCAGCGCCGGCGGCTTCGGCGTGCGCTTTGGCGACCGGACGTCGAGCGTGACGACCATCGCGCTCCGCGAAGGCAATCGGGAACGTTTCGCGACCACCCTCAACCTCTCGGCCATTGGGTTCGGAGGGATTGTCGAAGGGCCGCTGCCGAACGACGGGTCGCTGCTCGTCAGCGTGCGCCGCAGCTATCTCGACTTCGTGTTCAATGCGGTCGGGTTTCCCTTCATCCCGTCATACACCGACGTGACCCTCAAGGCGGTGCAACGACCCTCCGCCCGCGACGAGCTCTCCTTTCTGCTCGTGGGTGCACGCGACCGGATCACCGTCAGCAGCGAAACGGCGGATGATCGGTTTGACAATTCCACCCTGCTTGGATCGTCGCAGGATCAGTACATCGCTGGCGCAACCTGGAAGCGCCTGCTGCCAAGCGGTGTCCTGACCACCACACTTGGCCGGACCTGGAGCCGCTTCGACGCGGCACAGCGGGATTCCTCGAATCCTCCACAGCAGGTCTTCGGCGCCCAATCAACCGAAGGCGAGACATCGCTGCGCAGCGATCTCACGCTGCAGTTGTCGCCGCGCGCCGAGCTGTCTGCCGGGATGATCGCGAAGTACGCAGGGGCGCTGCAGTACGACATCACACTCCCCGGTGCCGTGCGCCTCGATCAGACCGGCGTGCCGCGCCCGCTCCGCGTCGACACGACGTTCGCGACGTATCGTCAGGCCGTGTATGTGCAGAACACGCTGCAACTCACCGATCGGGTGCGATTGACGCTCGGCGCGCGGGGTGACTGGTATCGTTTTCTTCGCAACACCGTCCGTGTCGCCCCGCGTGCCACGCTGGCATGGAGTCCCGATGAGGCGAATACGTTCACGCTGGCGGGCGGGCGATACTACCAGGCGCCCCAGCCGATCTGGCTGGTTGGCGATGCCCGGAATCCGCGCGAGTTGAAGCCGCTCCGGGCTGATCAGATCGTGGCTGGATGGCAGCGACTGCTCCGTCCCGATCTCAAGCTGCAGGTCGAAGCATACGCAAAATCGTATGCGGACTATCCCGGACGTGTATTCCGGCCGCGTGCGGTGCTGCAGCCGAGCGGCTTCGACGACGTCAGCAACGATATTCCGTATGGCCTCGAGCCGCTGCTGGCAGCAGGCCACCGGCGCGGTGCGTGGCGCAGAAATATTCCTGCAGAAGCGGCTCAGCGAGATTCCGGTGTATGGGCTGATCAGCGCGAGCTACAACCGCACGCGATTCCGTGGACTCGACGGTTCGCAATCCATCGGCGCGTTCGATTCGCCACTGGTCTTCAACGGACTGCTCGGCTGGCGCCCCAATGCGCGCTGGGAGTTCAGCGGTCGCGTGCGATCGGCAGCGGGGCTGCCAACGACGCCGTTCACGTCAGCCGGCCGGCTCGACTTTGCCCGGTACAACGATGGCCAGCGGCTGCCGACGTTTTTCGCACTCGATGTCCGAATCGATCGGCGATTCGTGTTCGGGAAGTCGCAACTGGTGACCTATGTCGATGTACAGAATGCAACGGCGCGGAAGAACATCTCGCAGATTGCGTGGGATGCACGGCTTCGGGCACCGAAACCCAACGAAAGCATCGGGCTGCTGCCGAGCATCGGGATCAACTGGGAGTTCTAGTCGACTGGCTCGACGAGACCAGGAATGCGTCGCCAGCTTCCGGCAGGATGTACGCGATATCCAACCGGGCAACCCACTCACTGAATCGAACCCTGAGCGCCGTCGGCACCGGGTGCGTGTCCGCGATCAGAACCTGGCACTGCCGCAGCGCGCGCAGGGTCGGCGCGTCGATCGGCGTTTCCGCCAAGGCCTTCGCCTGCTCGAGGGTGAGCGTCAGCCCGTCGGGGTGATAGCGACCGATGGCGCGCATGATGGTCGTCGACGAGGGTGAAGGCTCGCTCGGTACGACCATCACTTGACGCGCCACGATGCCTGGGAGGAGGTCGAACAGCACACCGACGGCGGACTGGGCGGGTGCGGCACAGTAGCGCACGCTCTGCCGCTTGAGGCCGAGCCTGCGCCGAAGCGTGCTCCCGAGACGACCGATCGTCTGGGCGTTCACGGCGAACGGCGCGACACTCCCTGTGCCGTCCACCAGCAGACGGATCTGCGGGCCGGCGGGCCGCATCAGATCGCGGAGTTGAACGGAGAGTCGCATTGGCAGGGCAGCGGGCGGCTCGTGCGGCATCGCCGTGGTGTTCCCGGCATCAACCAGCGGATTCGGGCGCCAGACCAGCGATGCGCCCGAGTCGGAGACGAGTGGACCGCTGACGATCCTGCGATGATCATCGCAGGGCCAATAGATGAAGCCTCCGAGCATTGCCGCGAGCGCGTCGACCACGCGACCAACGCCAACGGCATTGCTCGCAAGGACGTCGCCGCGGCGCATTCCCGCGCGCTGCAAGGCGCCCACGCGCTGCCGGACCTGCTCGAGCAGCGACGCCCCCGCGACCATCAGGTCGCCACCCTCTTCGCGGCTCCGCGCCACGCAGACCGTCGGAGCGGGCGAGGCCTGCAGAATGGCGGTCAGGCGACGCTGCAATCCGGACGGATCGTTCGGGGAGAGTCGGTCGGCGGCGCCGGGAAGGGACGGCTCAAACATGCTGCGACTGGGCTGGGGGACGGCGACTGGAAGCAACCTGGATCTGAGTATCGGCCCACTGGGGCACACGCTTCACGACACTATCTGTTTGCTTCGCGTCATCCGGCGGTTGACGGTGGAACCTGGCCCGACGCGATGACGTATGGGGAGACGTCGTTCGCGCCTCATCTCAACGAGCCTATGCTGCTTCCCGCGTTGTTCTTCCTGTTCCAGCCACCGGCCGCCCCTTCGGCCGCTGTTGCACAGCCAGATCCAGTGCGTCGCCGGCCGGTGACCGCCGCGCTGCTGGCAAATGCGTTCGCCGACTCCGCGACCCGGGCCCTTTTCACGCTGGCGCGCCACGCACGAATGGCACAGGACTCCGCGCTCCGTGGCTACGATGCGAAGACCCAGGCGCGCATCACGGTCAACATGGGGACGTCGGCTCTGGTCCGGAACAAGCTGCTGTTCCGGACCGAGAATGCCTCGAACGTGAAGTGGCGTCGCGGTCAGGGCATGTGGATCGAGCCGCTGGCCTCGCGGACCACGGTACCGATGTCGAAGAACGTGAATGTGAACGGCGTGGCAGCCCAGATGATTCCGGTCCCGTACTTCCCAGGCCGCGATCAGCTCTGGATTCCGGGGACCGACATGGCGACGGTCCGCGGTGATGTCGATGAGTCTGAAGGCTTCGTCCATCCCTTGGCGCTGGGCAGCGAGGCGTACTACCGCTATCAGATCGGCGACTCGATCCGGATCCGACTGCCCAGTGGGTCGGCGTTGACGTTGCGTGAGTTGAAGGTGATCGCGCGTCGCCCTGAGTGGCGCAACCTCGTCGGCAGCTTCTGGTTCGATGCCAGCAACGGGTCACTGGTGCGCGCCGCCTACCGACTCTCGGCGCCGATCGAGATCTGGAACGAGGCGCTGGCCGATGTGAAAAAGGACATCGAGGAAGCCGAGCGCGATACGACGCCCGGCCGCGCGGCGCGGGTGAAGGAGGCAAAGGAAGGAGGACCTCCCGCGCTGGTGCGAGGGATCATGAATCCAATGCGCTTCGACATCACGCTGGTGACTGTCGAATACGCACTCTACGAAGGGAAGTTCTGGTTGCCGCGAGTGAATCGTGCCGAGGGCGAAACGCAGGTGATGTTCATGCACATCCCGATCCGTGTCGAAGAGAGCTACCGGTACGATGATGTGGATGGCACGACGCCATTGCCCGAGTTGCCCGCGTTGGCGAGGGCGCAGCAGACCAGCGCCAGCATGCAGGTCTGCGCGCCGATGTGTGAGGATGTCGAGAACGATCCGGACATCGACGCGGTCGTGATCCGTCAGCGCCGGATCCAGCTCACCGATTCGCTGCTCAAGTCGATGGGACTCAAGCCGGCGCTGGCGGCCGATACATCGGCCCTCGCCGTCCGGACGCGATTCGTCGGTGACTCACTTTACCGTGCCTATCGCAAGATCGTCGTGCAAGGGCTGCGCGACACCCGGGCTGCCGCGCGCGATTCGCTGCTGCGCAGCGCGGGCCGAACGGTGCCGGCGCCGACAGACTCCTCGCGTGATGCCCGCAGGACCCGCCGCTATGGCGACTCGCTCTATCGGGCCATGGTCCGCACCGACCGCCGAAAGGTTCGCGACGCGGAGTGCAAAGCCTCCGGTGGATACTACACACGCACGGAAACACGATACGAAGGCGCGCTGCGATACGGACTCAAGCTCCCGTGTGACTCCACTGCCCTCGCCACATCGAAGGAACTGCCGGCATCGCCGTATGACGCGAACGAGGAGGTTTTCTCGCAGCGCGATGCCGAGGCACTGGCCGGTTCACTTGGCCTTGGGCTTCAGCCGGCGTTCGGTCCGCAGCCGTTGCAGTTCGACTACTCGATCAATCAACAACGCTACAATCGGATCGAGGGGCTGTCGGTTGGCGCTGAGGTGAAGTGGCCGCTTGGCGCCGGGTATACCGCGTCCGGGGCGGCGCGAATCGGCATTGGCGACTGGCAGCCGAACGCGGAGGTCCGCATCGCGCGGAGCAATGGCCGGAAGACAGTGCAGGCGGCGGCGTTCCGCCGGTTGAGCTATACCAACGACTTCGGCAACCCGCTCTCGGTCGGGGCGTCGCTGGCGACGCTGCTCTACGGTCGCGACGAAGGCTTCTATTATCGGAGCCTTGGCGCGGAGTTGACCTGGGTGAAACAGACGAGCACCGGGCAGCTGCGCTGGCGCGCATTCGGCGAGCGCCACGACGCGGTGGAGAAGCAGTGGAACTTCAACCTCGCGAATGCCTTCAAGGACAGGCGATTCATGCTCGACAACATCACGGCGCGGGAAGGCCAGGTGGGCGGCGGCGCGGGCGAATGGCACGCGAGCTATGGTCTCGATCCGCGCGGCTGGCAGGTCACGACAGATCTGCGCGCCGAGGCCGCGGGCGGCACGTTCAACTATGGACGCGGGTTGGCCGACATCACCGTGGCGCGTCCGCTCTTCTGGAAGCTGTCTTTCGGCCAGACGGTGAGCTCCGGCACGGCGACGGACAGCGTGCCCGTGCAGCGGCAGTTCTACATGGGCGGTCTGCGTACGGTGCGCGGTCAGCTCGCGGGAACGCGGGTTGGGAACACCTATTGGCTCTCGCGCTCTGAACTGGCCTTTGGATCGGCGGCGGCGAAGCGATCGTTGTTCCTCGATCTCGGCTGGGCAGGTGACCGGAGCAACTACACCACGCCCGGCCGGCCGATCTCTGGATGGGGTTTTGGGTCGTCGTTCGCGGATGGATTGTTTCGCACCGACGTCAGTCGGGGGATCTATCCCCGAAAGGGGACGCGGGTCGATCTGTCGCTGGGAGCGCGCTTCTAGCGGTTCGCGGAACGGGGAATCGCTTGCGGCGCGGCGGGGGGCGGATCATGCTCCTCGCCGCGTTAGTTTTTGGTCATGCAGCGAATCATGATCCGGGCCAAGATCCATCGCGCGACCGTGACGGACGCCGACCTGCACTACGAAGGGTCGCTCACCATCGATCGCGATCTGCTCGATGCCGCCGACCTCACGGTGTTCGTGGACGAAAGAAACCGGATCACGCAGGCCACCGGCGGCCGATAGCCGGATGCCGCCACGGGCCCCTCGTCGGCGCACGACAGCCACGCCCGCGTCCGACTGGCGCGATGGTGATCCGCAGCTGGTGCAGATCAGTTACTCGCTGCCAAGGTGGGCCGATCCGGCACGGTTTCCTTTTTCAGTGCCAACCATTGCGTCGATGACGTCGCTCGATCTCGACGCAGCGGTCGTCTGCTTTGTCGGAGAGAACGGGTCGGGCAAATCCACCCTGCTCGAGGCGATCGCGATCGCGGCGTCGCTGCCGTCAGCTGGTGCGGCCGGCCGCGCGAAGGATGATCCGACCCTCGTGGAGCAGCTCTGGCTCTCGCGCGCGCTGAAGCTCGCATGGCGCACCCGCAACAATCGAGGGTTCTTTCTGCGCGCCGAGGATTTCTTCGCGTTCCAGCATCTGCTCAAGCGCGAACGCGCCGAGTTTCAGTCCACACTCGATCGGATGGAGGAGGAGTACGCCGATCGTTCGGCACATGCCAAGGGGCTGGCGATGGGGCCGCTCAAGGCGAGCATGGCGGACATGGATCGTCGCTATGGTGCTGATCCCGATGCGAAGTCGCATGGCGAGGCATTTCTCAACTTCTTCCAGCAGCGGCTGGTGCCACGCGGCCTGTATCTGATGGATGAACCCGAGGCCGCGCTCTCGCCGCAGCGGCAGCTGGCGCTGCTGGCGATGATGTTCGACCTGGTTGCTGACGGCGCCCAGTTCATCATCGCCACCCACTCGCCGCTGCTGCTTTCGTTCCCGGGCGCGCGGATTTACAGCTTTGATGAAACGCCAATTGCGCGGGTGTCGTGGGACCAGACTGACCATGTTCGCCTGACACGCGACTTTCTGGCGGATCCGGAGCGGTATCTGCGCAATCTTCGGGTGTGACTCGAAGTGCAACTGCGTCGTTGCCCCCGTGTGCTGACGAAGTCGCTGTTGCGCTGCTCAGCGCTCAACGAACGCGCAGGCGCCCTTCCGACATCAGCACTGCGCTCCCGCCGACGCGCACTGCAGTGATCGCGTCGGACGACTTGTCGACCTCGATCTCGAGCCGCGACGGCCGTCCCATCTCGATGCCCTGCTGCGACACCCAGCGGAGCGTGCCGGTGCGCGGGGTCCGCGCCGCGAGGTAGCCGCCGAGTGCCGCATTGGCGCTGCCGGTTGCCGGATCTTCCGGCACGCCGTCATCCGGGCAAAACACGCGGCAGTGCACGTCGACGCCCGCAACGTCATCCACCATCGCGAAGACCATGATCATGGCGCACGATGTGCCGCGCAGCGTCCGCGCGAACACCGCGTCGTTCACACGCGCTCGCGCCACGGCGTCACGGCTCGTCAGCGGCACGATCAGGAAGGGAAGCCCACACGACGTGGCCGTCGGTTCGTAGCCGTCAGTCGTCATGAAGTCCGAGTTTGCCAGGCCCAGCATCTCCGCTACCACTGCACGATCCATTGCTGGCTGCTCCACCGGCATCATCGCCGTCGAGAGCTGCGCCCACTCCGGCACACCATCGCGCAGTCGCACCGTCACCGGGACTGGACCGACGTTCTCACCAAGTACCACGCGCACCGTGTCGCCGGTCGCCGGTGCGTCACCCGAAAACACCAGTGCGATTGCAGTGCCGACAGTCGGATGCCCGGCGAACGGTACTTCGCCGCCGGGCGTGAAGATCCGGACGCGTTTCGTGGTGGCCGGATCCTCCGCCGGCAGCACGAACGTGGTCTCCGAATAATTGAACTCGCGGGTGACCTGCAGCATCTGCTCACTGGTCAGCCCGCGCGCCTCGAGGATCACTGCCAGCGGATTGCCGCCAAACCGCTGGTCAGTGAACACATCGAGCGTGAAGTAGTGAACGAAGAGCGGTGCGCCGTCGTCCGGGTCGTGACTCATTCGGCGAGGAAGGGATAGCGCCATTCGGTCGGCGGCACGAAGGTCTCCTTCAGCGACCGTGCGCTGACCCAGCGCAGCAGGTTCATCTTCGAGCCGGCCTTGTCATTGGTACCCGACGCGCGGGCACCGCCAAACGGCTGCTGCCCGACGACGGCTCCGGTCGGCTTGTCGTTGATGTAGAAGTTGCCGGCCGCATTGCGCAGCACCGACATCGCATCCAGCACCGCCTGTTTCTCCCTCGCCCAGACGGCACCGGTCAGCGCGTACGGGCTGGTCCGATCGACGAGGTGCAGCGTCTCGAGCCACTTGTCGTCATCGTACACGTACGCCGTGATGATCGGGCCGAAGATTTCCTCGTTGAGCATCCGGTGCGACGGGTCGTCGGTGCGCACGAGGGTCGGCTGCACGAAGTAGCCGATCTCATCGTTCGACGTGCCGCCGGTGATCACTTCGCACTCCTTGTGCGCCAGTGCGAGATACTCGGTGTGCTTGTCGAAGGCGCGCTTGTCGATCACCGCACCCATGAAATTCGAGAAGTCGCGCACGTCGCCGACCTTGATCTCGCTGGTCATCTGTGCCACGTGATCACGCACCGTGGGCCAGAGCGACTTCGGCACGTACACCCGGCTGGCAGCGGAACACTTCTGCCCCTGGTACTCGAACGCGCCACGGACGATGGCCACGGCCAGCGCCAGCGGATCGGCCGACGGATGCGCCACGATGAAATCCTTGCCGCCCGTCTCGCCGACGATGCGCGGGTAGCTTCGGTAGCCGCCCATGTTGCGACCGATCGTCTCCCACATGCCGTTGAACACGCCCGTGCTGCCGGTGAAATGCACGCCGGCCAGATCGCGATGCGTGAGCACCGCCTTCGAGATCGCGGCGGCGTCACCGGGCAGGAAGTTGATCACCCCAGGTGGGAGCCCTGCTTTCTCGAGAATCTGCATCACGATCCAGCCGGACAGCACCGCCGTCGATGCGGGCTTCCAGAGCACCGTGTTCCCCATCATGGCCGGCGCACCGGCCAGGTTGCCACCGATGGCCGTGAAATTGAACGGCGAGACGGCGTAGACGAACCCTTCGAGCGGTCGGTAGTCGGACTGATTCCAGGTCGAGTTCGTGCTGATCGGCTGCTCGGCGTAGATCTCCTGCGCAAAGGCGGCATTGAAGCGCCAGAAGTCGATCAGCTCGCAGGCGGCGTCGATTTCGGCCTGATGCACGGTCTTTGACTGGCCGAGCATCGTGGCCGCGTTGAGCGTGGCACGCCGGGTGGTCGTGAGCAGTTCGGCCGCCTTGAGAAACACCCCGCAGCGATCTTCCCAGCTCCAGGCCGCCCACTCCTTCTGCGCGGCCGTCGCCGCTGCAATCGCCGCGTTGACCTCCTCGGTGCCCGCCTTGTGCCAATCGGCGATCACATGTCGATGCGCATGCGGCATCACCTGCGTGCCCGTGTTGCCGGTGAAAATCCGCTTGCCGCCGACCACGACCGGGATCTCGGCGCGCTCAGCCGCCATGCTGGCGAGGCGAGCCTGCAGCTCGGTGCGTTCCGGGGAGTTGGGCGCGTAGTTCTTGACCGGCTCGTTGACCGGCGCGGGAATGCGGCGGGATCCGGCGAACTGTGATGCTCCGGCGGGCGCGACGATAGGAGGCGTCATGAGAGGACAGGGTGAGGTTGGCGATGGCCGCGCGGCGCACGCACGGCCCAATCCCCAAACCTAGCCGGAGAGACCGCGGCTGGATTGCGTAGATTGCGGGATGTCAGCGTTCTCCAGAAGTGTGATGCTCGCCGTGATCGGGTCCGGGTGCTCGTGGGACGCCCCGCCGGTCGAGTGGCAGGGTCCGGTTCCGATTGCGGCCGGCGTCGACACGCTGGCCCGGTACGGGGCGCGCTGGACACCGGGCGCGACGCCGGAGGTGCAGGTCGCGCGCGTCGAAGTGACCGATTCGGCGAGCGCCGCGGGACCCGGGAGCGGGCCAGGCCGGTGCCTTGGTTCCAGCGTGGAGGCGCCGCTCGTACGCGGCAGCCGCTGGTCGGCCTGGTGGCAGATTCGTGCCGACAGCAGTGCCGGACTGCTGGCCGAGCAGCGCGATTCCGCCGGCGCGACGCTGCAGCGCGTGATGGTCGATTCCGTCGACCGGGCGCAGCTTGGGTGTGCCCGGCCGGCGCCGACCATCACGGTCGACAGCGTGCGTGGCTACGTGCACATCGGCTACTTCATGGTGGCACCCGAAGGCCCGGGGCTGTTCTACTCGCATCTGATGGATCCGCGACTCAAGCGCTTTGAACCACCGATCGCGATCGTGTACGGCGAGAAGCCCGTCCGCGCCGCGATTGCGAGTCGTGCCGACACGGTGGTGATGGCGTACGAAGATCCGAACAGTGACCTTGGCCGGATCGCCATGAGCGTATCGTTCACGTCGGGCCACCTCTTCGAGCAGACGGCCCGCCTGATTCCGGTGAGCACCAGTTCACAGCACGCAACCGCGCCGCAGATTGTGCGCCTGTCGGCCGGAGAGCTGTGGGTGGGCTGGACGGAAGTCTCGCAATCCGGCAGTGCATTTCTGCTCCGGCGCGCGCAGATCGTGGCCCGTTGACCCCCACTCTTCCATATATGCCCCGGCTCATCGGCGCGCACACGATTGATCTCGGCGGAATTCCGATGGCGGCGCGTCGCGCCGGAAACGCCGGGATGACCGCACTGCAGATTTTCAGCGCGGTTCCCAAGTTCTATAACGAAAAAGTGGGGGTCAAGCCTGAACGTGTCGCCGCCTTTCACGCGGCGCTGTCGGAGGCGGGAATCGCCCGCGACTCGGTCATCGTGCATGCCGGCTACGTATTGAACTGCGCGACACCCGACGCGGAAAAATGGGAGCGCGCCACGACGGCGTTGACGAAGGAGCTCGAGCGCAGCACGACGCTGCAGGTGCGCGGTGTCTGTTTTCATCCCGGGGCCGCCACCGACCAGGATCGAGCCGCCGGCGTGTCGCGCGTGGCGCTCGCGATGACGCGCGCGTTGGAGAGCGTCGACGGTGCCACCAAGCTGCTGGTCGAGAACAGCGCGGGGGCGGGCAATACGATCGGCCGGACGGTGGAGGAAGTGGCGGGGATTCTCGCGCAATTGCCGCCATCACTCCGGGCCCGCGCCGGGTACGGACTGGACACCTGTCATTTGTTTGCGTCTGGGTACGATATCAGTGCCTCGCGCGAGGCCTGTGTGGCGGTGCTCGACGCGTTCGAGCAGGCGTGTGGTGAGCCACCGAGTTTCCTGCATCTCAACGACAGCCTTGGCGCGCTCGGTTCGAACAAGGATCGGCATCTCCTGATCGGTGAGGGGGCGATCGGTGCGGACGCATTCCGCTGGTTGCTCGCCGACCCTCGCACACGCGCCATCCCTCTCCTCCTGGAGACACCGCAGGCGATCGAGATGCTGGCCGACGACGACCCAAGTGCCGATCCCGACGACCTGCGGATGGTGGCGCTGCTGCGCTCCTTCGACGTCGACGCCTGACGCCGGCCGCGCGCAGGGGGTGACGCCCGCCTGTTGCGCAGGGGAACCCACCGTGTACCTTCCCGCCCGTCATGGTTATTTCGAACGGCGGTCGCCGTCGTGAACCACGATGAGCGTGCGAGTCTCGCTCCACATTTCCGGCGAGCGTCGCTCGCCCCTCCCTCATCCCCGAGGATCTGCGATGCCCCCTGCGAAAAAGGCTGCTGCGAAGGCGCCGGCCAAGAAGGCCGCTGCCAAGGCCCCGGCCAAGGCTCCGGCCAAGAAGGCTGCCGCGAAGGCGCCGGCCGCCAAGAAGAGCGCTTCGGCGTTCAACAAGGCCATGAAGATCAGTCCTGAACTGGCCGCCGTGATCGGCGGTGATGCCCGTCCGCGCACCGAAGTCACGAGCGCAATCTGGACGTACATCAAGAAGCACAACCTGCAGGACCCGAAGAACAAGCGGAACATCCTGGCCGACGACAAGCTCAAGGCCGTGTTCGGTGGCAAGAAGACCGTCACCATGTTCGAGATGACCGCGCTGGTGTCCAAGCACCTCAGCTGAACCGGATCTCCCGCCTGCGGGCGGGTTATCTTTTGCACGACCGGATCGAGGGCGTGTCCTCCTGGGGCAGGCCCTCGATTGTATCCGGCCCCCGAAGTTTTTCCATCCGTCACCGCTGCACCCAGGTCCCGTGGCTGCTGATCAGAAATCCGGTTCCGCCCCGCCTCCGGCGCCCAATGTGGTCGCGGCCGCACGTGGCAAGACTGCCGCCAGCAGCAAGGCATCGGTCATCGACGGCCTGAAGAGCTGGATCGTTCCGATCCTGATCTTCTTCGTCGTCCGGATCTTCTTCTTCCAGGCATATCGCATCCCGTCGCCCAGCATGCAGCCGGAGATGATGGTGGGCGACTGGCTGTTTGTGAACAATCTGGTGTATGGGCCGAACCTCCCATTCACTGACGTCACGCTGCCCGGGTACGCCGAGCCGACGCGGCGCGAGATCGTCGTGTTCAAGTCGCCATACCAGGCGGACGAAGCGGCAATCGGCAATGACCCGCAGCCGACCCTCGTGAAGCGGCTCTGGGGGACGGCCGGTGATACGCTGTACATGCGTGACGGTGTGGTCCATGTGAACGGGACGCCGTATCCGCAGCGTCCGGACGAAAGCACGTCGCGGCTCGGCGGTGACATCACCGATCCCCTGTTCGAGTGGCAGCACAAATTCGAAGTGAAGGGATCACGCTTTGGCGAACCGCCGCCGGTGCCGACGCATGACACCTGGGGCCCGCTGGTGATTCCGCCCGGGCACCTGTTCATGCTGGGCGACAATCGCTACGAGTCGAAGGACAGCCGGTACTGGGGGATCGTCCCACGCGGCAACCTGCGTGGCCGGCCGATCTTCGTGTACTACAGCTACAACGCCAACGATTCGGATCGCGCGCTGCCCTTCATCACCGACATCCGGTGGTCGCGGATCGGCCATGTGTTCCGCTGACTGAACCCGTCGCACCACTCCGCCGCCTGACACTGCTTGGCGTGGTGGCGCTGGCGGTGGGGAACATGGTCGGCACGTCAATCTGGACACTGCCGGCCTCGATGGCCGCCGCCGCCGGCCCGCTGGCGATCGCGGCCTGGGGCATCACCGCGATCGGCTACTTCTTCATTGCGAGGACATACTCGCGCCTCGGCGCACGCTGGCCGAAAACCGGCGGACCGTACATCTACGTCCGCGAAGCGTTTGGCGATTTCGCCGCGTTTCAGACGGTCTGGAGCTACTGGCTCAGCGCGACCATCGGCAACGCCGCGATCGTCACGGCGGTGGTGGGATACGCCACCGGTTTCAGCGAGGTGCTGCGGACCTCGCCGATGCAGCAGTTCGTCCTGGCACAGGCGCTGCTCTGGGGACTCTGCCTGCTCAATACGGTGGGCGTCAGTCACAGCGCGAAGCTGCAGATCGTGCTCATGATCGTGACGGTCGTACCGCTCGTTGTCGGCTCGCTGGTTGCCATGCCTCAGATCGAACTGGCGAACTTCATTCCCTTCGCGCCGCACGGCTGGGGGGCGCTCGCACCGGCGTGTGCGCTGGTGGTGTGGGCGTACTCCGGCGTCGAATCAGCCACCGTTCCCGCGGATGAAGTGCGTGATGGGGGATCGACCGTGGGCCGCGGCACCATGATCGGCTACTGGGTCGCCACCGGTGTGTTCCTGCTCACCGCCCTGATGGTCGTCGGTACCGTCCCGACTGCCGAACTCTCCGTCAGTCCGAGACCAATCGCGCTCGCGATGGAGCGGACGATCGGCACCTGGGCCGCAATCGGGGTTGGCGTCGCGGCGCTCGGCTCGAATCTGGCCACCCTCAATGGCTGGGTCCTGATGGCCGGCCGGATTCCTGTCACTGCGGCGCAGGATGGACTGTTCTTTCCGCCGCTCGGTCGTCTGCATCCCCGGTACGCCACCCCGCACGTGGCGAT
Organism: Gemmatimonadaceae bacterium; assembly: GCA_031423355.1. GTDB lineage: Bacteria > Gemmatimonadota > Gemmatimonadetes > Gemmatimonadales > Gemmatimonadaceae > JACMLX01. The sequence goes on along the minus strand of JANPFJ010000178.1, from coordinate 36,938 downwards.
GATCACCGGGACGATGATTCCCAGCGCACTGCTGCTCCTGTACTTCTCGCAGTCGCTGCTCAGCGTGTTCAAGTTCGTTGCGCTGCTGGCGATTCTGACCACGCTCCTGCCGCACCTGTATGCTTGTGCCGCAGAACTGCTGCTTGCCCGTCGCCATCCGGAGCAGTACGACCCGGGCACGCTGACTCGGGTCACGGTGGAGGCCAGCATCGGGTTTCTGTTTGTACTGTGGACCATGTATGGCGTAGGCCCTGAGTCGGCAATGTGGGGATTTCTGGCGATTGTTGCGGGCACACCGCTGTATGTCTGGCTGCAACGCGGTGCGCGGTCCCGATAACTGACTGAGGGGCATGTGAACGTCTGGCGCTTGATGCAATCACGATCGATGCAATCACGATCGATGCAATCACGATTGATGCAATCACGATTGATGCAATCACGATTGGTGCGACGATGCCTGCGCGGCCTGGCCGTCGCGCTCCTGAGCGCGACCGCGGCACAGGCGCAGAGTCCTGCGCGACGTGGTGTGGTACGGACCGATACCATGTGGTCGCAGGCGTTGGGCGTCTCGAAGCAACTGGTGGTGTATCTGCCGCCGTCATACGGCGACGGAAATCCACCGCGCCGATACCCGCTGGCGGTGTATCTGCACGGGCTCTGGGGCAGTGAGTCCGATTGGATTGCGCGTGGCCAGCTCGCCAGCACGATGGACTCGCTGGTGGCAGCGGGAATGCCGGAGATGATCGTCGTCATGCCGGACGGCGACGATGGGTGGTGGACGACCTGGCACGGGCTCAATGATCTGCCGGCGTGCCGGCGTGCCGTGCGCCAGGAGAATGCGGACACCTACTGTGTGCCCTGGCCCAAGTACGATGACTTCGTGGCGTACGACGTGGTGACGTACACCGATTCGGTGTACCGCTCGATTCCGCAACGGGAATCGCGCGCCATCGCCGGCTTGAGCATGGGCGGCTACGGCGCGATCAGCATCGCCGCAAGGAATCCGGCGACGTTCGCCGTCGCGGCGAGTCACAGCGGCATGCTGCGTCCAGCCCTGCTGGCAGATTCCACCAGTGGTACCGTTGTCCTGCGCGACGCTCGCACGACCGGCGAGTTTCGCGCTGCCGCCGGGGCCCGATGGGACAACATTTCACAGGCCTTCGGCACGGACTCGGTGTCGTGGATGTCGCGCGACCCCTCGCGGCTGATCGGGCAGCTGCTCCGCCGCGGCGACCTGGTCCCGTCGCTTTTCTTCGATGTCGGCACCGAGGATGCCGTGCTGGCCATGAACCGGTCGTTTCGCGATCAGATGGCTGCGCTGCGGGTTCCGGTGCTCTACACCGAGTGGCAAGGGCGCCACGATTGGCCATACTGGCGGGCGCACCTGCCGGAAAGCCTCCGATTCATTGCCGCGCGGCTGGTTCCGTAGGGAGAACTCGGGAGGTCACGCCCGCGCGGCAGGATCGTCGTTGATGCACGATGCTCCGCTTCCTCCTGCTCTGCTGCCTCTGTCTGATCGCGACGGCGATTCCGGCCAGCGACGACGCCGCCAGCGATACGTCCGGCGATACCGCCCGGCTCCGTCCTGGATCGCTGCGTCGCGAGACGTTCTGGTCGCCGTCCCTTGGTGTCCGGAAACAGGTCCAGGTGTACCTGCCGCCGTCGTACCATCGGCGGGGGGCCGAGAGCGTTCGGTACCCGGCGGTCGTGTACCTCCATGGCAAGTGGGGCGACGAGACGGACTGGGTCGAGAAAGGGCGTCTGGCGTCGACGATGGATTCACTGATCAGCGCCGGCATGCCGGAGATGCTGGTCGTCATGCCTGATGGCGACGATGGCTGGTGGATGTCGTGGGCGCAGCCGGTGGACCTCGACCTGTGCCGCCGCACGCCACATCGTGGAGAGCCGGCGGACCAGTTCTGCGTGCCGCATCCGCGGTACGACACATACGTCGCCCGCGATCTCATCGCGTACATCGATTCGGCCTACCGAACGCTCGCCCGGCCGGAGTCGCGAGCGATCGGCGGCGTCAGCATGGGCGGATACGGTGCCATGACGCTGGCGGCGCGTTTTCCCGACACGTTTTCTGCCGCGGCCAGCCACGCCGGGATTCTCGCGCCGGGTCTGCTGGCCGACAGCAGCACCATTGCCGTCAGCGGCCGCGTCACCTGGCGGGCCAGCCGGACGACCAATGAGTTGCAACGCGCCACAGGTCCACGATGGGAGGGGATGTACCCCATGTTCGGTGTCGATCCGGCCACATGGCAGCCGCGCGACCCTGCGACCCTGATGCTGGCACTGCAGGCGCGCGGTGGCCGGCTGCCGTCGCTGTTTGTGGATGTGGCGCACGGCGACGAAGTCCTCAAGCAGAACCGCATCTTTCGCACGGCGCTGGCACAGCATGACATTCCGGTCACCTATGTGGAGTCGGATGGTGCACACACGTGGGAGAACTACAGAGCCAGTCTGTCGCGCGCGCTCCGTTTCCTGGCCGACCATCTGGCGCGCGTTCCGCGGGCAGGATGACGCCATCGCCAGGCGCGCACGGACCACGGTTCTGTCCGTGACGCGATCGCGGGACGAGCGGTATTCACCTTGCCTTCCGGCGCCGTCGCCCCCCAACTTCCTTTGATGATGGCACGATTCGCACCAACACAGCCCGGCGCCTGGGACGCATACGAAGCGAGCGCCGTGCGGAAGTTCAGCCGGTCGCTGGGGTCGATGGCGGTGGTCACCGGAATCGTGTGGCGGCTCTGCCGTGCGTTGCTCCTGGGAACCGGGCCGACCGACTCGCCGCTGTTCTTCGGTTCGGTGATTGCGCTGGGCGTTCTGGTGTTCTTCGGCATGGCCACGCTGCACGTCGGCAATTTTCCACTCAAGCGCTGGCTGTGGCGGGTACCGGTGTTTGCGCTCGTCGAAGGGCTGGCCGAAGTTGCCACCTCCGCGCTGCTGATTGCGGCGCGCCGAGAGCCGTATGGCAGTGCCACGGCGGAATGGAGTGATCTTCCCAGCATCGCTGCCACCGTGCTCAGCACCCACATCTTCGTGCTCAGCATCTACGGTGGCATCCTGGCGCTGGTCGTGCAGGGCATCCGTCGATCGATGACGGCGGCGGGTGATGTCGTCATTGATGATCCGAAAGACGATCAGTAGCTGGCCACCACGTACCAGACACTTCATGTCCATGGGATTTCGAGCCTTTCCTTTGCGCGCTGTGGCGCTGCGCTCGGCGCTGCTCCTGCTGCTCGTCGCACCGGCACGCCTCATCGCGCAGGTCGGTCCGCATCTGCCCAACGCAGACTCGCGACGTCCGCTTGGCACGCAGCGCGAGTGGGCAACTGCGCAGCAGGAGTGGCTCAAGCTTCGACTCGAGCGCACGCTGCCGGCCCTGATGCGCCGCGACAGCATCGACATGTGGATCGTGCCGATGCGAGAGTACAACGAGGATCCCGTCTTCTCGTCGGTGGTCTCGCCAACGACGTTCGCTGCACGTCGCCGCACGATCTACGTCTTCTTCGATCGTGGTGCCGACAAGGGCGTCGAGCGCCTGGCCCTCGGCGGCACCTCGCAGGGTGGGATGTACACCGCGGTCCGCTCCGAGATTGCAGCCACCAACGTCAGCTCCGGTCGAACCACGGCGGAGCTCTGGGGGTCGGCGCAGTGGGATGTGCTGACCAAGGTGATCCGCGAGCGCAGGCCGAAGCGCATCGCGTTCGACATCGACACGACGTTTGCCTTCTCCGACGGCCTCACGCTGGGTGAATACACCGGGATGCTCTCGCGCGAGGTACTCAAGCCGCAAAGTGACTGGCGGGCCGAGATCACGACGGCCGGGCGCCTCGCGGTGGATCTGATCGCGATCCGGCAAGCAGAGGAAGAAGCCACGTTCACGCGGATGAATCGCCTGACCTGGGACATCATCGAGGAGGCGTTCTCCGCGAAGGTCGTCACGCCCGGCGTGACACGAACCAGCGATGTGGTCTGGTGGATGCGACAGCGGGTGGCCGACTACGGCCTGACCACCTGGTTCCAGCCATCGGTGGATGTGCAGCGACGCGCCGCGACCGACACGCAGCTTGGCAGCGATCCGATCATCCAGAAGGGGGATGTGCTCCACTGCGATTTCGGCATCACGGCACTGCGGCTGAATACCGACACGCAGCACATGGGGTACGTGCTGCGCGATGGTGAGACCGAGGTTCCGGCCGGCCTGCGGCGTGCCCTGGCAACGGCCAACAAGCTGCAGGACATCGTGTTCTCGGAGATCAAGCCGGGCCGGTCCGGCAACGAAGTGCTGCAGCTGTCGCGTCAGCGCATGACCCGCGACAGTATCGACGGCACGATCTACTCGCACGCGATCGGCATGCACGGTCACGGCGCCGGGACGCTGATCGGGCTCTGGGATTACCAGGACGGAGTGCCGGGTCGCGGCGACCATGCGATTCAGCCGAGCACATGGTACTCGATCGAGCTGCAGGCAACGTCGAAGGTGGCCGAATGGGGCAACCAGCCGGTCCGGGTCGGTCAGGAAGAAGATGTGATCCTTGACGGTGCCGGCGTGGTCCGGTGGGGGTATCAGCGACAGAGCCGGTTCCATCTCGTCCGTCCGACGACCGGCGGGGCAGGGCGGACGCGCCGCTAGCCCACGAACCCCACCCACCGTTTCGTGGATTCGGTGACAGTGCACTCATCCTGCACGCAGCGATGAGTGCACTGTCACCGAATCGTCCTTAGCTTTCGGCCAGAGGTCGGCGGAGACGCTGCTGACCGGGTTTGATCAGGACCGTCATGCGGAAGAAGAACAAGGAACTCATCGTCGTTGGTGACCGGGTACTCGTCTCCATCCAGGAAGGAGAGGAGCGTTCGTCGGTTGGGTTGTACCTGCCGCCGACCGCCATCGACAACCAGGCGGTGCAGGGTGGACGGATCGTGGCCACCGGACCGGGGCTTCCCATGCCCGATCTGACTTCGCAGGACAGCGACGAGCCATGGAAAAACGCCCAGCAGAGTGGTGCGTCGGGGCCGCGGCATGTGCCGATGCAAGCGCGCGCCGGCGACTATGCACTCTTTTTCCGCAAGGCGAGCGTGGAAATCACGTTCGAGAACGAGCGCTATCTGGTGGTGCCACAAGCGGCCATCCTGGCGCTCGTTCGCGACACCAATGTGGCCGACGACATCATGTTCTGATGGACCGTCGCTTCAGCTCGCGGAACACCAGCGCTGGCGACACGACAGACGGGTCTCGTCCGGATGTCGCCATCCGTTTCACATTCAGGCAGGAGTTGGACGATGTACGATGAGCGCTTCATTGCCCCGATGCGCGCCGAACTGACCGAGTTGGGTGTGCAGGAACTGAAGTCTGCCGCCGAAGTCGACGCGGCGCTGAAGAACGCCGACGGCACCACGCTGGTGGTCGTCAACAGCATGTGCGGCTGCGCCGCGCGGAACGCCCGTCCGGCGGTGAAGAGTGCGCTGGAGCATGCGGTGCGCCCTGCAAAGAGCGTGACCGTGTTTGCCGGACAGGATCCGGAGCCAACACAGCAGGCGCGCAGCTATTTCACGGGCTACCGCCCGAGCAGCCCGAGCATTGCGTTGCTCAAGGACGGCAAGGTGGTATTCATGCTCGAGCGACACCAGATCGAGGGGCGCTCCGCAGGAGAAATCTCGCACGATCTGGTGGGCGCGTTCGACACGTATTGCGCCTGAGTTGCCTCGTGTGACACTCCCGTGCGCCGCGACTGTATTCAGGTCGCGGCGCACGGGAGTCTGCGTTTATCGCATCACGAGTAGCGCAGCCACTTGAACAGCTCCTTCAGGCTGGGTCGCTTGCCGTACATCAGCAGCCCCACGCGATAGATGCGGGCCGAGAACCAGATGGCCAGCAGGCAGGCCATGAACAGGCCGAAGAGGCTGCCGGCCACCTGCCAGGCGGGCACGGCCGCGAGACTGAGGCGCATCGGCATCACGATCGGCGCCGACATTGGCAGCATCGACATCACCACCGCGATCGTGCTCTGCGGCGCAAGCGCCACGGGCTGGAGAAAGACCGCGCTGAGCACCAGCAGCATGACGACTGGTGTCGAAGCCTGCTGTGCCTCCGACTCGCTGTTCACCGTGCTGCCGACGGCCGCATACAGGCAGGCGTAGAACACGTACCCGAGCACGAAGAACAGCAGCGGTGCGATCACCAGTGCAGGCGACATGCTCGGCAGGCTCGTGAAGAGATCACTCGACCGCGTCAGGCTGTCCGCCGCGGCGGGCGACATGCCGAGCGAGCGATTCTTGATGACCATCGGCACGACATTCGCGCCGACCCAGAACGACCCGAGAATCCAGACGCCGAATTGTGTGATCGCGACACCGCCGATTCCGATGATCTTCCCCGCCAGCAGGATCTCCGGTCGAACGCTGCTGATCACGACTTCGGCGACGCGCGTGGCCTTTTCCTCGATGACGCTGCGCAGCACGGTCTGGCCGTAGATGATCAACACGGTGTAGAGCAGGAACGCCACCAGCAACCCAATGACGCTGTTGCCGGTTCCCGTGCGTTCGCGCCCCTTCTGGCTGAGCTGCGTCTTGTCGAGTTGCACATCGACCCGCATCAGCGAGTCGATGCGGGAAGCGTCGAGGCCGGCCCGTTCGAGGCGCAAGCCAAGTACCGCCTTGTCGATCGCACGCCCGAGCCGGGACATCTCACGGACGGTGCTGCTGTTCTTGCCAACGTAGCGTGCCTTGAAGCCCAGCATCGTGCGCGAATCGAGCACCAGATACCCTTCCCGCTCGTTCTGCAGCACCGCGCGCGTGGCGGTTGACTCGGCTGCGGCCGTCTCTTCCGGTGCGGTCGTCTGGACCGTCGGCTTCACCCCGGAGGTGTCCGCCAGTGCCAGCACAACACGCGGGCCGAGCTCTGCACCGGTCGCATCGATGATGGTGATGTTCGCCGACTGCGCCGAGGCCTTGCTGCCGGCGGCGAGGTAGACGGGGAGCGCTGTCAGCACGAGGAACATGACCGGACCGAGCAACGTCGCAATCACAAACCACTTCGTGCGCACGCGCTCGAGATACTCGCGCCTGATGATCGTGATCAGCTTACCCATGGCCGCTCATCCCCGCTTCAACGCCGGTGGCCCCGACCTTCTCGAGGAAGATGCGGTGCAGCGATGGCTGCACCCGCTCGAATCGCTGCAGCGATGCGCCCGCCTCGACGAGGCGCTGCAACAGCGTACCACTCATGGCCCCTTCGGCCAGCTCCAGTTCGAGGAAACGGTTCTGATCGTCCAGGGTGGCCACCAGCGTGGGATCCCTCAGTACGGCATCCACTGCCGCCGATGGCGCGCCGTCGAAGGCCACCGCCACCGTCCGTCCGGCATGCGCCGCTTTCACGTCCGAGACGGCGCCATCGAGAATCTTCTGCCCGCGTGAAATGATGCAGATCGCGTCACAGAGCTTCTCGGCGTTGTCCATGATGTGCGTGCTGAAAATTACCGTCTTGCCGCGTGCCTTCAACTCCACGACGGTGTCCTTCAGCGCTTGCGCGTTGATCGGATCGAGACCGCTGAACGGTTCATCGAGGATCACGAGATCCGGATCGTGGAGCAGTGTACCGATGAACTGCACCTTCTGCTGCATGCCGCGGCTCAGTTCATCCACCTTGGATTCGCCCCAATCCTTCTCGGCGGTCTTCAGTGACATCCGTTCCATCCAGCTGGTGATCCGCGTCTCCGCATCTGCACCAGGCACGCCCTTCAGCTCGGCGAGGAACTTCAGCACTTCCCGGACCTTCATTTTCTTGTACAGTCCACGTTCCTCCGGCAGATAGCCGACCCGGTCTAGCACTCCGGCATCGGTATGTTTCTTTCCGAAGAGCGAGATCGTTCCCTCATCTGGTGCGATGATGTCGAGGATCATGCGGATGGTGGATGTCTTGCCGGCCCCATTCGGGCCAAGCAGCCCGTACACTGCACCGCGAGGCACCTGCAGCGAGAGCTCACGGACGGCGACATGTTCAGCATATCGCTTCGTGACCCCCCGGATATCGATGGCGAGATCTGACATAGTGGCGTGAGGTGAGGCAGCAGGGTGGGCAGAATGCCGGACCGCGTGGAATCTACGCGACCGTAGGCCGCCAGTTTCGGCGCACCATGTAAGTTTCTCGCATGGCTGGACCGCGGCGGCGCGGCGGGCCGAGTCTCGAGGGGGCGGTGGTCGCATGGCATCCGGTGTGGACACGCCACAGACCGACGACGCGGCTGGCTGGGCGATGCATGCCGGTCGTTTCACAACTTCGGTTCGGAGACAGATGTATCGCTCTGCGATGAGCGCACCGTTTCGTGCCCTGGCGCTGCTGCTCCTCCCGTTCGTCGGCCTCACTGCGTGCGGGCCGGAACGAGCCGCATCGGTCACTACGCTGACGGTGTTGGCCGCCGGGAGCCTGGCGCGGCCATTGCGCGCCGCGCTGGATACGATCGCCGCCACCGGTGGGCCACGGGTACGGCTCGAGATCATGGGATCGCGAGAGATGATTCGTGCGGTGACATCGCTTGGCCGAACCCCCGACTTGCTCGTCACCGCCGACGCCGATGAGCTCGAGCAGGCACTGATGCCTGCCTTCGTGTCTCAGAGCACGACATTCGCTCGCAATCGCATCGTGCTGGCGCTCTCGCCGACGTCGGACAAGGCCGCAGCCGTCACCTCGACGAATTGGATCGACATGGTCGCTGGGGGAACACTCGCCGTGGCGCGCGCCGACCCGAAACGCGCACCACTTGGCTACCGCACGCAACTCGTCTGGCAGCTTGCCGAAATCGAGACGCGGCGCGCCGGGCTGGCAGGCCGTCTTGCAGCCGCCTCACCCGATGCGCTGCTGCGCGGCAGCGAAGCTGATCTGGCGGCGCTTCTCGAGAGCGGTAATGCCGATGCGGCATGGTGCTACGAATCGCTCGCCCGGTCGTTGCATCTCACGTTCATCCGCATTGGTGACCGTATCGATCTTGGCAGCGATGCGGAAGCCGCGGCGTATCGGCGTGCGGCAATCCGCGTCGTTGGCGCCGCGACAGACGACTCGAGTGTGGTCACAGGCGCTCCGATCCGGTACTCGATCGCCATGCCGGCCCAGGCCGTGCACGGGGCCGACGCGGCCAGTCTTCGGGAGCGCCTGCTCGACGGTACCAGCAGGCGCATCATGCGCCGGATCGGGCTCGACGTCCTCGATTCGGTGCGGGTCCTGAACGCCGTCGCACAAACCCCGTCACGACCGTGATCGGACGAACCGCGCGCGCGCTCGTGCAAGTGGTCGGTGCAATCGTGGCGACCGTGTTGATCCTGGTGCTCATGCTTCCGACCGGAACGTTGGTGGCAAGCACCGGTGTACGCGGCATTGCCGGCGCATTCGCCGATCGCGACGTCCTGGCGGCGATTCTGCTCACCATCTGCAGTGCCACGGCCGCCACCGTGCTGGCCATCGTCGGCGGCTTGCCGATCGCCTACCTGCTCGCGCGAGTGCCGTTTCGTGGGCGCAGCGTGGTCGAGGCACTGCTGGAACTTCCGTTGGTCATGCCGCATCCGGTGATTGGCATGGCCTTGCTGCTGGCCCTCGGTCGCGACAGCGCCGTGGGCCGGGCACTGGCGCCTGTCGGTCTGTCGATCGTGAGCTCACCGCTCGGCATCGTGGTGGCGATGCTGGTCGTGAGTGCGCCACTGTTCATCCTCGGCGCACGCGAAGCCATTGCCCGTGTCGATCCGAAGTTGGAAGCGGTGGCGAGGACGCTTGGGGACGACCGTTGGGACGCCGTCCGTCGAGTCACGCTCCCGCTCGCGCGCAACGGAATCGTCAACGGTGCAACGGCGATGTGGGCGCGTGCGACGAGTGAATTCGGTGCGATCGTGCTGGTAGCGTACCATCCGCGTGTGGCGTCGGTTCTGGCCTACGATCGCTATCTCACGTATGGCCTGCGCCGAGCGCTTCCCGTTGCCGCCGCGCTGGCCTGCGTCGCACTGCTGATTCTGCTCGGCGTGCGCGCAATGCGCCGGACGGAAACGGCATGATCCGGATCGTTGAGCTCAGCGTACGCGTCCCGGGCTTCAGCGTGGATCGCGCGTCGTTCGTCGTGCCTGACGGCGGCGTGGGCATCGTGACCGGCCCGACCGGTGCGGGGAAGACGACGTTGCTGGAAGCGATTGCCGGTGTTCGCGAGGTGGCCGGCGGTACCGTCTTCCTCGGTGACGCAGACGTCACGCGAACCCCACCTGAACGTCGCGCGGTGGGGCTCGTCTACCAACAGGCGTGGCTCTTTCCGCATCTCTCGGTCCGGCAGAACGTGGCGTACGGTGCTCAGCGGGCTGCGATCGCGGACGAGCTGATCGACCGGCTTGGCATGGTGCCGCTCGTTGCCAGACCGGTCCCGACCCTCAGCGGTGGCGAGCGCCAACTGGTGGCTCTGGCGCGAGCGCTCGCGCGCGAACCGCGGACGCTCCTGCTGGATGAACCATTTGCGGCGATGGATACGTCACTGCGGGCCGGAACCCGGGCGACGATTCTCTCCTGGGCGGCAACCCATGGGGCGACCACGCTGCTGGTGACACACGATGCGTCCGAAGCAACACTCGAGGGGAGCGTGCAATTGCGAATCGAGCGGGGCCTGCTGCAGGTCACGAACTGACCGGTCGATGCGGTGCCCTCCGCGACGCACTACTTGTTGAACAGGCGGGGTCGCAGGCGGTGAAGCAGACCTGTGCTGGCCTGGATCAGCAGGACGTCGAGGCTGAATCGCAGGACGCGCCCGGCACCAAGCGCGAACGCAAAGAGGGGAAACGACATGCCCGCCGCGCCAGCGCCGATTGCTGCTGCCTTGGTGCTGATCGGCGTCAGTGTGCTGCCGACGATGAACAGCCACCCATGCCGGGCCATCAACGCCATCCCCTGTGCGACGGTCGCGTCGCTGATGCCAAGCAGCGCGAGGAGCGGCTTCCCCACGGCAGCAAATGCTGCCACCCCGAGCCAGTAGGCGATGCACCCGCCGAGGACCGACCCACTCATGGCCACGATCGCGAGCGGCCACGCCCGAGGCGGATCGGCAATGGCCAAGGGGATCAGCAGCAGTTCGGCCGGTCCGGGCACCACCGAACCCTGGCCAAGGTTCCAGAGGAACGTCGCGGGCAGCGCGCCTCGCGCATGTGCGAAGCGCTCAACTGCTGTCCAGACCGTCGACAAGGTCGATCGCATGTCCGGAAGCTATCCGGCGCTGGCGCTCCGGGCTGTAACTTTCCGACATGACCCGGACTGCATACATCAACGGCACCTTCGTCTCTGAGGCCGAGGCGACGGTCTCCATCTTCGATCGCGGCTTTCTGTTCGCGGATGGCGTGTACGAAGTGATCGCCGTCGTCGATGGACGTTTCGTGGATGATGGACCGCACCTCGATCGTCTCGATCGATCGCTTCGTGAAATTCAGCTGGCGCTGCCCATGCCGCGCGCTGCGCTGCATGGCGCGCTGCTGGCACTGGTGACGCAGAACGCCGTCACCGAAGGTCTCGTCTACCTGCAGGTGACGCGCGGACCGGCGGAGCGGGATTTCGCCTTTCCTGCGAACCCCAAACCGACGGTCGTCGCTTGGGCGCGGTCGCTGCCATTGATCGATCACCCACGCGCAGGCACCGGGGCGTCGGCGATCCTCGTTCCCGATCAGCGATGGGGACGGCGCGACATCAAGAGCGTGGCCCTGCTGCCGCAGGTGCTGGCCAAGCAGGCGGCGCGTGCGGCCGATGCATTCGAGGCGCTGATGGTCGAGGATGGCCTGCTCAGCGAAGGCGGATCGTCCACACTCTTCATGGTGAAGGACGGTGTGCTGATCACACACGCACTCGGCACCGAGGTGCTGCCGGGCATCACGCGGGAGCGGGTGCTGGCGCTGGCTGCCCGACACGACATTCCCGTCGTGGAACGCAGCCTGAGCACGGCCGAAGTCATGACCGCGGATGAACTCTTCGTGACGGCGGCGACGGCGCTGGTGATGCCGATCGTGCGCGTTGATGGTGTCGCGATCGGTGGTGGCGTGCCGGGCCCGCTGACGGTCCGGCTGCGCGCCGACTACGTCGCCAGTGTGCGCAACGGGGCGGCCGCACTGTAGCGGGCCACGGTGATCAGGAAGTGCGCGGCACCACCACGACGTGCATTCCGGCCGCGTGTGCCGCCTCCACACCAGGCACCGCATCTTCGAAGACCAGGCAGTCCGGCGGGTTGACGCCCAGGCGGGCAGCCGCCAGCAGAAACATGTCGGGCGCTGGTTTCCCCCGACCCGGTGGCACGTCGTACGGGGTGATCACGACCGGGAACAACGCACTCAACCCCGTCGCGTCGAGCGCCGGCAGCGCGATCTCCGGCCCGCCGCCGGTGACGATTGCCACCGGGTGTGTCAGTGCCACGCGCCGGGCAAACGCGGCTACCGGTTCGATCAGGCGCACGGTGTGGAGCAGATCGAGATATCGCCGCTCCTTGTCCTCCACCAGCTGGTGCGCGTCGAAGGTGAGCCCGTAGTGCTCGCCGTAGATCACCGCCGACTCGAGGGTCGGCACGCCGCCGAGCGAATAGAAGTACGCCTCATCGAACGGGACCTGCAGCCCGACGCACTGGAGCGCCATCTCCCATGCCTGGAGGTGTACCGGCATCGAATCGATCAGCGTCCCGTCCAGATCGAACAGGTACGCGGCGAAGTCACCACTCGGGATATGCAGATCCATCTCTCCAATCTACTCGAGCATCGAGCGGACGATGGTGCGGCCTGGCCACGGATGCGAGCCGGACGCCCACGCGACAGGCGCCACGCGCGGACCGATTCCGACGCTGGCCTATCAGAAGGCACAGATTCGCCGGTTTGCGGCCCATAAGATCAACGTCTACTCGCCCTACTACGAGCACTCGCTGGCCTACGCCGCCAATCCGCTGATCGCTCCACCACGTGGTGCCATGACGCGCGATGATGTGCGCGAACTGATTGCGTATGCCGCGAAATACCACATCGACGTGATTCCCGAGCAGGAGGCGTTCGGCCATCTGCACCACGTGCTGAAATACGAGATCTACTCCGACCTGGCAGAGACGCCGCACAGCCATGTGCTGGCGCCAGGCAAGCCAGGCTCGATGGCGCTGATCACGTCATGGTTCGCGGAGATCGATTCGCTCTTCACTGCTCGCTTCGTGCACATCGGCGCGGATGAAACGGTGGAGCTCGGGCGGGGGCAGACGCGGGATCGCGTCAAGGCCGAAGGGCTGGGCAGAGTCTACCTGCAGTTCGTGCGCGACATCAACACCGCATTGAAGCCAAGCGGAAAGCGCCTGATGTTCTGGGCCGACATCGCCATGGAATCACCACAACTGGTGGGCATTCTGCCGAAGGAGATGGTCGCGGTCTGCTGGGATTACTGGTCGTTCAATGGTTTCGATCGCTGCCTCAAGCCGTTCGCCGATGTCGGGATGGAGACGTGGGTTGCACCCGGCGTGAACAACTGGAATCGCGTCTACCCCTACAATGCTGTGGCACTGCGCAACATTCAGGCGTTCGTGCGTGATGGACAGAAACTCGGCGCCACCGGCGTACTCAATACGAACTGGGACGATGACGGTGATGCGCTGTTCGAGCAGCTCTGGGCCGGCGTGCTGTTCGGCGCGGCAGCCGGCTGGCAGGCGGGAGAGTCCAGCATCCCCATCAATGCCCAGACGAACAACGACCTGAATGACATTGCGTCATCGCTCAGCGGACGCATCAGCGACCTGAAGGAAGGCTACGTGCTCGGGCGCGAGGTGTACGAACATGCGTGGGCCAATGAGAACCGGCCGACCTATCTCGGCAACCTGACGAATCGCTACGATGCGGCCGCACAATTGTGGATACAGCGAAGTGACCGGATTCGTGAGGCGATGATGCAGTTCCGCCGCAACAAGACGCTGCCGCCGATGGAGGAACTGGGGATTCCGCGTCCGGTCCCGGTCCCCTGATGTCGCAATGGCGACGGTAGTGGGCACCGCGCGAAGGCAGAAGGCGGGCATCCCGATGATTCGGGATGCCCGCCTTCTGCCTGGTGACCTGACTCAGCGCATCAGGGGAATGTGAGGGTGGCCAGTCGTCCGATGGTGAAGAACACCGAACCCGTCACGGGAGTCCCATCCGGCGCAGTGCCTGTCGAACCGAAGAAGTTGCTCGTCACGTCCGTCGCGCCGGTACCAAGCGCCCAGATGCTCTGCCAGCCGGCAACGCTGCTGAAATCAGGCAGCGACAGTGCGTAGCTCGTGATCGTGCCTCCTCGCCCAGCTGGCGTGGCCGTCAAACTCCAGGTTCTGAACCGCGCCGGCTGTGTGAACACGAAGGAGACCTGGTTGTTGAACGCTGCCGGCAGCGCGCCGGCCACCGTCGCACGCGGTTGGGGGGCGCCGGCAATGTTCGTGATCGTTGGAGCACCCGGATCGCTCGGCATCGTCAGCGTGACTGCGGTCGGACCGCGGGTGTAGCGGGTGATGAACCGACTCAATGTCGTACCCACTTGTTGTGACGCCTGGAAACGCTGGATGTCCGTCGACAGCAGCGACGCATCAGGGACACCCTGATACGTGCCCTGCACGCCGGTCGAGAGCTGCGCCGTCGTGAAGGACGCACTGGATCCGTTCGCAGTCGTGAACACATCCTGGGCCAGGATCGGGCCGTCATTCGGCGCGGTCACCGTGACCGTTCCGGATCCCGGCACGAAAGAGGTCCCCGCGCCCAGATCCAGTGTTCCCAGCGAGGCACCGTTCGCGACATTGACGCCGCGGCTGATCAGCATGCGGAGCGCGCTGCTGGTAAGGAGATTCGCACGCACCGCGACCAGGTCGAGAGGCCCGTTGGCCACGTTGCTGATCGTGAAGGCGGGCGTCGACTGGCTGGTCGCGCTCGACAGCGCACTGCCGAGCGAGACGGTGGCCACTTCGGTCCCGGCGGTGAAACCCGTCACGCTGCCGGTCAGGTTCTTGGTGCCAGCCACTGGATTCTCGGTGCACTCGGCTGCCGCTGCGGCGGGGATCTCCGTCAGACCGTAGTACCTGATCTCCGTGGTGATCTTGCCCAGAGACGAGGTGACCGCCGCAACACCAACCTGCGGTTGTCCATACGCGAAGGTGTAGACGCCGGGACTGGTTTCCGTCACGCGCTGCCAGCTGCCCGTCAGACCATCCTGGTACGCAAACCAGAGCGGAATACGATTCGCATTGCAGAAGCGCCAGATGACGTTGTTGCTCGGAGGTGCGGCGATCTTGAGTGTGTAGGTCGCCAGCGCTTCTGTGACTCCGGTACTGTTGGCACGCACCTGGAGCGTATAGGTGCCAGGCGTCAGAGCGGCGAGTGTCGCGATGGACAGATTGACCGAGTTTGCCGTGACCGGGTTGGCGGCAGCAAAGGTCGTCGTCATGCCGGAGGCAGGCACGCCGGTCACCGTCATGTTGACGCCACCTGCAAAGCCTCCGGTGCGCGTGATGGCCACCACGGTGTTCACCGTGGCACCGGCCACGACGGAATCGCCGACTGGACTGAGCGCGATACTGACCGCTCCAACGGCGCCCGCCGTAATGGTGAGTGCGATCGTGGTCGTCGCCTCAGTCACGCCGGTTCCGCGAGCACGCAGCGTCACTGTGGCCGGGCCACCAACCGCCGCGGTGCCAGCGGCAGTCAGCGAAAGGCTGCTGCTCGTCGCGCCGGCGCTCAAGGTCGCAGGGGTGAACGTCGCGGTGACGCCGGTGGGCAGGTTCTCCGCCGTCAGTGCGACATCACCGGCGAAGTTGGTACGACCAACCGTGATCGCAGCCACCCCGGCAGCGCTCTGTGCGACCGTCAGCGTCGGCGCCGCTGATGAGACGGCAATGCTCGCCGTCGGGACGGGTTGCGTCGGAGTTTTTTTGCCGCTGCAGGCCGTCAATGCAAGGACGCTTGCGGCGAGAAGAAGACGCACGAATCTGCTATTCATAGATGATGGCTCAGGCAATCCAGGTGTGTGTCGGACTCAACGAAAACGCTGGGACGATCAGAGGAAGAAACACAACCGGCCTCGGTAGGCAAGTCTTGCCGCCCTCGGCGATGATGGTTCTGCATCCGTCTCCCACCGGCCGTGACGATTCCTTGTTTGGTAACACGAGCCAACTCTGGCGCGCGTCACATTCGCCGCAGTCATTCAGGCAGCGTCGAGCGCCTCGCTCACGGCCCCGGTGACCAACCGTACGCAGGCTTTGCGCGCCGGGAATCGGGCGACACTCGCGAGCGCCCGCAGGTCGCCCAGCAGCACGGCATCGGCTTCGGGGAGCGGTGACGTCGGATCCAGCAGACGTTCGACCTGCTTCAGCAACTTCCGAGCCTGGTCCACCGTTTCGCCGATGACGCGGCTCAATACCATCGAGGCGGTGGCCTGCGTGATCGAGCAGGCACGCGCCGTGAACGCCGCGTCCGAGATCCGGGTCTGGTCGAACGCGATCTGGACCGTGAGGATGTCGCCGCACAACGGATTGTGATGCTCGATGACCGTGCTCGCACCGAGGATTTCGCCCTTGTGCTTCGGCGCCCGGTAGTGCGAGAGGATGATGTCCTGATAGAGCGATGCGACGCCGATCTCCGGCGGCTGCGACGTCAGCCCCGGCTCCGGAATCGGCACCGGCGAATCAGCGGACAGCGCCATCGGCAAACAGCGTCTTGGCATGCTGCAGTGCGGTCACGAGCGCCGTCACATCGTCGGTCGTCGAATGCACCCAGACCGACGCCCGCGCGGTGGCTGGAACCCCCAGTCTCCGCATCAACGGTTGCGCACAGTGATGGCCGGCACGCACACACACGCCGTGCTCGTCAAGAATCGTCGCCAGATCGTGCGCGTGTACGTCGTCGAATGAAAAACTCACTACACCGCTGCGCGCGGCCGGATCGAGTGGTCCGAAGATGCGAATGCCGTCAAGTTCCGCGAGCGCCTGCAGCAGGTGTGCGGTCAACGTCACTTCGTGTGCGCGGACGGCATCCATGCCAAGGCCCGACAGATAGTCGCACGCCGCGGCGAGTCCGACGGCATCCGCCGCATTCGGCGTGCCGGCTTCAAGGCGATGCGGCAATGTGTTGAAGGTCGTGTGCTGGTCACCGACCACCTCGATCATGTCTCCACCGAACTGCCACGGCGACAGACGCTCGAGCAGGGCCCGCGTGCCCCACGCCACCCCGATGCCCATCGGTCCGCCGACCTTGTGTCCGCTGAAGGCGTAGAAATCGACACCAAGGGCCTCGACATCCACCGGCAGATGCGGAACGGCCTGCGCGCCATCACAGACGACGACCGCACCGACCGCGTGAGCCATCGCCGTCAGCTCGACGACCGGGTTGATGGTCCCGAGGGCGTTCGACACATGCGGAAACGCGACGAGCTTGACGCGTGCATCGAGCAGGCTCGCGAAGTGGTCGACGTCGACGCGCCCATCGGCTGTCAGTTCGACGATCCGGAACTCGGCTCCGGTGCGCCGTGCCAGCTGCTGGAATGTGACGAAGCTGGCGTGGTGATCCATCGCCGTGACGATGATGGCGTCGCCGGCGCGCACGTGCGCATCGCCCCAGCCGTAGGCGACCAGGTTCATCGCCTCGGTCGAGCCACGAACGAACAGGGTACAGTCTGCGTCGCTGGCGCCAATGAAACGCGCGATGGTGGCGCGGGCATCGTGATACCGCTCGGTGGCGCGCGCCGAGAGCGCGTATGCGCCGCGATGCGGATTGGCATTGTCATGCGCATAGAAGTGCTCCAGCGCATCGAGGACGCACTGCGGCTTCTGCGCCGTGGCGGCCGAGTCGAGGTAGTGCAGTGTTGGCGCTTCGGCGAGCAGCGGGAAATCGCTGCGAGGGACAAGCGACGTCATGGCGACGGGTTCGTGAGGGCAATCATGATCGTATCGTTCACGCGCCGGGCGCGTCGCTCAGCAATGCGTTGCGGAAGGCGTGCCAGCCGAGTGAGGCGCACTTCACGCGGATCGGAAACCGCGACACGCCACCCAGCGCCGCAATCTGTCCCAACGCCTTGCGCTCGATGACCGGGTCCGACTTGCCGGTGAGCAAGTCGTGCACCCGATCGAACATGGCCAGCGCCTCGTCGCGAGTCTTGCCTCGAACGGCGTCGGTCATCAGTGAACTCGACGCCTTCGAAATCGCGCAGCCCTGGCCGATGAACTTCACATCGGTGATGACGTCGTGCTCGACCGTCAGCCAGACCGTCACTTCGTCACCGCAGAGCGGATTCCGTCCGCTGGCATGATGACTGGAACTCGCCGGCTCGCCATAGTTGCGCGGCCGACGATTGTGGTCGAGGATGATGCTCTGGTACAGCTCGTCGAGATCCGCCACGCTCAGCTGGCCTGTGTCGCCGTGCTTCGCGCGGCACCGTTGCCGGCGTACCGTTCGAGGGTCAGCTGTTCCAGTGCCTGCTTGACGGTCTCGTTCTCGATCGTCTCGAGGACGTCAGCGGCGAACGCGTACGTCAGGAGCTTCCGTGCCGTCTCGGCCGGCACACCGCGACTCTTCATGTAGAAGAGGCCGGCCTCGTCCATCCGGCCAACCGTCGCGCCGTGGGTGCACTTCACGTCGTCGGCAAAGATCTCGAGCTGCGGCTTGGTGTCGATTCTCGCCTCTGGCGACAGCAGCAGCGTGTGATTGCTCTGCTTGCCGTCGGTCTTCTGGGCGATCGGATGCACGTAGACCTTGCCATTGAACACCGCGTGCGAGGCCTGGTCCAGCACGCCCTTGTAGAGCTCGCGGCTGAAGCAGTTCGGCTGCGCGTGCTCGATGCGCGTCTGGTGGTCGGTGTGCTGTGTGCCCTTGCCGAGGTACAGGCCGTTGAGCGTGGCGCCGCAGTTCTCGCCGTCGAGTACCGTGTAGACGTTGGTGCGGCTGAGCGTCGCGCCAATCGCCATCGAGAAGTTCACGTAGTGGCTGTCGCGAGACTGACGGACTTCGGTGGTGCTGATATGCGTGGCCAGATCCGATTCTCGCTGGATCTTGCTGTGCGTGATGGTGGCGTTCTCACCGACCACCACCTCCGCCACGTGGTTCGTGAAGTACGCCACGTCAGCCAGCCCGACGAAGCTCTCGAGCACCGTCGCCTTCGCGAACCGCTCGGCGACGATCAGCGTCCGGGGAAACGTGGCCGATGATTCGCCAGCGGAGTCCGTGACGTGCAGGATATGGATCGGTGTGTCGGACACCACGTCCTTCGGCACGTACACCAGCACGCCATCCTGCATCAGGCCGGTGTTCAGTGCCGTCAGTGCATGTTCGCTGACGGCGACCGTGCCAAAGTGCTGCTGCACCAGATCAGGATGTGTCCGCCACGCCTGCGCCAGCTGAGTCACGATCATGCCGGTGGGCAGCGAATCGAGCGACGAGAGTGACGGCGAGTAGCTGCCGTTGAGCAGCACGACCGTCGGCCAGTCGGCATTGATCATGAATGGCGTCAGATCCGCCACCGTCGTCGCCGACGCCGGTGCGCCGATGCTGAACGGCACGTCGGCGATCGACGACAGGGAGGTGTAGTGCCAATCCTCGAGCTTCGGCGTCGGGAACCCCAGCGCGCCGAAGGATGCCATCGCGCTGCGCCGCATCGGCGTGAGCCACTGCGGTTCCTCGCGACCCGAGCGGGCGGCAAAGGCCGCCTGCCAATGCGAGACGCTCACGCCAGTGCCTCCTGCAGGAGCCAGTCGTAGCCCTTCTCTTCGAGTTCCAGCGCCAGCTCCTTGCCACCGCTGCGGATGATGCGCCCACCGGCCAGCACGTGCACGAAGTCCGGCACGATGTAGTTGAGCAGTCGCTGATAGTGGGTCACCACGATCGCCGCGTTGTCGGGACGGCGGAGCTTGTTGACCCCCTCGGCAACCACGCGCAGCGCATCGATGTCGAGACCGGAGTCTGTTTCATCCAGGATCGCCAGTTTCGGTTCCAGCACCGCCATCTGCAGGATCTCGTTGCGCTTCTTCTCGCCACCAGAGAAGCCCATGTTCACGCTGCGCGCCAGCATCGCATCATCCATCTCGACGATCTTGAGCTTCTCTTCCATCACGTCGAGGAACTCCATCGGATCCACTTCCTCGCCACCGCGTGCCACGCGCATCGCGTTGTAGTCGCTGCGAAGGAAGTAGGCGTTGCTGACGCCGGGAATCTCGATCGGGTACTGGAAGGCCAGAAACACCCCCTTGTGGGCGCGTTCCTCGGGTTCCAGCTCCAGCAGGTCCTCCCCCTCGAACAGCACGCTGCCGCCGGTGACCTCATACGACGGGTGACCCGCCAGCACCTGTGCCAGCGTGCTCTTGCCGCTGCCATTCGGGCCCATGATGGCGTGCACTTCGCCCGCCTGCACCGAGAGGGTGATGCCCTTCAGGATGTCCTTGTCGCCGGCCGTGGCCGTCAGATTCGTGATTTCGAGCATGAGCGTGTGTCTCGTGGATGAATGATCGTGGTCCAGGCGGCTCAGCCGACGGAGCCTTCGAGTGTGATGCCAAGCAGCTGCTGTGCCTCGAGCGCAAACTCCATCGGCAGTTCCTTGAATACTTCCTTGCAGAAGCCGGCGACGATCATGCTGACCGCGTTCTCTGCGCTCATGCCGCGCTGCTTCAGGTAGAAGATCTGGTCTTCCCCGATCTTGGTCGTCGACGCCTCGTGTTCCAGCGTCGCGGTGTTGTTGTTGATCTCGATGTACGGGAAGGTGTGCGCTCCGCAGGCATTGCCGATGAGCATCGAGTCACACTGCGTGTAGTTGCGCGCACCGGAGGCCTTCGGCAACACCTTCACCATGCCGCGATAGCTGTTCTGCCCACGCCCGGCGCTGATGCCCTTGCTGACGATGTTCGACTTCGTGTTACGGCCGATGTGGATCATCTTGGTGCCCGTGTCGGCCTGCTGCATGTTGTTGACCACCGCCACCGAGTAGAACTCGCCAACGGAATTGTCGCCCTGCAGGATCACGCTCGGATACTTCCACGTGATGGCCGAGCCGGTCTCCACCTGCGTCCAGGAGATCTTGGCGTTCTTCATGGCCTTGCCACGCTTGGTGACGAAGTTGTAAATGCCGCCGACGCCGTTTTCGTCGCCCGCATACCAGTTCTGCACGGTGCTGTACTTGATCGTCGCGTCATCGAGGGCGACCAGTTCCACGACAGCCGCGTGCAACTGGTTGGTGCTGCGCTTCGGCGCGGTGCACCCTTCCAGGTAACTCACGCTCGCCCCTTCCTCGGCGACGATCAGCGTGCGCTCGAACTGGCCCGTGTCGGCAGCGTTGATACGGAAGTACGTACTCAGCTCCATCGGACACTTCACGCCCTTCGGGATGTAGCAGAAGCTGCCATCGCTGAAGACCGCCGAGTTGAGTGCGGCGAAGAAGTTGTCGCTGTACGGGACCACGCTGCCGAGATACTTGCGGATCAGCTCCGGATGCTCATGGACCGCCTCACTGAAGCTGCCAAAGATGATTCCGTGCTTCGCCAGTTCGGCCTTGTACGTCGTACCGACCGAGACGCTGTCGAACACCGCGTCAACCGCCACGCCCGCCAGCATCTTCTGCTCATTGAGCGGGATGCCCAGCTTCTTGTAGGTCTCGAGCAGCGTCGGGTCCACTTCATCGAGGGAGCCGAGCGGCTTGGCCGTCTTCGGGGCCGAGTAGTAGCGGACGGCCTGGTAGTCGATGGCCGGGTAGTGCACGTTCGGCCAGGTTGGCTCGGTCATCGTGAGCCAGCGACGATACGCCTTCAGGCGCCACTCCAGCAGCCACTCGGGCTCCGCCTTCTTGGCCGAGATCAGACGCACGACATCTTCGCTCAATCCCGGCGGGATCGTATCGGCTTCGATGTCGGTGACGAACCCGTACTGGTACTCACGGCCTACGAGGGCCTCGATTTCGCTGCTCATCGCGTCACGCTTCTCCACGCCGGTCACCGGCGTTGCTCGTTGCCAATTCAGCTGACCGATGCGCTGATGGCGCACCACTCAGGACGTAGACACAGGTGTTGCATCCTGCCAGGATGTGCTCGCGCCGCTCGACCGTCACCCCGATCACGCCGGCGATGAACTCGGCTTCTGTCGCACAGACTTCCGGGTACTGCTCCGCCACGGCACGGATCGCGCAATTGTGCTTTCGCAGGACCGGGAGCCCGCTCTCGCCGTCGACGTCAGCTTCCGCCATGTACCCCATCGAGGTCCACAGCTCGGCGACGAGTTGGACGCGCTCCGACAGCGGCAGCTGATGCAGCGCCGGCGCCGCTTCCGCGGCCAGCGCCGTCCACTTCCGACGGAAGAAGTCGCCGACCCCAGCGCGCCCATGCTCCGCGGCGAGCGACTCGAGCGTCTCGAGCAGCACATTCGCGTACGACCGCGGAAACAACGACTCACCACTGCCGGTGAGCGAAAACGCGTGGACCGGACCGCCCACCCCGCGCACTTCCCGGGCGTGATGCACAACGCCTGCGGCTTCCAGCGTTTCCAGATGGCGACGCATGGCGTTGGGCGTGACGTCAAACCGCGCGGCCAGTTCGCGCGCCGTTTGCGGCTGGTGCTTTTTCAGCGCCAGCAGCAATTCAGCCTGAACTCCGCGATATCCGACCAGTGAGGTCCCCATCTCTTCCATGGCGAGTAAACTAGTCGGGTATCCGCATTCGTCAACAAAACTGTTGACGAATGAGCTTGATGGTTACCGTCGATTCTGGACGGCGGGTGACCTGACGCCGATGATCACGGTATGCCAGGAACAGATTCCATCAGAGGGACGGCATGTTGAAGGACCTGTTCGCTGTGACCACGACCCTCGCGGTGACGTGTGGCCTGCTGCTCGCAGCCTGCTCCGGCATGACGGATGCCGCTGTACCCACCTCAGACGAGGTAGCCCTCGACCAGGCTCGCGCTCGCTGGCGCGAACGGGGAAGTCTGAATTACAGCTTTAAAAGCGTAATCGACTGCTACTGCAATCTTGAAATCCGGGCCCCGAAGACGGTCACCGTTCGCAACGGGGTCGTCGTCTCGGTCGCTGATCGGGTCACCGGCGCCGTCGATGCGTCGGGGAAGCGTTTGGCGATCGACTCGATGTTCGCGCTCGTTCGCCGGGAGCTTGCCCTGCGACCAACCAATGCCCTGATCGAGTATGACCCGCTCCTCGGCTATCCTCGACTCGTGACGTCCGGCATGCCTGAGTCAGATGCCGGAAGCTTCATCCAGATCGATAGCGTGGTTCTCCTCCCACGATGACTTACCCCCTGACCGAGGTATCGCCCAGTTTTCGCGACATGGACCTTCACGCACTGACTGCCACCCCGTTCGCCTCCGACGCCAGTGTCGGTGGGTTGATCGCCGCCTTCAACGACGGGTCACTGCCACGAGCTGCCTGGAACCACCGGGCACATCTGACGGCAGCACTCGATATCGCCCGGAGCATCGCAGCCAGCGAACGACTGCCCACGATCAGAGGCGCTATCCTCCGATTCAACGCCTCCGTTGGAATCGAGAGCACCCCCGACAGTGGTTACCACGAGACGCTGACGGTCTTCTACATGCAGATCGTCGAGCTTCATGTCCTGCGTCATCCGGCACCGGGGTCGATCGCAGCTGACGCGAATCTGCTCTACGAGGAATGGGGCGATCGTGACCTCCCGCTACGGCACTACTCCCGCGAGCGCCTGTTCTCACGTGAGGCCCGCGCGGGCTGGGTGCCGCCAGATTTGCGAGCGTTGCCAATATGCTGAAACGGGCCCGAACGCTTTTATTCATCGGAACGTCGCTCCTCTGCCACACAGTGAGCGGCTGCAGCAAGGCAGACCCCACTGCCACACTCCCCCTGACGCTTCGAATCGCTGATGCCGAGGAGAAGTGGAGGGCTGCCAATATTCGGAGTTATAGCTTTAATAGCCGAATACTCTGCTTCTGTGTGGATGAGTACGGCACGACAAAGAGGGTGACGATCAGGTCCGGGGTCGTCGCACAGGTAGTCGATAGTGCAACCGGCGCGAGCGTCCCGCTCACGTGGCGACAGCCGGTAGAGTCACTCTTTGTTCTGCTGCGGCGCGAAGCACTCGACCTGCCCTCCCGACTCGAGGTGAGCTTCGATGCCAAGCTCGGCTATCCGCGACGAATCTCCTACGGCGCTCAGGAAGTCGATGGCGGAGGGGTCATCGTTGTCGAGAACCTGCGAGAGCTTCCATAGGCGCACCGTCTTCAGCGCCGGGGCACGTCCGATCGACATGACCGCTGCGGAAGTCCCACGGCGGCACTTCGATCGGCAATGCCGGCGCACCCGGTGCTTCGGCCGACGCACCCGCCCTCGCGGGCGACGCCTACATCGCCTGTCGAATCGGAGCCAGAGCGTCTGACGGAGGATCGCCGCGCTGAAGGCGGGTCAGGGCACTGCGTGGGCGCATCATCGGTCCGAGATGCCGCGACGTTGTCAGCAGCGCAGAGCGAAAAGCGAGCGTGACCCGCGCAAAGCCATCCGCCTCGCGCAACTCGCTCGGCGCCAGGCCAGTGTATTTCTTCAGCGAATTGCGCAACGCGTTGCCGGACGGGTATCCCACGGTCAATGCGACCCACTCGACTGAACGACCCGGCATTTCCAGATATCGGGCTGCCAACAATACGCGCGACCACGCCCAGAGTTCGCTCGGTGGCGGAAGCAACGCGCTCTGCATCCGATTCACCAATGTGCGCCGATGCACGCCGAGCGCGCGGGAAATGTCGTCGATCGTCGGTGACTCACCTGCGTGCTCGATGCAATAGCGAACGAGTTGCGCCGCCTCTCGCGGCAGTGCCGAGCTCACCTCCGCATACACTTCCTCGGCAAGACATCGTTGCGATGCGCGCTGGAGCGCCAGGCGCAGCACGGCCGCCGAGTCGTCGATGCCCGCGACAATCAATTCGTGCACGCCCGCGCGCGCGAACGACAACACCGACGCCGACATCCCCGGCTTCATGACGACGTGTCCCAGTACCGAGAGTCGCGGAAAGCGACTCCGGATGCTGCGAATCGTCTCCTCGGTCTTTTGCCCGGTGGCATCGGTTGGCTCGATCACCAGCACGTCGAAGTGTGTGCACTCCAGGGCACTCTCGAGCCGATCGATGCGATCGAATGGGCACAGCATGCCGGCTGGCGGGCCGCCGGCCGCCGGGCGCAGCGCCTCCCCCAACCGCGCCAGGTCGTGCCGATCGCGAATGAGGGCCGCAACCACGCGTTCTACTGCCCTGTTCTGGTTGAGTCTGTCGTAAGTGAGCAACGGAAATTCCCGGTTTCCCATCCAGTGAGGGTGGTGCCCGCACCGTGTGCGGTGATCATCGCCGACATCGGCAGACTTGCTCATACCCACAACTCAGGACACTGCCATGACGACGCTCCGCCCCCGCATGACCGTTGCTGCACTGCTGCTGCTCGCCGCTGGTCTTTCTGCGTGCACGTCAGATCCGACGTCGCCGCTGACTCCGAACCAGGAGCAGAAGGTCAACGCCACTGTCGACTCGACCGGGCGTGCACCGACGCTGCCGTGGAACAGCGTGCAGAGTACCTCGGCTCCAACGCTCCCCTGGGCCAGCGTACAGAGCACCTCTGCTCCGACCCTGCCCTGGAACTGACTCGTGACGCCTGCTACAACGATGTGGCAGTGAGGCCCTCGAGCGAGCGCAAGACCATCCGGAAGTGTTCGGATCGATGCTGCCGTTTGTGTCGACGGTCCTTGCTGCGCGCATCGGCTGCAATCGCTGTCACATGCCAGGTGCTGGCCACCTGCTCCGCGCGGTGCGCGATTTCGTGATACGCATTGTCGGTTGCGAGAGCAAGTGCATCGGCCAGATGTACGCACGCACCTGCAGCGTCGCCGAGACGGTGCAGGGAATCGGCGATCTCGACACCGACGACAGCCCTCGTATATGTGTCTGGCGTTTCAGGCAGCTGCTCCTCGAGCTCGGCGAGATAGCGGCGCGCGTCGGACAACCGACCACACGCGACCGCAGATTGGAGCGCTCCGCTCAACGCGTGCATTCGTACCCGTCGCGACGACGTCCATTCGATCGCCACTGTGTACGTTCGTATCGCCGCATCGTGCTCTCCCGTCATGCGGCAGATTTCCGCCATGTTCATCAACGCCTCGGCCCTGGAGTCGGGCGCGATGCAGAGGCGTAGCACGTTCCAGCCGTGAACCATGGCTGCGTCAAGATCGCCCGACGCGAAACCGCAGTTGAAGAGACCGTGATGAGCAGAGCGCATCAGCTCCGGGTCAGTTGCCAGCTCCGCGTTCAGCAGTCCGCGCTGGAAATGCTCCCGGGCACTGGGATAGTTTCCGAGCATCAGCCCGAGGACGCCAAGCCCAAGCTGCGCACGAGCCACAACATCCATCGCACCGCACTGCTGTCCGATGGTCAACGCCTCTTCGTACATCTCTCGCGCCACATCTGTGGCCGAGAGCTGACGCGCCGCGCGTCCGAGCTGCGCCAGCACGTTGCCCTGCACCCGCATCGGCAGCCGAGCGGCGAATGCACGCAGAAGACCGCTCAGCATCGCGTAAGCGAGCTCGAAGGCGCCGGCGAGCTCCAGCTCTTCGGCCACGGCTTGAGTGGCCACGGCCAGCTCCGACATGACCGTATCATCCGTGTGCGTACTCCGCGCCGTACCGCCAGGGGTGAGGCTCCGGAGGGCGCTGGCCGCACGCATGATGCTCGACTCGCTTCCAAGCCCGGATGCGACTGCGCTGACCGCGATCAGATCAGCGGCCTCAGGCGCGATTACGTTCACGACACCGTCTGACACGCCCGCACAGCGGCTCAGCGTGTGGGCGAGCATCAGCCAGACGTCATCAGCAGCGCCGAGTGGACCAGCTCGGCGCAGGCGCTCCAGATCGCGCGCATACGCTTCCGCGGGTAGCGTGGAAGGAAGCACGGCTGAGTTCAGTGGGCGATCGTGCATCCGGTTCCCGAGCGTCAGTCAAGGCAATTGAGCCGTACGAGTGCAACGCCTGATAATGGCGCCTCGAGCAGTATCCGCCTACCGCGCCGTGCCGGTCTGGACACGCCCGACGCTCCCCGCCAGCACGCCACCACGCCCCGCTCTGGCTGCGCAGCGGTTATCTTTTCATTTCTCAAATCGTATTTCGAGGGTGCAGGCGTCAATGTACCCTCGGTGTCCCCTCAGCGTTCAGATGGCCCATCTTATCTTCGGCGAACAGACGCGACCGCTCGGTTTGGGCGTCTTGTCGATCGGCAGCGGCGTCGAAGCAACCTGGCGCATTCGCGAGCCGGACCTGCTCCGTCTGCACGCACTGGTCATGAGTGACAGCACGTACGGCGTGCCGACCATCAGCCGTGCCAGCAGTGAGGCCGAGATCACCGTCAACGGAGCGCTCCTCACCGGGGAGCCGTATCGGTTGCAGCCAGGCGACGTGATCGTGATGGGTGCACACGAGTTCCGCTTCGAATCAGAGGCGCCGCCGTCTGTTACGGGCACCGGCTCGGGGTGGCTTCGCGATGCCAGGCGGGATCGGGTGTACGCGCTGGGTCAGGAGCCGACCACCATTGGCCGGGAAGCAGGAAGCACGGTATTGCTCCAGGAGCCGGAGGTCGCACGGACCCATGCGCGCCTCGAGCGCGATGGGGATTCCGTTCGGCTGCTCCCGGAAATGGGTGCGCTGATGCTGCTGAACGGCAACAAGGTCGAAAAATCGACCCGCCTGACGGATGGCGATGCCATCGGGATCGGCCGAACGGTGCTCTGGTTCACGGTGGATCCGCCGGTCCGTCGTGCGCTTGAAACAGCCAACGCGATGCGGACCGACCACTATACGCGCCGTGTGCCGACGGGCAAACTCGGCGTCGTGGAGCGTCGCGAGGAGCGCGAAGTCCGGCAACGTCGGCTCTGGCAGAGGGCCATCACCGGCTTTGCCCTTCTGCTGCTCGCGGTTATCGCAGGTGTGCTGGCGTGGAAATACGGGTTCGTCGACGCGGTGACGAAGTTCTTCGGCTGAATGCGGATCGCCCGACTCGCTGACATCGGTGCAGGACTCGTCCTCGCGGTTGCTGGTTGCACCGGCACTGGCACCGGCAGCAACCCCGGCTCCGCGCAGGCATCGACGGACAGCGTCCAGACAAACGTCGACTCGATTCCTGACGAGCGTCCTGATTCCGTCGTGAGCGCGCCTTCCGACAGCCTGACACTGGTGCAGTCGCTGCTTCCTGCGCCCCCAGGTTCGCCACTCGATGGTGACGCGGCGGCGCTGGCTGAGCGGGCCGTCTTCGTGCCGCGTACGCAGCGATGGTTCATGACGAAACCGATTGACAGCGTCGCGGGCATGGATGTAGGCAGGATCGACGGCGGAGTTGGGACCTCGGAGAGTGCGCGCGGCGCACTGGAGCGCATGCTTGCCTCGCGCAGCCCCGTCGCGCCAGGGATGGTGTTCCTCATGCATTCGCGCGCTGGCGCGGTGACGACCCAGGTCACGCATCTTCGCATGAGTGGGCGCCGCATCCTTGCACTTCTCGATGCGCGCACCTCCGACAGCACTGAGCAGGCGGTGCCGATCGAATGGCGCGGTGCGCCTGCAGTCCCCTCCCGGGCAGTCGCCGCTGCCGAGTGCTCGCCGGGCGATACGGCTGCAATCAGCGCCGCGGTGTCGCGTTACGTGGCCGGCCCCAAAGAAGCGATCAGTGTGCTCCGTGGGTGCTTCGCCGGTTTTCGTGCGCTGCTGACGATTCGCCCCCTCGAGATCACATCGGAATCGATCGAACGCGTGGTGCTGGTGCGTGCCAATGGCAAGACACGTGGCGGCAGGCTGCGCGACCTCTCGTATCCGCTGCACGAACTGCTCAGCGTCACGGACGTGAACGGCGATGGCGTTCACGAAATCGTGGTCCGGAGCCTCCGGCCCGCGATGGAGACCTGGGCCGCCCTCCGGATGACGGACTCTGTCACGTTCACCCGCTTCGCCAGCGGTTTTACGATCGAAAAACGCTGACGGACACGGTCCGGACACCGGTCTGGTCAGCGCTGGTGCACGATGGTGCGTAGGGAGCGCAGCCGGGTCAATTCAGTGTTGTCCATATCCATCGGGAGTCTTGTTGATGCGTCGCTTCCTCGCCGCTGTTCTGACGCTGACCGGCGCGGTTGCGCTGCCCGCGCAGCGCGCCACCGTGCCAACGCCAGCCAGCATCCTCGGCTGGGAGCCGGGGACCGACCGCAAGCTCCCGACGTGGGCGCAAGTCACGGAGTACTTCACGGCGCTGGATGCGGCCAGTCCGCAGGTGCAGGTTCGCACGCTCGGTCGCACGACACTGGGTCGGCCATTCATCGTCGCCTTCATCAGCGATTCGGCGAATCTCGCGAACCTCGAGCAGTACCGCGTGATCCAGAACCAGCTGCTCGATCCGCGGAAACGTGCCGACGGCGACCGCGAACGGCTGCTCAGCGACGGTCGGAACATCGTGCTCATCACCTCGAGCATCCACTCGAACGAGGTCGGCGGTTTTCTCTCGCCGCTGGTGATCGCCGACCGGCTCGTACGCGGTGATACTCCGGAGTCGCGTGAAATCCTGAAGCAGACGATCGTGATGCTCGTGCCAAGCCAGAATCCGGATGGCGTGGATATTGTCGGCGACTGGTATCGGAGCACCGTCGGCACGCCGGCCGAGGGATCACAGCCGCCGGTCCTGTATCATCACTACACCGGCCACGACAACAATCGCGACTGGTACGCGTTCACGCAGGTCGAACAGCGCATGGTGGTCGACTCGCTCTATTCGCTGTGGACTCCTGCGATCGTCAACGACATCCATCAGCAGGGTGCCAACGGCGGTCGCATCTTCATTCCGCCCTACATGGATCCGGTCGAGCCGAACATCGACCCGATTCTGACCGCCAGTACCAACGCACTCGGCATGGCGATGGGGTGGCGGATGGTGGCGGACGGCAAGACGGGCGTCGCGACGAACGCGTCGTACGACCAATGGTCGCCCGCACGGCAGTACTCGCTCAACCATCATGGCGTGCGCATCCTGACCGAAACGGCGAGCGCGCGGCTCGCCTCCCCGATCGATGTGACACCGGAGCAGCTCGGCACCGCGCGCGGCTATGATGCGCGCGTGACGTCGTGGAACTTCCCCGCCCGCTGGCCTGGTGGGCGTTGGACCATCGGCGACATCGTGTCCTATCAGGCCAGTGCCACCTGGTCGATGCTCTCGCAGGTCGCACGTGACCGGCGGCAGTGGCTCGAGAGCTACATGGCCATCGGTGACCGTGCACTGGCCGCCAATCACCCGTGGACCACGACGGATGTCCCCGCTGCCTTCGTCATTCCGCGCGCGCAGCGTGATACGCAGGCGCTGCAGCGGTTGATCTGGACGCTGCAACATGGGCAGGTGGAAGTGCACGAGTCGGTGCCGGGAGGCAGTTACATCGTGCCGACCGCACAACCGTTCGGATCGTATGCCAAGGCATTGCTGGAGCGACAGCAGTATCCGAACCTGAGCGAGTACCCGGGTGGCCCGCCGAAGCGTCCCTATGACGTCACGGCGCATACGCTGCCGCTGCTGTTCGGCGTGACCGTCGAGGCGACGCGTGGTGCGCTGCCGCCGATGACCGCCGTGTTGCCGCAGGTGGCGGAACCGAAGTTCACCGTCGCCGGCTTGAGCGGGAAGTCGCCGAAGCGTATCGGGATCTATCGCAGCTACAGTGCGTCGATGGATGAAGGCTGGACCCGCTGGCTCTTCGACGTCAATCGCATTCCGTACCGGACCGTGCTGGATGTCGAACTCCGTGCCGGCAACCTCAAGTCGCGCTTCGATGTGATCATCTTTCCAGAACAGAACCCGGCGCAGCTCCGCCGTGGGCTCGGCGCGCCGTATCCCGACTCGCTGCGGGGTGGTCTCGGCGACGCTGGTGCCGCAAGTCTGAAGGCGTTCGTTCAGGATGGTGGCACGATGATCACGTTCAACGATGCCAGCGAGTACGCAATCGCGGTACTCGATCTGCCGGTGAAGAATGTGCTCGCCGGCGTGCGGAGCAGCGACTTCTACGCCCCGGGTTCGCTGATGGCGATCACCCTCGACGCGGCACACCCGATCGCGAAGCGAATGACGGCCCCGGTTCCGGCCGCCTGGTTCGAGGACAGCCCGGCCTTCGAGAT
Source organism: Gemmatimonadaceae bacterium (assembly GCA_031423355.1). Classification (GTDB taxonomy): domain Bacteria; phylum Gemmatimonadota; class Gemmatimonadetes; order Gemmatimonadales; family Gemmatimonadaceae; genus JACMLX01. The sequence continues at coordinate 5,781 of JANPFJ010000178.1, read as the reverse complement.
CACCGACTCGACGCGTGCCGTCGCCGTGGCATCGTACCCTGCCGCAGGTGATCCGCTGCTGTCAGGCTGGTTGCTCGGCGGCGCGAAGCTGAATGGTCGCGCCGCACTGGTCGACGTCAGCGTTGGTCGCGGTCACGCCATTCTGTTTGGTTTCCGTCCGCAGTATCGCGGGCAGAGCATGAACACCCAGCCGCTCATCTGGGGGGCGATCCTGCGCTGAGGTCGCGTGCGGCGGAGACCACACGATGTCGAGGCGTCGGGCGGACTGTCCGACGCGGCGACGCGGAGCGCGGCGCGGTTCATTCAGCGTTGTGCCTTCCGGATCGCGTCGTCCGCTGCAACGAGGCTGAGCAGGCTGTCGAATCGCGCACGCATTTGCCGCACTTCGTACTGCGTCGATCGTGCTTCTGGATTGAGCTGGTGGCCCGATGGATCGGTCCAGCGGTAGAGGACGCCGTCGCGAAACCAGAGCTGCTCCACCGTTGCAGTTCTGTCCGGGCGCACCACCGCGAGTCGCGCACCGAGAAAGACCCCATTGCTCAGCCAGTAGTCGTCGGTCGACCGAAAGCCCGGGCCGTCCGCTTCGAGGCGTAGCCGACGCCAGACCGGGCCGACCCGCCACGCCGTGACGAGCCCCGATGTTCCGGCGCCGAGTGACACTGGTTTTTCGGTGCGGTCCATCGCCGCGGTGTCCCCCTCGATCGCGGCGACGCGTTGACCAAACCAGCGCAGCGTCGCGGCCGTGTCGCGCGGGGATGGTACCGTCGCCAGCTCGGAGTTGCTTACGGTGTCGGCATGGCGGCCGGGACTCGAATCGCGATTGCAGCCAGCGAAGAGCGTCAGCACACCGAGGGCAACGATCAGACGCTGACGTGTTGGCATCGGCGTGGGGTGCAACCTGCGCCTGCGGCCGGTCGCGCGTTCAGGCGGCAGCCGCGTTGCGACGCGCGCGCGCTTCCTGGAAACTTCGGATGCAGAGTACGACGAAGACGGCGCAGGTCACGAACATCGCCGCCTGGATCTTGGCCGCGAACGGACGAGCCACGTCGCCGCCGGAGATCAACTTCAGGAAGGTGAGCGTACCAGGGGCCGAGCCGAGCACACCGACCAAGCCGATGACCGATGCGCCGTGCATCGCGTGCTTCTTGAACTCGGGCCGGAGGGCGAGGGCCCCGAAGAGTTCGAGCATCGTGCCGAAAATGAGCGGGATCAGCGCGGTGAGGCTGCGGCTCTCGCTGAAGAAGTAGCCGACGACACCCAGCAGCGAGAGCAGGCTGCCGGCAATGATGGTCGCGAGGGGCATGATGAGAGTCGAGTGGAAAGGGTGCCGGGTCACAGATGACGCGGCGTCAGGTAAATTCTAGTCCGTCGGCCGCACTCCTCCATCACACTGCGCCAATCGCGACACATGACTCTCGACGAGTACCAGCAACTCGCCGCCCGGACAATCGGCACACGCACTCACGCCGACCAGTTGTCGAACATGGCCCTGGGCCTCGCCGGTGAGGCGGGCGAAACGGCGGACATGCTCAAGAAGCACCTCTTTCACGGCAAGCCGCTGGACGCAGATGAGGTGGTCAAGGAGCTGGGCGATGTGATGTGGTACGTGGCCGGGCTGGCGACCGCCATCGGCGTGTCCCTGGACGACATTGCGCAGCGCAATGTCGACAAGCTGCGGAAGCGCTATCCTGACGGTTTTTCGGCTGAGGCGAGTGCCAAGCGCGCCGACGTTGGCGCGTAGACTTAGTCTTATGTGCTTGGTTGCTGTGCCGTTACTGGCTTCAGCATGTCGGAGTTCAAGTGGCATACTACCCGTTGAGTCGCGTTCTCGAACGGACGCTCGAGGGCCGGCGCCACCATCGGTCGGACCGGCAGCGGACCCTGCGCTGTACGATGGCTCCAAGGGGGTCGTGACGGTCGATGACGTCGAGCAGCTGCGGCAACGCGCGCTGGCGGTGCCCGTCGAAGGCCGATATCCGGCCGACGTCAGCAACAGTTTCCTCGACGGGCGCAGCGGTGGCCGGCAGCACAACGCTGCAGACATCATGGCCCCGCGTGGTACGCTCGTCCTGAGCGCCGATGACGGCGTGATTCGGCGTCTGTCGCGGAATGCGCTTGGGGGCATCACGATCTACGCGACCGATCCCGACGAGCGCTTTGTGTACTACTACGCGCACCTGGACGGCTACGCCCCCGACCTGCGGATCGATCAGCGAGTGCGAAGGGGTGACGTGCTCGGTTACGTTGGAAGCACGGGGAATGCACCACCGAATGCCCCGCATCTGCACTTTCAGATCATGCGGCTCTCCGATCGCGATCGCCTCTGGGATGGCGTTCCGATCGATCCGAAGCCCTTTCTTCAGCTGCCGGGAGCGTTGCGATGACCATGACCAGCAAGGACCGTGCAGCCCTGCGAGGCGAGGCGCATCATCTGACCGCGGCGGTCCACATCGGCCATCAGGGCGTCACGCCAACGGTGCTCCAAACCCTCGACGACGCGCTCCGTACCCGCGAGCTGGTCAAAGTCCAGCTGGCCAAGACCACCGATGCGACGCCCAAGGCGGCGGCGGCGCAGCTGGCGGACCAGACCGGATCCGAGGTGGTGCAGGTCATTGGCCGCACCTGCACCTTGTATCGGTGGAATCCCGACCTGCAGCGGAAGGGCGATGTTCCGCCGTGGCGAAGCTGAGCTGGCGCGCAGCCCCACGGTCGGACTCGCAGCCGAACGGTTGCGTCAGCGGAAAAAAGTCGTAAATCCAACCTGTCCGGCGTACGCCGGTTCCACGCGCGGGACTGCATCGCGCGCCCCGCTCATCAGCCCTTCAATCGTCGGATTGCACACATGCCGTACGTGATCACCGAAGCCTGCATCAATACCAAGGACAAGGCGTGTGTGGACGTCTGCCCTGTGGACTGCATATACGAAGGTCCCGATCAGCTCTACATCCAGCCCGACGAATGCATCGATTGCGGCGCGTGTGAACCTGAATGCCCGGTGACGGCAATCTTCCCCGAAGAAGATGTGCCGGCGACGATGCAGAAATACGTGCAGATCAATCGCGACGTCTTCAAGGGCGCGACACCGCCGGGACGCCCGACGCGCTGATCATCGACGCGCGCGACGACAGCGGCGTCGCGCGCAGTCTCCGCGCAGTCTCCGCGCGGTCTCCCCGCAGTCTGAGATGCGCGGGGCATTCGAAGGCTCGCCGCAGGCGTGGAGCGAGAGGCGTGCGCCCCTCAGCGGTTGACGGCGACGTCGAGAAACTCGGCGATCGCCGCGTTGACAACCGCAGGTTGCTCGAGCGGAGAGAGGTGGCCGGCGCCTGACACGATCACCAGGCGGCCATGCGGGACGCCCGACGAGATCCCCAGCGCGTCACTCACCGGTGTGAGCGTATCCTCGTCACCGACGAGCACCAGCGTCGGAACGGAGATCGTGTCCAGCGTCGGCGTCGAATCGACCCGATCCATCATCGCGCCAGCGGCGCCAATGACGCCGCTGGCTGGCGCACGACGGAGCATTACGGTCACCCGCTCCACCAGCGCTGGTGACGATGCACGCGCGGTGCTGCCGAGCTGGGTGGGGATCAGCCCCGGGACGACGGTGCCAACGCCGTTGCGCCGCACGGCGTCGATCAGGTCACGGCGCTTGGCTTTGGCTGCTTCCGTGTCTGCCGGTGCCTTGGTGTCCATCAGTACCAGCGCCTGAACCCGCGACGCGTGGCGGCGCCAGAAGGCGAAGGCGACGTAGCCGCCCATCGAAAGACCGCCGATCACTGCGCGCTGTACACCGCTGGCATCCAGCATCGCCGCGATCGTATCGGCGTACCCGTCCATCGAGGGTGACGCGAGCGGCGTGGACTGCCCGAAACCCGGCAGATCCGGGATCAGCAGGCGGGCGCCCGGAAACGCCGCGGAATGCGCTGCCACCTGCTCCATCCAGAGGCCGCGGTCGTGCGGGAACCCATGAATCAGGACGATCGGCAGTGCGCTCTCGTGCGGCCCTATGTCGTCCCAGGCCAGGAGGCCGTGGGGGAGTGCCAGTGTCTTTTCCATCCCGGAATCTGCCATGGCGTGAGCCCGAACGGGCCCGGGGCGGTTATGCTTCCCTCATGCCACCACGCCCGCCCAGCCATGTGATGCAGTACCTCGATACCGCCGCGGCGGTGGCCACTTTCGCCAGTGAAATTGCTCAGGCGCCGAGCATTGCGCTCGATACCGAGGGGGCAAGTTTCCACCGGTTTGTCGATCGCGTCTACCTGATGCAGCTCTCGACTCGAACGGCCACTGCCATCGTCGACCCACTGCCAACGGGTGATCTGAGCGCATTACGGCCGCTGGTGGAGGATCCGCAGATCGAGATCGTGTTCCACGATGCCGATTACGACCTGCGCCTGCTGCGCCAGGACTACGGTTGGGCGACGCGCCACATCTTCGATACGCGCATCGCGGCACAGCTGCTCGGATACAAGGCCTTCGGCCTGGCCGCGCTGCTCGAACTGCACTTCGGGATTTCGCTCGACAAGAAATTCCAGCGTGCCGACTGGAGCCTGCGGCCGCTCAGCGACGGCATGCTGCAGTATGCATCGCAGGATACGATGTATCTCCTCGCGCTGCGTGACATCCTGCATGCGGAGTTGGTCGCGAAGGACCGGCTAGGCTGGGCGGCGGAGGAGTTCGCGCGGCTCGAGCAGACCCAGTGGAGCGCCGATGATCCAACGCTGCTCTATCTGAAGGTCAAGGGCGCGCGTGATCTCAAGCGCCGTGAATTGGCAATTCTGCGCGAGCTGGTCCCGTGGCGTGATAGTGTCGCGAAGGAGCTCGACAGAGCGACGTTTCGTGTCGTCAGCAATGATGTCTTGCTGGAGATCTGTCGAGTGCAGCCAACGACCAGGCAGGCACTCGGCGTGATCAAGGGGATGCCGCGAGGCGTCCTCGATCAACGTGGTGACGTCGTCCTCGCCTGTGTGGCGCGTGCGATGGCACTTGACGAGGCGGCGTTACCGAAATTTCCCAAGGCAGCACGCTGGGAGAAGGATCCAGAGTTCGACGATCGGGCGGCCCGTGTTCGCGCGGTGCGCGACGATGTTGCGACACGACTGGAGCTGGATCCGGGTGTGCTCTGCTCGCGCGAAAAGCTCGAGACGATCGCGCGTCGCATGCCGACCACGCTCGAGGAGCTCTACGAGACGCCCGACCTGAGGCGCTGGCAAGCGGATCTTCTGGGTCCTGGCATACTCCGCGCGCTTGCCGCGGCGCCGGCGTCGGCCACGCCCAGCAGTCAGCCGGTTGCACTGGTGGCGCCGAGCTCCGCGCCTGACTCGCCCTACCGCGACTGAGTAGGCGCCCGACACCGACAGACCGGATGCGTCGCATGACGGGCCGGTCGGTCGTGAAGGAGGCAGCGTGTCACGGCGCCATGACGCGGGACACGTTGTCGCTGGTGCGCAGCCAACCGACGCGTGGGCTTTCGACACCGATGCGGTCGATCCAGCTGATCCAGTAGCCGACCCCATCGCCGACGTTCGTGGCGATGGCGAGGGTCAGCGTCGGGCCATCCGCAGGGCGCAGTTCGCTGCTCCAGCGTGCGCCATCCCATCGTGACACCACCCACGTGCGGACTACCTGCGTTGCCGGTGCGCTGGCGACCAGGAAGGTGGCCCCAGTGCGCGCATCCCGTTCCTCGCGGACGCTCGCTGCTGCGAGTGCCACGGATCCCGTGGCCAGCCACGGTGATGCGGGAACGAGTGCGGGCGCGGCGTACGTCTCCTGCATCAGTCG
>JANPFJ010000177.1:0-3639 GCA_031423355.1 Gemmatimonadaceae bacterium | reverse complement strand
CTCGATGACCCGATTGCGAAGTACCTCCCGGAATTCGAGAAGCAGCGTGTCCTGACGAAGTTCAACCCGGCCGATTCGAGCTACGAGTCCAGGCCCACGCAACGGCGCACCACGGTTCGCCAACTGTTCACACACACGTCGGGCATCGACTACGCCGATATCGGCAGCGACGAGTTCCAGGCGATCTACAACAAGGCCGGCCTGAGCGCGCTGGGTCGGGAAGGTGATGTGCTCGCCGACAAGGTGCGGATCCTGGCCACGCTGCCGCTCAAGTCCGAACCGGGCGAAAAATCATCTACAGTCTGAGCATCGACGTGCTGGGCCGGCTGATCGAGGTCTGGTCCGGGATGCCGCTCGACCGTTTTCTGCGGACGCGCATCTTCGAGCCTCTTCGGATGAACGACACCTGGTTCGAGCTGCCCGCCGATCGGCGCAGCCGACTGGTCGCACTGCACGAAGAGAAAGACGGTACAGTCAAGGCGACGCACGAGCCGGTGTTCGGCATGCACCCGGACGCCGCGGCGCGACCCGTCACGTACTTCTCGGGCGGCGGCGGGCTCGCGGGTACGACAGCCGACTACGTCAGATTCCTGCAGTTGTTCCTGAATGGCGGCGAGCTTGATGGCGTGCGACTGGTCAGCCGCAAGACGATTGAACTGATGCTCACCAACCAGATTCCGCGCCTGCAGCCGGCGTTCGGCCTCGGCTTTGCGCTCGAAACGCCGGAGAACGATTTCCGCCAGGCACTGAGCGAGGGCTCGTTCGAGTGGGGCGGTGCGTTCGCCACGACGTATTGGGCCGACCCCAAGGAGCACCTGATTGGCCTGATCTACACCAACGTGCTCGGCTCCACTGCGGGCCTCGGCGATCTGTTCAAGGTGCTGGTGTACTCAGCCATGCGATAGCCGTTCGCGACTACCGATACGGATACACCACGAAGAACACCAGCGACATCGCCGCCAGCACCCACAGCGCCGGCGGCACATCGCGCACTCGACCGGTGATCACCTTCAGCACCGGATACACCAGCAATCCCGCGGTCATCCCGACTCCGATGTTGTACGTGAAGCTGATCAACACGATCGTGAGGAATGCAGGAATCAGTTCGGTGTAGTCCGCGAAGTCGATCTGCGTGATCGGCGCCAGCATCAGGATGCCGATCGCGATCAGGGCAATGCCGTACGCATGTGGAGGAATCGAGGTGAAGAGCGGCGCCAGAAACAGCGACGCCAGAAAGAGTATCGCCACCACGATTGCAGTAAATCCAGTGCGCCCGCCCTCCTCGATCCCTGCCGCAGACTCGACAAACGCCCCACAGGTGCTCGTACCGACGAATGGTGCGACCAGATTCGACAGTGCATCCGCCAGCATCGGCTTCTCGATCTCTGGCAGATTGCCCTTGGCGTCGAGCAACCCAGCGCGCGCGGAGAGGCCGAGCAGCGTCCCGATCGTGTCAACGAACGCCAGCACGAAGATGATCATCACGACCGGTGCCGCCTTCAGCGTCAGCGCGCCAGAGATATCGAGCTGCCCGGCAATCGGCGCCACGCTCGGCGGCATACTGACGACGTGGGATGGCAGCGGTGTGACGCCAAGCACGAACGACAGTACCGTCGTCAGCAGGATCCCAGCGATCAGCGCGCCAGGGACACGCTTCACCAGCAGCCACGCGGTGAGGAGGAATCCCACGATCGCCAGCAGTGTGCCAGGACTCGAGATGTTGCCGAGTGCGACTGGCGCGCCCGGTACGCCGAGCACCACCACACCGATTTGATTCAGTCCGATGAACGTGAGGAAGAGTCCGATCCCGACCGCGTAGCTGTGCTTGAGCGATGCGGGAATGGCGTTCGCGAGCCAGCTGCGCACCTTCAGCACGGAAAGCACGGTGAAGAGCACGCCAGCGACGAAGATTGCGCCGAGGGCCGTCTGCCATGGGAACCCCATCCCCTTCACGACGGTGAATGCGATGAAGGCATTCTCGCCCATGTACGGCGCGATCGCGAACGGACGCTTGGCATACACACCCATCACCAACGTTCCGAATGCCGCCGCAATGATCGTCGCGGTGACCGACGCGTCGCGTGGCAGCCCTGCCGCCTCCAGGATCGCGGGGTTGACGATGATGATGTAGGCCATCGTCAGGAATGTCGTGATGCCGGCCATCGTCTCCTGACGATAGCTGGTCTTCCTTCCGGCAAAGTCGAAGTAGCGGTGCATGACGAGGACGGTGCCTTGGTGAATGGTCGCTATCGCGCGGGCAGCGCGGTCAGATACGCGATGACCAGCGCGGCCGAATTGTCGGCGGCCAGCGCGCCAAAGACCGGGACCTCATTGTTTCCCGTTCCCCCGCCCGCGAGATCGGAGAGCGAACGGAACGCGATGTAGGGCACGCGATTCTGGTACGCGACCATTGCCACCGCGGCGGTCTCCATGTCGAGCGCATCGGCGTGAAAAGTGCTCCACGTCCACTCGCGATAGGCCGCGTTGTCCACGAACGTCGGCCCACTGACGCCGTTGCCGCCGATCACGACCGTCGGCGCGTGCGACAGACAGGCGCCGGCGCGGGTGCAGCGGCTGAGCTGGACGGTCGTCGCTGCCACGCGTGCGACCGCCAGCGACGCACTGTCCACCGGGAACCAGAATCGACGCACCAGTGAATCAGGCGGTCCGGCGGTCAGCGCGACCGACGAGGCTCTCGGAAACATCATGCCGAACGAGGGGAACTCGCCAGCCATGCGATTCGTCTCCCAGCCGGACGGTGTTTCTCTGGCGAACACCGACTCCTGATAGTTGGCCCATTGCGCCGGCACCGTCACGTCGCCGACGCGAAGCCCTGGGTTGACACCGCCCGCAATCCCCGAGAAGACGATGCCCCGGATCTCGAATCGGTCCAGCATGGCCTGCGTCGTCATCGCGGCATTCACCATGCTGAATCCACTCAGCATCAGCACCACGTCATGGCCCGCCAGCCGGCCGATGTAGTGCGTCCGCCCATTGATGACGCGCGTTGACGTGATCGTGGCCGCGGCCCGCAGCCGGACGAGCTCTGCGTCGAAGGCAGAAATGATCGCGAGGCGCGGCCGCGCGGCGGGGCCGGCGGCAGGGCGGATTGAGGCGCACCCGGAGGCGATGCTGCCAATGGCACACAGGATCAACGGGCGAAAAGCACTTTGCCGCATGAGCAGGATGCTGGAGGGAGTCCGTGGCGTCCGGCCGACGCGGACACGCCAGTATAGCGGGGCTGGCGTGCGGAGGGGTCATCCCGGACCGGCACAATCGTTCGGGATCCACCACGCTGGCGACTGGCGGCATCCGAATGTCCGGCGTCATCGCGCTGCCCGGCCCGCACACGCGCCGCCGGAACGATCGCTGCCGGGTTCCACCTGACTGCAGAACCACTTCCGGCAGAGCAATATTGACGCGACTCGCCGTCGTCGGTGCCACGAGTTCCCGTCGGCACATCCAGTGCACGTGACCTGCATCTCTCACGCCGAGGTCTCCATCACACAGCGTCGCCTGCTTGGTCAGCAACTCCGCGAGTACTCGCTCATCACCTGGTTCTTCGAGCGGTTGTTCTGGGTACTGCACCAGCTCTCGCCCAGCCGGCTGGTGCGGCAGGGGCGGGTTGACCACGTCAAT